>JAKFXY010000064.1 GCA_021731165.1 Acidobacteriota bacterium | reverse complement strand
CCGAGGGGGTGGAGATGGTGATGCCGGGGGACAACACGGCGATCACCGGGGAGTTGATCACGCCGGTGGCGCTGGAGAAGGGCGCCCGGTTCGCCATTCGCGAAGGCGGCCGCACCGTCGGCGCCGGCACCATCAGCGAGATCATCGAATAGCCGTTTGGTGGTCGCCATCCACCATTCACCACCCGGGAAAGCGTTATGAGAGACATTATTCATCTGGCGTGTGGCGACTGTAAGCGCCGCAACTACAGCACGACGAAGAACAAGAAGAAGACGACCGAGCGGCTGGAGCTCAGCAAGTTCTGCCGCTTTTGCCGGAAGCACACGGCGCACAAGGAAACGAAGTAGCGGCGGCGGATCGCCGGGTCCGCCACTGGTTTTGTAGGTCAGTAGCTCAATTGGTAGAGCACCGGTCTCCAAAACCGGGGGCTGGGGGTTCGAGTCCCTCCTGACCTGCCAACACGATTGCCGGCATGGCCGGTGAGCAGTACACGGCGAGCGGGACAGAGTCACAGATCGTTATGAGCACCCTAGAGCAAGTCAAGCCGGCGCCGGTTCGCAGCAGCGAAGGTGGCCCCCGCGGATGGTGGAGTAACGCGCGTGGCTTCCTGACCGAAGTGCACAGCGAGATGCGCCGCGTGACGTGGCCCTCCCGTAAGGAGGTCTACGCCACGACCGTCGTCGTGATCCTGACCTCGGCGTTCTTCGGGATCTACCTCTGGTTGCTGGATCTGGGCCTCGATCGCTTGGTGAACTGGGTTCTTCGGCAGTTTGGTGGGGCATGACGGAAGTAGCGACGAAGAGCTGGTATATCGTCCACACCTACTCGGGCTTCGAGAACAAGGTGAAGGACTCGCTGCTGCAGCGCGTGCAGGCATACGGACTACAGGCCGAGATTGGCGAGGTGCTGATCCCGACCGAGGACATCGTCGAGAAACGCGGCGGGCGTGAGGTGAAGAGCGCGCGCCGGTTCTTCCCAGGGTACATCCTGGTCGAGATGAACATGTCCGACCATGGATGGCACGTGGTGAAGAACACGCCGAAGGTCACCGGTTTTGTTGGTGCGGGCAGCAGGCCGACGCCGCTCAGCAAGGAGGAGGTTGACCACATCCTCGACCAGGTGAAGGCCGCGGCGGAGAAGCCGAAGCCGAAGTACACCTTCGACAAGGGCGACCAGGTTCGAATCAACGAGGGGCCGTTCGCCAGCTTCAACGGGACGGTGGACGAGGTGAACCTCGACAAGAACACGCTGAAGGTCATGGTGACGATCTTCGGCCGCGCGACACCGGTGGAATTGGATTTCTTGCAGGTGGAGAAGATCTGAGTATGCGGTAGGCGGTATGCAGTGAGACAGATCTCTGATCTGACTTGCTGCCCCGCTGCCAACTGCTTACTGCTTACTGACATATGGCAAAAAAGATCCAGGCAATGGTGAAGTTGCAGATTCCCGCGGGCAAGGCCACGCCCGCCCCGCCTGTCGGCACCGCTCTCGGTCCGCACGGCGTGAACATCATGGACTTCTGCAAGAACTTCAACGCAAAGACCGCAAAGGAAGACGGCCTGATCATTCCGGTCGTGGTGACCGTCTACGCGGATCGCAGCTACAGCTTCATCACGAAGACGCCACCTGCCTCGGTGCTGTTGAAGAAGGTGGCCAATCTCGCCAAGGGATCTGCTGAACCGAACCGCAACAAGGTCGGCACCGTAACAGCCAAGCAGGTCGAGGACATCGCGAAGACGAAGATGCCTGACCTGAATTGCCAGGATCTCGATGCGGCCATCAAGACCGTCCGTGGAACGGCACGGTCGATGGGAATAGACGTCGTCGGGTAAGACAGGCGGGTCTGAAGACCCGCCGTAGAGGCGGACCTTCAGGTCCGCCTGGTTCACCGTGGGAGGAGCGTCGGCTCCGCTAGCACCACAAGGAGGCACATGGGAAAGCACGGCAAGAAGTTCACGGCTGCGGCGGCGCAGGTTGAAGACCGGACCTACCTGATCGAAGAAGCGATTCCCCTTGTCCAGAGGGTGAAGTACGCGAAGTTCGACGAGACGGTGGAGCTGACACTGCGGCTCGGGGTCGATCCCAAGCACGCGGACCAGATGGTGCGCGGCACGGTCGTCCTTCCGCACGGCCTCGGCAAGAGCAAGCGGGTGCTGGCCATTGCCGGCGCTGACAAGCAGAAGGAGGCCACCGAGGCGGGCGCCGACTTTGTCGGCGGCGACGAGATGGTCGAGAAGATCCTCGGCGGCTGGATCGACTTTGACGCGGTCGTGGCCACGCCGGACATGATGCGTGGCGTCGGGCGTCTCGGCAAGGTGCTCGGTCCACGTGGTCTCATGCCGAACCCGAAGACCGGTACGGTGACGCCGAACGTCGCGCAGGCGATCAAGGAGATCAAGGCCGGCAAGGTGGAGTTCCGCGTCGATAAGACGGGAATCATCCACGCACCGGTCGGAAAAGCGTCGTTTCCAACCGAGAACCTCGTGGCCAACGCCCACGCCCTCGTCGACAGCGTGGTCAAGGCGAAGCCGTCGGCGGCCAAGGGCAAGTACCTCAAGTCAGTCACCGTGTCCTCCACGATGGGGCCTGGCGTCGCAATTGACACCGCCCACATCGACGAGCGGCAGAAGCATTAGGAGCGAGCGATGGCTGTCACGCGAGCGGAGAAGGAACAGGAGCTCCAGGATTTGTCTTCGGCCTTCAGGGCGGCCGATACGGCGATCCTGGTGGACTACAAGGGACTGGATGTTCCACAGGTCACGGAGCTGCGCCGGCAATTACGCGGCGCCCGGGCCCAGTACAGAGTTCTCAAGAACACGATCGCCAGACGGGCCAGCACGGGTACGAAGCTGGCATCCCTCGAACCGCATTTCGAAGGGATGACGGCGATCGCCTATACGGGTGACGACGCGGTGGCGCTGGCGAAGGCGCTGTCGGCGTTCATGAAGACCGCGCCGACGCTGTCGATTAAGGCGGCGGTGGTGCAGGGCCGGCCCATCAAGCCGGCGGAGGTGTCCGACCTCGCCGCGTTGCCTGGCAGGCCCGAGCTCTACGCGAAGCTGCTCTTCGTGCTGCAAGCGCCCATGCAGCAGATCGTCACGGTGCTGGCCGCAGCTCCGCGCGATTTGATGTCGGTGCTCGTGCAGGTGGAGCAGAAGAAGAAGGAATCGGAATCGTAGGGGCGGGCGACCGCCGTGATTCGTGGGGCGGCCCTTTGCGGGCCGCCATAACGGCGGGCCGCAAGGGCCCGCCCTACAGGAGATGGAAATGGCCGACGTGAATCAGCAGCAGGTGATCGAGTACATCAAGGGCATCAGCGTCATGGAGCTCTCGCAGCTCGTCAAGGCGCTCGAATCTGAGCTGGGTGTGTCCGCGGCGATGCCGATGGCGATGCCGGGCGTGGCGGTGGGCGGCGGCGGGGCTGCCGCGCCAGCCGAGGAGAAGACCGAGTTCACGGTCAATCTGACGGAAGTCGGCGGAGAGAAGATCAAAGTGATCAAGGTCGTCCGCGAGGTCACCTCTCTCGGCCTGAAGGAGGCCAAGGATCTGGTCGAGGCCGCGCCGAAGGCGCTCAAGGAAGGCGTGACCAAGGACGAGGCCGATGCCATCAAGAAGAAATTCGAGGAAGTCGGCGCCAAGGTAAGCATCACGTAGGCGGCCGTCAGGCCGTCCGGCACGTCATACAGGGATGGGCCCTTACCGGGCTCATCCCCGCTCTTTCTTGTTGACTCCGATCCTCGAGGATCAGCCACCGATGTACAGCCTTCCCAAGAACGTCTACCGCGAGCGTAAGGATTTCTCGAAGATCAAGACCACGGTTCCCATCCCGAACCTGATCGAGATCCAGCGCAAATCGTACGAGCGATTTTTGCAGATGAACCGGCTGTCGGCCGAGCGGGAAGACGCCGGCCTGCAGTCTGTGTTCAAGTCGGTTTTCCCGATCAGCGACTTCCGCGAGAACTCGTCGCTGGAGTTCATCGAATATTCGATCGGCAACTGGGAATGCAAGTGCGGCAAGTTGGCCGGCTTGCACCATCTGCGGAAACCGTGCACCGGCTGCGGCGCAACCCTCATCGCCGACCCGCTCGGCGACCATCAGGTGCTCTGCCAGCGCTGCGGCAAGGCGAATACCGCCCGCGGCGACGTCTGTGACATCTGCGGCCACACAGTCGGGATGAAGCTCAAGTACGACGTGGACGAGTGCCAGGAGCGCGGCATGACTTACGCCGTGCCGCTCAAGGTCACGATTCGTCTGGTCGTCTGGAACAAGGATCCCGAGACCGGCGTGAAGACCATCCGCGACATCAAGGAGCAAGAGGTCTACTTCGGCGACGTGCCGCTGATGACGGACAACGGCACGTTCATCATCAACGGCACCGAGCGCGTCATCGTGTCGCAGCTCCACCGGTCGCCGGGCGCCTTCTTCCACTCAGAGGACAAGACGCTCTACGTGGCGCAGATCATCCCGTACCGTGGCTCCTGGGTGGAGTTTGAGTACGACCAGAAGAACTTGCTGTACGTACGTATCGACCGGAAGCGCAAGTTCCTGGCGTCGGTGTTCCTGCGAGCCCTCGGGCTGCGCGGCGCTGACGAGATCATCCGGACGTTCTACCAGGTGGACCGCATCCTGCTCGACGGTGGCCCCACGCTCATGTGGGCCGTCAGCGACAGCCTCGTCGGGCTTCGTGCGGCGAGCGACGTCAAGGCGGGCGATTTCTCGGTGCAGGGTGGCAAGAAGATCTCCGCCAACGCGATCGCCGCGCTGCGGAAGGCGCACATCGAGACCATCGGCGTGGTGGACGAGGCGCTCGAGGGTGCCTTTGCCGCAGCCGACATCGTGGACCCGGCGACGGGTGAAGTCATCCTCGAAGCGAACGAGGAGCTGACGCCGCGCGTCATTTCGATGGCCCAGGAGAAGAAGGTCGAGAAGATCGACGTCTTTTTCCCCGAGCGTGACGAGGTTGGCGCGGTCATCGGCCAGACCCTGAAAAAGGATCCGATCCGGACGCACGAAGAGGCGCTCATCGAGATCTACCGGCGTCTCCGGCCGGGCGATCCACCGACGCTCGACAGCTCGCGGTCGCTGTTCGAGAACATGTTCTTCAATCCGCAGAAGTACGACTTCTCGCGCGTGGGCCGGCTCAAGCTGAACACCAAGCTCAAGCTGAAAACGCCCCTCGACGAGAAGATCCTGCACCCGGAAGACTTCTACGAAGTGCTGAAGTACCAGCTCAGGCTTCGCAAGAACCCGCAGAACGTGGACGACATCGACCACCTGGGCAACCGCCGCGTCCGCTCGGTCGGTGAGCTCCTCGAGAACCAGTTCCGTATCGGTCTGGTCCGCATGGAGCGCGCGATCAAGGAGAAGATGTCGGTCTACCAGGAAATGGCGACGGCGATGCCGCACGACCTGATCAACGCGAAGCCGGTCATGGCCGCCATTCGCGAGTTCTTCGGGTCGTCGCAGCTTTCGCAGTTCATGGACCAGACGAACCCGCTCTCCGAGATCACGCATAAGCGGCGTCTCTCGGCGCTCGGCCCCGGCGGCCTCTCCCGTGAGCGCGCGGGCTTCGAGGTGCGCGACGTGCACCCGACGCACTACGGCCGCATCTGTCCGATTGAGACGCCGGAAGGTCCGAACATCGGCCTCATCTCGTCGCTGTCGTGCTACGCGCGTATCAACGAGTTCGGTTTCATCGAGTCGCCGTACCGCAAAGTGAAGGACGGCCGCGTCATCGACTACGTGATCGTGCACAACGCCGGTGGCAACGCGAAATACAAGGCCGGCGACATCGTGGAGGCCGACGAGCTGGTCGGCACCGACGGTCGGTCGAAGAAGAAAGGGGTCGAGTTCGAGCCGTACTCGTACTACCTCTCCGCATGGGAGGAGGACCAGTACATCGTCGCGCAGGCCAACGCGCCGCTCGACGAGAGTGGTCGCTTCACGCAGGACCGTGTGAACTCGCGCCGGGCCGGCGACTTCATCCTCGCCCAGCGTAACGAGGTCCAGTTCATCGACGTGTCGCCGAAGCAGCTCGTGTCGGTGGCGGCCTCGCTCGTCCCGTTCCTCGAGCATGACGACGCCAACCGCGCGCTGATGGGATCGAACATGCAGCGCCAGGCGGTGCCCCTGCTGCGGGCGCGCAGCCCGTACGTGGGCACCGGGATGGAATACATCACGGCGCGCGACTCCGGCGCCGTGGTCGTGACGCGCCGATCGGGCACCGTGGACTACGTGGACAGCCAGCGCATCGTCGTGCGCGTCGAAGGGCCCGGCGAGGCCGACGACATCAGCAAGGAGATGGGCGCCGACATCTACCCGATGACGAAATTCAAGCGGTCGAACCAGAACACCTGCATCAACCAGAAGCCGATTGTGCGGGTCGGGCAGAAGGTGGTGAAGGGACAGGTCCTGGCCGATGGACCCTGCACGGAGCTGGGCGAGCTCGCGCTTGGCCGCAACGTGCTGGTCGCTTTCATGCCCTGGCGCGGCTACAACTTCGAGGACGCGATCCTGGTCTCCGAGAAGATGGTGAAGGAGGACTACTACACCTCCATCCACATCGAGGAGTTCGAGATCGAGGCCCGTGACACCAAGCTCGGCCCTGAGGAAATCACTCGCGATATTCCGAACGTGTCCGAGACCTATCTCCGCGACCTGGACGACAGCGGGATTATCCGCATCGGCGCCTATGTGAAGCCGGGTGACATCCTGGTGGGCAAGGTGACGCCGAAGGGCGAGACCCAGCTCACGCCGGAAGAGAAGCTCCTTCGCGCGATCTTCGGTGAGAAGGCCGGCGACGTGCGCGACGCCTCGCTCATCTGTCCGCCGGGTATCGAGGGGATCATCGTCGGCGTGAAGATCTTCTCGCGGAAGGGCATCGAGAAGGACGATCGGGCCAAGGCGATCGAGGCCGAAGAGCTCGAGATGATGGAGCGCAACCTGCAGGACGAGATACGCATTCTTCACGACGAAGTGAAGAAGCGCGTCATGCAGATGGTTGGCAACCAGGTCCTGCGCGCCGATGCGTTTGACGAGTTCGGCCGCGAGCGGCTCCTCAAGAAGGGCACGGTCCTCACGCCGGACGTGCTCCAGGAGATCCCGTACCAGCAGATGGTGCGCCTGAAGATTCAGAGCGAGGATCCACGGCTCGAAGGCGATCTGCGCCTGCTCGAGGAGCGCACGGAGCGCCAGGTGGAGGTCATCCGCCAGCTGTTCGAGGAAAAGAAGGAGAAGGTTCGCCGCGGCGACGAGCTGCCCCCTGGTGTCATCAAGCTCGTCAAGGCGTATGTCGCGATGAAGCGGAAGCTGTCGGTCGGCGACAAGATGGCCGGCCGCCACGGCAACAAGGGCGTGATCGCGCGCATTCTGCCGGAGGAGGACATGCCGTACCTGCCGGACGGAACGCCGGTCGAGATTGTCCTCAACCCGCTCGGCGTGCCGTCGCGCATGAACGTGGGCCAGATTCTCGAGACGCACCTCGGGTGGGCGGCGCACGCGCTTGGCCTCTACTTCGCGACGCCCGTGTTCGACGGTGCCCGCGAGGTCGAGATCAAGAACTGGCTCGAGCAGGCTGGCCTGCCGAAGAGCGGCAAGACGCTGCTCTACGACGGCATGACCGGTCAGAGCTTCGAGCAGGATGTCACCGTCGGTTACATCTACATGCTGAAGCTCTCGCACCTTGTCGATGACAAGATTCACGCGCGCTCGATCGGGCCGTACTCGCTCATCACCCAGCAGCCGCTGGGCGGCAAGGCGCAGTTCGGCGGCCAGCGCTTCGGTGAGATGGAAGTGTGGGCGCTCGAGGCCTACGGCGCGGCGCACATCCTCCAGGAGCTGCTCACGGCGAAATCGGATGACGTCATCGGGCGCGCCAAGATCTACGAGGCGATCGTCAAGGGTGACGCGTCGTTCACGCCTGGACTGCCGGAATCGTTCAACGTGCTCATCCGCGAGCTGCAGTCGCTGTGTCTCGACGTCGAGCTGATCTCGACCGTGAAGAGGCCCGCCGAGCTGTTGCCCGTGAATGACGGCGAGCCAGTATTGGAACAGGTCTAGTAGGCAGTAGACAGTAGACAGTGGGCGGAGGGCAGCACGGCAGAATGGTGGTTCTGCCGACTGCCTACTGCACACCGCCTACTTCATAGCGAAGCATCCATATGAGACCAAGCTTTCACGACACCAAGGCGACGACACTCCGCGCCGACTTCGACGCGATCCGGATCTCCCTTGCCTCGCCGGAGAAGATCCTCTCGTGGTCGTTCGGCGAGGTGACCAAGCCGGAGACGATCAACTACCGCACGTTCAAGCCGGAACGCGACGGCCTGTTCTGCGCCAAGATCTTCGGCCCCATCACCGACTGGGAGTGCCTCTGCGGCAAGTACAAGCGCATGAAACACCGCGGCGTGATCTGCGACAAGTGCGGTGTCGAGGTCACGCAGGCCAAGGTGCGCCGCGAGCGTATGGGGCACATCACCCTGGCCACGCCGGTCAGCCACGTGTGGTTCTTCAAGGGGCTGCCGAGTCGCATCGGTCACCTCCTCGACATCTCGCTGCGTGACCTCGAGCGCATTCTCTACTTCGAGGGTTACGTCGTCATCGATCCAGGCGAGACGGAGCTGAAGCAGAACCAGCTGCTCAACGAGGAGCTGTATCGCAAGGCCCGCGAGGACCACGGCGCGAAGTTCCGCGCGCAGATGGGCGCCGAGGCGATCAAGGAGCTGCTCAAGCGCGTCAACATCGAGAAGCTGGCCGAGGAGCTGCGCGTGAAGATGCGCAGCGAGACCTCGGTGCAAAAGAAGCTGAAGTACGCCAAGCGCCTCAAGGTCGTTGACAGCTTCCGCAAGTCGAACAATCAGCCGAATTGGATGATCCTCGACGTCATCCCAGTGATCCCGCCCGAGCTGCGACCGCTCGTCCCGCTCGACGGCGGCCGGTTCGCGACCTCCGACTTGAACGACCTCTACCGCCGCGTCATCAACCGGAACAACCGGCTGAAGAAGCTGATGGAGCTCAAGGCGCCGGACGTCATCATCCGCAACGAGAAGCGGATGCTGCAAGAAGCGGTGGACGCGCTGTTCGACAACGGCCGCCGCGGCCGCGTGCTGCGCGGCGCCAACAACCGGCCGCTCAAGTCGCTCTCCGACACCCTCAAGGGTAAGCAGGGGCGTTTTCGCCAGAACCTGCTCGGCAAGCGCGTGGACTACTCGGGCCGCTCGGTCATCGTCGTGGGACCTGAACTGAAGCTCCACCAGTGCGGGCTGCCGAAGAAGATGGCGCTCGAGCTGTTCAAGCCGTTCATCTACAACAAGCTCGAGCAGCGGCAGCTGGTCGCCACCATCAAGCAGGCCAAGGAGATGGTGGAGCAGCAGCGGCCGGAAGTGTGGGACATCCTGGAAGAGGTGATCCGCGAGCACCCGGTGCTGCTGAACCGCGCGCCGACACTCCACCGTCTCGGCATCCAGGCGTTCGAGCCGGTGCTCGTGGAGGGCAAGGCGATTCGCATCCACCCGCTGGTCTGCACGGCGTTCAACGCCGACTTCGACGGCGACCAGATGGCGGTGCACATCCCGCTCTCACCCGAAGCGCAGATCGAGGCTTCGGTGCTGATGATGTCGTCGAACAACATCCTGTCGCCTTCAAACGGCGCACCGGTCGCGGTGCCGTCGCAGGACATCGTTCTCGGATGCTACTACCTGACCAAGGCCAAGCCCGGTGCCAAGGGCGAGGGACGCGCGTTCGCCAACGCGGATGATGTGCTATTGGGACTGGAGGCCGGGGCGCTCGAGTTGCTCACGCCGATCCGGCTTCGCTACACGGGCGCACTGATCGACCTGACGGCGGCGCGCGACGACCAGGACGTCATCCACACGGAGGTGACCGAGGTTACGGGGAAGATCATCAACACGACCGTCGGCCGGGTCATCTTCAACGAAGCGCTTCCCGGCCCGATGCCGTACGTGAACGGCCTGTTGAAGAAGAAGGGGCTGCAGCAGCTCGTGCAGCGCTGCTACCTCGACTTTGGCCCCGAGCGGACGGTGGAGATGCTCGACGCGCTGAAGAACCTCGGGTTCACCTACGCGACGCGCTCCGGCCTGTCGGTCGGGATCGACGACCTCGTCATCCCAGCCAACAAGCCGATTCTCGTCGAGGCGGCGCGCAACGAGGTCATCAAGATCGAGCAGCAGTACCTCGAGGGGGCCATTACCAACGGCGAGCGCTACAACAAGATTATTGCCGTGTGGTCGGAGGTCACCGAGAAGATTGCCGACGAGATGTTCGGCGAGATGGCCGGGATGGACGAGAGCGGGAAGGGCTTCAACCCGGTCTTCGTCATGGCCGACTCCGGCGCGCGCGGGTCGAAGCAGCAGATTCGCCAGCTCGCGGGCATGCGCGGCCTGATGGCGAAGCCCTCGGGCGAGATCATCGAAACGCCGATCACGTCGAACTTCCGTGAAGGCCTCACGGTGCTGCAGTACTTCATTTCCACGCACGGCGCCCGCAAGGGGCTGGCCGACACGGCGCTCAAGACGGCCGACTCAGGCTATCTCACGCGGCGGCTCGTGGACGTGGCGCAGGACGTCATCATCTCTGAGCACGACTGCGGAACGCTCGATGGCATCGAGGCGCGCGCCATCGTGGAGTCTGGCGAAATCATCGAGCCGCTGCGCGACCGCATCGTCGGCCGCGTGACGCTCGAGCGGATCGTCGATCCGTTCGGCGGTGGCACGCTCGTCGAGCTCAACGAGGAGATCGACGAGGACAAGGCCGTGGCCGTCCAGGAGGGTGGCATCGAGAAGGTTCGCATCCGCTCGGTGCTGACCTGTGCTGCGCGCCGAGGGGTATGCGCCCGCTGCTACGGTCGCGACCTCTCCACCGGGCGGCTGGTGGAGCTTGGACAGGCGGCAGGGGTCATCGCCGCCCAGTCGATCGGCGAGCCTGGCACGCAGCTCACGATGCGGACCTTCCATATCGGCGGCACGGCGTCGCGGGTGTCCGAGCAGAACACGCTCGATGCCCGGCACGCCGGCACGGTTCGCTACGAGGGGCTACAGGTCGTCGAGACGCACAAGACCGGTGGCAAGGCCGGCCAGCTGATCGTCATGAACCGCAACGGGTCGCTCGTCATCAAGGACTCGAAGGGGCGCGACCGCGAGCGCTACACGATTGTCTACGGCGCCCGACTGAAGGTGAAGGATGGCCAGAAGGTGGACCAGGGCCAGACGATCGTCGAGTGGGATCCCTACACCTTCTCGATCCTCACCGAAGAGCCAGGCGTGGTGAAGTTCAAGGACATCATCGAGAACGTTACGGTGCACGAGGAAGTGGATGAAGTCACCGGCCTTTCGCGCTTCATCATCGTGGACTCGCCAGACGAGAAGAAGCAGCCGACCATCGAGATCCGCGACAAGTCGGGTAAGGTCGGACGGAAATACCACATGCCGTCGCATGCGCACCTCATGATCCAGGACGGTGAGAGCGTGGAAGCCGGCGACGTGCTGGCGAAGATCCCGCGCGAGACAACGAAGACGAAGGACATCACGGGTGGCCTCCCACGCGTGGTGGAGCTGTTCGAGGCGCGCAAGCCGCATGACCCGGCAGTCATTTCCGAGATCGACGGCGTCGTCAAGGACGGTGGCGTTGCCAAGGGCCAGCGCAAGATGATCATCGTGCCAGACGACGGCACCGAGCCGCGCGAGTACTCGATGCCGAAGGGCGTGCACGTCAACGTCCACGAGGGCGAGCGCGTGCACGCCGGCGAGCAGCTCATGGACGGTCCGAGCAACCCGCACGACATCCTGCGGGTGCTGGGCGAGAAGGAGCTGCAGAAGTACCTGGTGAACGAGATCCAGGAGGTCTACCGGCTGCAGGGCGTCAACATCAACGACAAGCACATCGAGGTCATCGCGCGCCAGATGATGCGGTGGGTGAAGATCGAAGACGTCGGCGACACCGAGTTCCTGATCGACGAGCAGGTGGACAAGTTCCGGTTCCTCGAAGAGAACGAGCGTGTGATCGCCGCCGGCGGCCGGCCGGCTACCGCGCAGCCGCTGCTGCTCGGGATCACCAGGGCGTCGCTCTCGACCGACTCGTTCATCTCGGCTGCCTCCTTCCAGGAGACGACCCGGGTGCTGACCGAGGCGTCGATTTCCGGAAAGATCGACCACCTGCGCGGGCTGAAGGAGAACGTGACGATGGGTCGGCTGATCCCGGCCGGCACGGGCTTCGAGTGGTATCGGCACGTGCGGATCCCGGCGGACGAACCGCCGCCGCCGCCGCCGGCTCCGGTGCCGACCGAGGACGAGCTCGATCTGGATCGCGAGATCGAGTACGCGTTCGACACCGAGGAACCGATGCTCAGCCGTCCGCCGGCTGGAGACGTCGAGTAGGGCGGGCCTCCACGGCCGGCCGCCCTTCGTTCCCCACGAAGGTCACGAAGATCACCCGCCGTCGCCAGAAGGCTTCGGCGTGGCACGCTGGAGGGCACGGAGATTCGTCTCCGTGCCTTTTGTCTTTCGGCGGCGCCCAGTTCGCGAACACGGTTGCCAACGTCGCTGAAGATCACGCGCGCCTGCGTGCTAGGATCCGGGTCTATTCAGTTTCACAACAACCCGAGACTTCCGGAGGCAGCGCATGCGTATGCTCGTGCACGTCCAGTTCCCCCTCGAGCCCTTCAACTCCGCTGTGCGTGACGGTTCTGCAGGAGCCAAGATCCAGAAGATTCTCGCGAGCATCAAGCCTGAAGCCGTGTACTTTTCCGAACACCACGGGAAGCGCGGTGCCACCCTTGTCGTCACCGTCAAGGACGCCTCCGAGATTCCGGCTCTGGCGGAACCCTGGTTCCTCACTTTCAATGCGGAGGTCGAGTTCCGAATCGCGATGACGCCGGAAGATCTTGGCCGGGCTGGTCTCGACACGATCGGCAAGCAGTGGACGTGAATCTCGGTGTTGAAGGGTGCCTCGCGTAGGGACAATCCAGGCGATGGGCCCCAGCGTTTGCCTGGGATACGGTCGTGCATAAAGTCCTGATCGGAGCTTGGATGCGGAACCGAATGTGGCGGGGCTGCGCCCTGGTACTCGCAACGCTTGCCGTCTCGGCCACTCTTCATGCCTGGGGCTTGCAGGGGCACCGGCTCGTGGCGCTCGTGGCCACGAACCAGCTCACACCGGTGGCCAGACAGAACGTCCAGTGGCTGCTCGGGCCGGAGAACCTCGCTGACGTTGCCTCCTGGGCCGACGAATATCTCGTGGGCGTAAATCAGACCGCGACCTGGCACTACGTGAACATCCCACCAGACGCCAGGGGCTACGACCGTGACCGGGACTGTCCGCGCCAGCCCGGTGTTGCCATGGGGGCACGCGGCGACATCTGGCGCGACTGTGCGATCGATCGCATTCGGTACAACGAGGAGCGGCTGGCGAACACGAAGCTCGACCGAGCGGACCGTGCGATTGCACTGAAGTTCCTCGTGCACTTCATCGGCGATCTCCACCAGCCCTTGCACGCCACGGCCGTGGAGCGTGGGGGAAACGGCATCCTTGTGAAGGTGTTCGGGTCCGAGAGCTGTGGTGGCGATCCAGCCAGACCGATACGCTGCAACCTGCACAGCGTGTGGGATACGCAACTCATCGCGCACCGGCGGCTGAATGACGTCGAGTACGTAAAGCTGCTCGAGCAGCAGGTTGCGCAGCGTAGGCTGAAAGCGAGGCCTACCGGCGTTCCCGCGGAATGGGCCATGGAATCACTTGCCCTCGCCAACGCTTCGATGCTTGCGTCAGGCGCCGATGCCGACGAGGCCTACTACCGCGCGCAGATCTCAGTCGTCGACGAGCGGCTCGCGCTGGGCGGCGTGAGGCTTGCGGCGGTGCTCAACCGTAGCCTGTCCACGGTTCCCCCGAAACGGTAGGCGATGCCGATCGTTGCAAGAATCCACATCGGCCTGGCGGTCGCGGCGCTCGTCTCAGGCCTGCTTGTCACGCAGGGGCGTAAGGGAACGAGGTGCCACCGGAGCGTCGGATGGGTGTACACCGGCAGCATGGTGGGCGTCAACGCGAGCGCCCTGTGGATTTACCGGTTGACGGGCGAGTTCAGCCCGTTTCACGTGGCGGCGCTGCTGAGCCTGGCGACGATCGTCGCCGGGGCATCCTTCGCCTGGAGTCGGAAGCCAGCAGGACGGTGGGTGGGAAACCATGCGTACTGATGTGCGGGTCGTACGTGGGCCTTCTGGCGGCCACCGCCACTCGTCAGGCGCCGGGAGCGCACCTCTTGAAATCGCAGGTTCTCTAGGGAACCCGCGAAGCCGTAGCCGGAACCTCGTTCGAGACAGTGAGGGTCGGGGAGTCTGGTGACACGATCGTTGTGTTCACCAGGATGCGCTGACCGTCTGCGGTGACGTCGAAGGCGTGGTACGAACCATAAGGGAACGTGATCGCGAAGAGTTCCTCGACGCCGAGCAGCTCAATCTCGTTCCCGTCCACGCGCATCTTGGCTGCCATCAACCGACGGTCCGGCGCAAGATAGACAATCTCGCCGTTACGGCGCCAGCGCGCCTGGCTTCCACCTGTTTCCGATATCTGTCCAAATCCACCTCCGTCTGGAAACCCCGTGACGTAGACCTCGCTTCGGCCGGTCGCCGTCGAGCTGAACACAACCCATCGCCCATCCGGCGAGAACGCCGCCCAGTTCTCGGATTCGGGTCCGTTCAGGAACGGGAACGGCCGGCGATCGCCGGTCAGCGGAAGCACCCAGATATCGTTGCCGGTGTCAGGGGTACTGGTGACGTAGAGGAGATGCTGGCCGTCTGGCGACCAACTCACCGGCCACTTGGCCACGGCGTCATCCAGGAGCACACGGCGGCCCGCGCTGTTTGAGGCCGGCGCTTGGAACAGGTCCAGGCGTCCGGGGCCGAAGGAGTTGAAGATCACACGGGCACTGTCGGGGCCGAAGATGAGCCAGTTCTCGTCAGTGGAATCCGACGTGAACCTCGTGCGGGTTCCGCCGCTGGTCGGGTACATCCAGATGTCGTGTGTGCCCAGCTCCCGATCGTTGACGGCCGCGGCTGCCGTGCGTCCGTCTGGCGAGAGCTCGATATTCCCGTGGTCGGCCAGCGTACCGATCGTGCCGAGTGCTCGTCCCGTGCGGTCGAACCAGGTGAGCTGCGAAAGCAGGAGCGGCGCCCCAGGCTGGGCTTCCAGGAGAATCGCCGGTGCCGTGCAGGCGGCGACAAGGAGGGGGAGACGCGCGATCCACCGCGGGATGGAGACCAGCAAGGCCCCATCAATCTATCCCAAGACGTTCATGTAACTTCCGTGTATCGTTCTCCCCACGGCCGTCGTATGTTGGGGGCGTGACAGACACGAGGGAAGCCCGCACGTTCGCGTCAGAGATCAAGTTCGTCGTGGACCACGACCTGGGCGTCCAGATTCGTGAGTGGGTGAGAGCCCACCTTGATCCCGATCCTCATGGTACGGGACCCTTCGGCGACGAGTACGAGACCGTCAGCCTGTACTTCGACACCGAGGACCACGACGTGTTCCACCGCAGGGGGTCCTTTGCCCGGGCCAAGTTCCGTGTCCGGAGATACACGGAGGCCGATGTCATTTTTCTCGAGCGGAAGCTTCGAAGGCCGCACATGGTGGTGAAGCGCCGGACCCGCGCTTCACTGGACGTGTTGGATCGTCTGATGCAGCCGGATTCGGACCCGAGCTGGTCGGCCGAGTGGTTTCATCAGCGTCTGCAGCTTCGCCGCCTGTCGCCCGTCTGCCAGGTCTCCTACCAGCGCACGGCCCGCACCGCGGCAGTTGACGGCACTCTGGCCCGGTTGACGCTGGACGAAGGCATCCGCGTGGCCCCGGCTGAGGATGTGCGCTTCGGCGCGGATGCCGGTGTGCCCGTGCTCCACCGGCGCATGGTTCTCGAGCTGAAGTACCGGGTGGACCTCCCCGCGGTCTTCAAGCGCCTTGTGGAAGAGTTCGCCCTTCAGACGCAGACGGCGTCCAAGTATCGCCTCGGCATGATGGTGCTGGGGCACGTCGCTCAGGTCGCCATGCACGAGGCACCGGATCACAGCGTGGTGAAGGCTCCATGACCAAGTTCGTGCTGGTGGGAGTTCTTGGGCTGGCGGCGGTGCTGCAGCGGCCAGGCCTCGCGCAAACGGCGGGTGGATTTCCTCCCATGCCACAGGATCAGAAGATCGTCGAGCGGTTCGACCAGAACGACGATAACCGTCTCAATACCTCCGAGCGGCGCGCGGCGCGCGAGTGGCTGGCAAACCAGCCCGCCAGCGGCCCCTTCGCCTTGATCGGTCGCGGTGGACCGGGTGGTCCGGGAGCGCCCGGCGGCCCCCCAGGCGGCTTCGGTGGCCGAGGCTTTGCCCCGGCTTCTCCCGGCCGGCCGCTCACACCGGCCGATGTACGGTCCTATCCCGGAATCCCACTCTACGATGTCGCAACCTTGCGCACGATCTTCCTGCAGTTCGAGAACGCGGACTGGGAGTCGGAGCTCGCGGCGTTCAACAACACCGACGTGGACATCCCGGCGACCGCCACGGTTGACGGCAAGGTCTACACGGACGTCGGCGTCCATTTCCGCGGCATGTCGTCGTTCTTCATGGTGCCCGCGGGTTCAAAGCGGTCGCTCAACCTGGCGTTCGATTTCGTCAACGCCGATCAGCGAATCGACGGCTATCAGACGTTGAACCTGCTCAACGCGAACGGCGATCCCACGTTCGTGCGCGCCGTCCTGTATGCGGAGATCGCCAGCCACTACGTGCCGACGCCCAAGACCAATTACGTGCGGGTGGCAATCAACGGCGAGAGCTGGGGCATCTTCGTGAACGCTCAGCAGTTCAACAAGGACTTCACGCGCGACTTCTTCGCGTCCACGAAGGGCGCGCGCTGGAAGGTGCCGGGCAGCCCCTTCGGCCAGGGCGGGATGCGCTATCTCGGCGAGGATGCCGAGGCCTACAAACGCATCTACGAGATCAAGACCAGGGACGACGGCACACCGTGGGCTGATCTCGTTCGACTGTTCCGTGTCCTCAATGAGACGCCTGCGAGCCAGCTGGAAGCGGCGCTCGAACCGATCCTCGATGTCGACGGCGCGCTGAAGTTCCTGGCGCTCGAAGTGGCCCTCGTCAACAGCGACGGCTACTGGACCCGCGCAAGCGACTACAGCATCTACCAGGACGAGAAGGGACGGTTCCACATCCTGCCGCACGACGTCAATGAAGGTCTGGCGGAAGAGGGCTTCGGGCGAGGCTTCATTGGCGGGCGGCCGGGTGGTGGTCCTCCGGGCGGCTTCCCTCCGGGTTTCCCGCCCGCCGGCTTCCCTCCAGGCGGACGCGGTGTCCAGGGGTTTGGGCAAGCCGGGGTGGATCTCGACCCGCTCGTCGGCCTCGACGACGCGACCAAGCCCCTCCGGTCGAAGCTGCTGGCAGTCCCGTCGCTCCGCGCACGCTATCTCACCTACGTGCGAGACATCGCGAGCCGGTGGCTCGACTGGAACCGGCTCGAACCGCTCGTGCGGGCGTACCAGGCGATCATCGCAGCCGACGTGAAAGCAGACACCCGCAAGCTGTACAGCTCGGAAGCATTCGAGGCGGACGTCAGCGGCTCTGCAGGGAGCCTGAAGAACTTTGTCGAGCGCCGCCGCGCGTTCTTGTTGAAGACGCCGTAGCACCGGGACTTAGCTCCAGTGGGGTCCGGCTTCAGTCGGGCCGGCGTTGGGATATCAGCAGGTACAGCGCCGCGCTCAGTCCGAACGTCACGAACCAGGCGTAGGTGTAGAGCAGATCGAAGAACGTTGGATTCGCGACCTGGCCGCCGGGCGTCATCGCGGCGCGGACGAAGCCGGGGACAACCGGCAGGATAGCGAGCGTGAGCGCGATCATCGCGCGCGGGTTGACGCCGTTCTTGTACGAGTAGCGGCCGTCGAGGTTGAAGAGGTCCACGGTCGAGAGCTCCCGGCGTCGCAAGATCCAATAATCGGCGATGAGGATGCCGCCGATCGCCCCCATCAGGCTCGAGTAGCCGATGAGCCAGGTGAAAATATACGCCGCCGCGTCTGCGTAGAGCCGCCACGGCATCATCAGGATCCCGATTGCCGCCGTGATGAGGCCGCCTGTCATATAGCTGATGCGACGCGGTGCGAGGCTCGAGAAATCGTTGGCCGGCGAGACGACGTTGGCGGCCATGTTCGTCGTCAATTGCGCCAGCATCACGATGAGCGCACCGAAGATGACCACCGGCGGGCTGCCGATGCGGGCGATGAGCGCCACCGGATCCCAGATCGCCTCCCCGAACAGCACGATCGTCGCGCTCGTGACGGCCACACCGATGAAGGCGAACGCCGTCATCGTGGCCGGTAGCCCGAGCGCCTGTCCGAGCGCCTGAGAGCGCTGGCTGCGCGCGTATCGCGTGAAGTCGGGAATGTTCAGGCTGAGCGTGGCCCAGTAGCCGACATTGGCGGTCAACGCAGCGGGGAAGAGCTGCCAGAATGGTGTTTGCGCAGTCTGCAGCCGCACCGACTCGCTCAGAATCCGCCCGAGTCCACCGCCGCGGACGATGGCCCATCCGAGCAACAGCGCGCCGCCTCCGAGGAGCAGGGGCGCTGACCACCCTTCCAGTTTCTTGATGCCTTCCAGCCCGTTGATGATGATCCAGACCTGCACGAGCCAGAAAGCCGCAAACGAGATCCAGATGCCGGCAGGAACACGAGCCCAATCGGGCCAGGCCGCCACGAGCAGCGTATTCAGTGCCAAGGCACCAATCCATGTCTGGATGCCGAACCAGCCGCACGCCACCAGGGCGCGCAGGATCGCCGGCACGTTCGCGCCGCGCACGCCGAAGGCAGCACGGCAGAGTACCGGGAATGACACGCCGTACTTTGTCCCAGCGTGCGCGTTCAGGATCATCGGCACGAGGACGATCATGTTCCCGAGCAGGATGACGACCATCGCCTGCCACCAACGCATCCCCTGCTGCATCAGTCCGGAGGCGAGGGTGTAGGTCGTGATGACCACGCTCATCCCAATCCAGAGCGCGGCAATGTGATAGGTAGACCAGGTGCGTTGTGAGAGGAGCGTCGGTGCGAGATCCGGGTTCCAGAGCGGGCTCCCGGACAGGTCGTCGGTCAGCTCGACGAAATCCCTGGTGGATGTGTCCGCCATCGCGTCAGCGCGAGGCAGGTTTCATTGTCGCGCCGGTCGCCGCATCGGCTACGGCGTCGGTGGCAGCATCTGAGGCAGCATAGCCCTCGGCTTCGTACCCGCCGTGGTACGCCTTGGCATCCGGGCGTCTGATCTTCGAATGCGTAACAACATGGTCGCGGCGCAGGCCTCGGAAATCCTCCAGAGATGACCAGCCGTGGCGCTCCATCGCGCTGCGCATCCCCTCGATCAGTCCCTTGATCACATTCGGGCCGATCGCATGATCGAGCATTGCCGCCGTGCACACCTGCACCGTGCCGCAACCGAGCAGAAAGTAGTTCAAGGCGTGGGCGAACTCTGCGATTCCGCCGATGCCCGAGAAGGCCTTGTCCGGAAACGCCTGCGTCAGCTGCGCCATCTTCGCCATTGAAAGCGGGAGGATTGCCGGGCCACCGAGCCCACCGCTCGACACGTAGCCATCCACGTTCATCTCGAAGTCGAGGGTATCCGGATCGATCAGGGGCAGCGACGGGAAGGTGTTCGACGAAGTGATGGCGTCGGCGCCACCGAGAAACGCTCCGCGCGCCTCCAAGACGATGTCGGTGGTGGACGGTGTGAGCTTGGCCCAGACGGGCACGCGCGCCACCTCGTGAACCACCTGCGCGACGATGGAGATGAGTTCTTGGTCCTTGCCGATATTCGACCCCATGTCCGCGCGGTCCATGTGCGGGCAGGAGAGGTTGAGCTCGAGCGCGTCGGCGCCTTCATCCTGGCAGGCCTTGGCAAGCGTCTGCCAATGTCGGAGCTCCTCGTCGCTGCCAGAGCCCGCCATGATTGACGCCACCAGGATTCGCGAGGGGTATGCCTGTTTGATGCGGGCGATCCGCGGCACCCACCAGTCGAGCGTCTTGTCGGAGATGAGCTCCCAGTTCCAGGACGAATGCAGCGCCGTGCCCGGCCGTTTCTGCATCGACAGGTACGTCGAGTTGGCGCTGGCGCGCAGGAACTTCGTCTTGGGGCCTGCGACATTCACCACAGGGTGGAGCCCAATCGTCTTGGTGACCACGCCGCCCCAGCCCGCGTCGAACGCGCGCATGATGTTGGCGTCCGACTCGGTCGGCGGAGCCGAGGCGAGCAGGAACGGGTTCTCGAACCGCAGCCCGGTGAACGTGACGGCCAATTGCGCGGCCATGGATAGCCTCCCGGAAAGGGCCACTATAACTCACTATAATTTGGCGTCATGGAACTGCTGTCGAACTACATCGGTGGGCGCTGGACGCCCGCGTCGGCCACAGAGTGGCTCGATGTGCACAATCCTGCCCGCGGTGAGGTCATCGCGCGCACCCCGATGTCCAGCGCAATGAACGTGGACGCTGCGGTCCAAGCCGCCGCCGCGGCCTTTCCGGGTTGGAGCGAAACGCCCCCGGTTGTCCGCGCCCGCACGATGTTCGCCTTCAAGCAGCGGCTCGAGGATCACTTCGAGGAGCTGGCGCGGCTGGTCACGACCGAGCACGGCAAGACGCTCGACGAGTCGCGGGGTAGCCTGCGTCGGGCCATCGAATGCGTCGAGGTTGCCTGCGGCGGACCGTCGATGCTCATGGGCTACGGTCTCGAGAATATCGCCGCCAACATCGATTGCACGGTGATGAAGCAGCCGATTGGCGTGTGCGCGGCGATTGCGCCGTTCAACTTCCCGGCGATGGTTCCGCTCTGGTTCCTGCCGTTCGCCGTGGTCTGCGGCAATACCTTTGTCCTCAAGCCATCCGAGCAGGTGCCGCTGTCGATGCAGCGCATGTTTCGGTTGTTGGAGGAGTGCGATCTGCCGCCCGGGGTCGTGAACTTGGTCAATGGCGGCAAGGACGTGGCCGAGGCCATCTGCGATCACCCGGGTATCAAGGCGGTGTCGTTCGTCGGCTCGACCACGGTGGCTCGCCACATCTACCAGCGTGCGACCCATGCCGGCAAGCGTGTGCAGGCCCTCGGCGGCGCCAAAAACTTCATCGTCGTCATGCCGGACGCCGACCTTGATCGCGCGATGCCGATTATCAGCGAGTCGTTTTTCGGCTGTGCGGGCGAGCGGTGTCTGGCCGGGAGCATCCTGGTGCCGGTCGGGCCGTCGCACCCGGATGTGCGCGACCGCTTGGTAGCGACCGCCGAATCACTGAAGGTGGGTGACGGCCTCGAGCCGGGGATCGACATGGGGCCGGTCATCAGTGCGCGCCACCGCAACCGCGTGCTCGGCTACGTCGAGGCGGGGGTGAGGGAAGGCGCGACGCTCGTCGCTGACGGCCGCAAGCGCTCGTTGCCGAAAAGCGGCTTCTTCGTCGGCCCGAGTGTGTTCGACCAGGTGTCGGCGTCGATGAGCATTGGCCACGAGGAAATCTTCGGGCCCGTCGCCACGGTGGCTCCGGTCAAGGATCTCGACGAGGCGTTCCGCATGATGTACGCGCACCCCAACGCCAACGCCACCTCGATCTTCACGTCGAGCGGCAAGGCGGCGCGCGAGTTCGCGCACCGCGCGACGGCTTCGATGGTTGGCGTCAACATCGGCGTCGCCGCCCCGATGTCCTACTTCCCGTTCGGCGGCGCGCGCGACAGCTTCTTCGGCGATCTGAAGGTCCACGGCCGCGACGCGTTCGAGTTCTACACGGACAAGAAGGTCACCATATCGAGGTGGTTCTGATGCCCCGCAAGGTTCTTGGCGGCCTGATTCAGGCAGCCGCACCGGTCACCGATCCCGACGCGCCTATCGAGAAGGTCCGCCAGGCGGCCATCGATGTGCACCTGCCGCTGATTGAAGAAGCCGGCAAGCGAGGCGTTCAGATCCTTGGCTTGGAGGAGATCTTCAGCGGCCCGTACTTCTGCCCGTCGCAGGATGCTCGCTGGTACGACATCGCCGAATCGGTGCCCGGGCCGACAACCGAGCTCATGGCCACCTACGCTAGGAAGTACAAGATGGCGATGGTCGTGCCGGTCTACGAGCGCGAAGCGGCTGGCGTCTACTACAACACCGCCGCGGTGTACGACAACGACGGTACCTACCTCGGCAAGTACCGCAAGACTCACATCCCCCACACCTCGGGCTTCTGGGAGAAGTACTTCTTCAAGCCGGGGAACCTCGGCTACCCGGTATTCCAGACGCGTTACGCGAAGGTCGGCGTTTACATCTGCTACGATCGCCATTTTCCAGAGGGCGCGCGGCTGCTGGGCCTCAACGGCGCGGAAATCGTCTTCAACCCGTCGGCAACGGTGGCCGGCCTGTCGCAATATCTCTGGAAGCTCGAGCAGCCGGCGCACGCCGTGGCCAACGGCTACTTCATGGCGTGCAGCAATCGCGTGGGTACCGAGGCGCCCTGGAACATCGGCCGCTTCTACGGGTCGTCATACTTCGTCGATCCGCGCGGCAACTTTCTGACGGTGGCGTCTGAGGACAAGGACGAGCTCATCACCGCTGAAATGGATCTCGACATGATTGAGGAGATCAGGCGCGTGTGGCAGTTCTATCGCGACCGCAGGCCAGAAACCTACGGGCCGATCGCGGAACTGCTCCCATGAGTCTTCTCATCAAGGGCGGGACGATCGTCACCGCCTCAGACCTGTACCGGGGAGACGTGCTTGTCGAGGGAGAGACCGTCTCCACCATCGGGACGGCGCTCACGATGCAGGCCGACCGCGTGATCGATGCCACGGGGAAGTACCTGCTTCCTGGCGGCATCGACGTCCACACGCACCTGGACATGCCGTTCGGTGGGTCGACGTCGGCAGACGACTTCGAGTCAGGGACCATTGCCGCGGCACACGGCGGCACCACGACTGTGGTGGACTTCGCCATCCAGTACAAGGGCCAGACGCTGCACCACGCCTGGGAGGCGTGGATGAAGAAGGCGGAGGGGAAAGCCGCGATCGACTACGGGTTCCACATGATCATCACGGACCTCTCCGACCAAGTTGAACTGGAGATGGATGCGCTGGTCCGCCAGGGCGTGACCTCATTCAAGCTGTTCATGGCCTACCCCGGCGTCTTCATGCTCGACGACGCGAGCATCTTCAGAGCCCTGCTGCGCACCGGGAAGAATGGCGGCACCATCTGCATGCACGCCGAGAACGGCGGCGTCATCGATGTGCTGGTGCAGCGGGCGCTGGCCGAGGGGAAGACCGCGCCGAAGTACCACGCGCTCACGCGACCGGCGCGCGCGGAGGCGGAAGCCACTCATCGCGCGATCGCGCTGGCGGAGATGGCGGACGTGCCGATCTACGTGGTGCACCTGTCGGCTGCCGAGGCACTCGACATGGTCACCGAGGCTCGCGACCGAGGGCTGCCCGCGCATGCCGAAACGTGCCCGCAGTATCTGTTTCTCTCGTACGACAACTACGAGGAGCCAGGCTTCGACGGAGCCAAGTACGTCATGAGCCCGCCGCTTCGTGCAAGAGAGACGCAGGACAAACTGTGGCGCGGGCTTGCGTTCAACGACCTGCAGGTCATCTCCACCGACCATTGCCCGTTCTGCATGAAGGAGCAGAAGGAGATTGGGAAGGACGACTTCTCGAAGATCCCCAACGGCGCACCGGGCATCGAGACGCGGATGAGCCTCGTGTACGACGGCGGCGTTCGAGCCGGCCGGATCTCGCTCAACCGCTTCGTCGAGCTCACATCCACGTCGCCGGCGAAGATTTTCGGCCTCTTTCCGAAGAAGGGGACGATCGCGCCAGGCTCGGACGCCGACATCGTGGTATTCGACCCGGAGAAGAAGCTCCGTCTGTCCGCCCGCACGCTCCACATGAAGGTGGACTACAACCCATACGAGGGACGCGAGGTCACAGGGGCCACGGAGACCGTTATTTCGCGCGGGAGCGTTGTGATCGACGGCGGGAAGTTTACCGGTCGGGCCGGTGGCGGATCGTTCCTGAAAAGGAGTTCCAGATGAAGGCGGGTCTGAAGACCCGCCCCTACGGGCAGTGTGGAGGCGGGCCTTCAGGTCCGCCTGAGGGAGACACATGACCGGTGACGAGATCGTCGCGCTCTCGAAGAAGCACACCATCTACGAGTGGTCGGCACAGGACGCGGTTGATCCGCTTCCGGTGTCTGGAGCCAAAGGCGTTCATTTTTGGACGCCCGAGGGGAAGCGCTTCCTCGACTTCAACAGCCAGTTGATGTGCGTGAATATCGGCCACGGGGATCTCCGTGTCATTCGGGCCATTCAGGAACAGGTCGAGGCGCTGGCGTATGTGAGTCCGTTCATGGCCACCGAGCCGCGCGCGCGCCTTGGCGCCAAGCTCGCGGAGCTTTGCCCAGGTGACATCGACGTCTTCTTTTTCACCAACGGTGGCGCTGAGGCCAACGAGAACGCGTTCAAGATCGCGCGCGCGGTCACGGGGCGGCAGAAGATCCTCGCCCGGTACCGCTCCTACCACGGTGCTACGGGCGGCGTGATCGGAGCCACCGGCGATCCTCGGCGCTGGAGCCAGCCGTCGATGCCCGGCATCGTGCACGTGCTTGATCCGTACCACGGAATCGCCCAGGGATGGGACACCGCGGAGGCCTCGCTGCGATACATCGAAGAGGTCGTCCAGCTCGAAGGGCCAGGCACGATTGCCGCCTTTGTCCTCGAAACGGTCACCGGGACCAACGGCATCCTCATTCCGCCAGATGGCTACCTGCAGGGCATCCGTGCTCTCTGTGACAAGTACGGGATCCTCATGATCGCCGACGAAGTGATGACCGGCTTCGGCAGGACCGGCGAATGGTTCGCCGTGAACCACTGGAACGTGGTCCCCGACATCATGACGATGGCCAAGGGGCTGACAAGCGCGTACGGGCAACTCGGCGCCGTCGGGATCAGGCGGACGATCGCAGAGCATTTCAAGAACACGCCATTTCCAGGCGGCCTGACGTACAACAGCCATCCCGTGGCTTGCGCGTCGGCGCTGGCGACGATCGCTGTGATGGAAGAGGACGCGATCGTCGAAAAGGCTAAGCGCACGGGAGACGTGATGGCGTCGCTGCTCGCCGATCTCGCGGCGCGGCACCTATCGGTTGGCGCCGTCCGCTCGATTGGCCTCTTCGGTATCGTGGAGCTGGTGCGGAATCGCCAGACGCGGGAGCCGATGGCTCCGTTCAACGGCAGCTCGCCGGAGATGGCTGCCCTCGGCAGGTTCTTCCGGCAGGAAGGGCTCTACACGCTCGTGCGGTGGAACTACTTCTTTACGAACCCGCCGCTGACGATCACGGAGGATGAGTTACGCGAGGGGTTCGCGATCATCGACAAGGGGCTGGCGACGACCGACACGGCGGTTGTGTAGGGGGGCCTTACGGCCCGCCATTCTCAGCGATCCTGCTCCCGCTGGTCGATCAGCCCTGCCAGGTGTTCCGCCAGCATCCGGATGTCGTCGCGCACATCCTCGTTGAGGATCTTGGCGTGGCGCCGCACCTCCTCCAGCCCTTCGCGGAGTTCGTGCCTCGTTGCCAGAGGCGCGATGGCCGATGCAAGCTCTTCCTTCGTCGCCAGAGGCGCGATGGCCCCGGCGAGCTCCTCCTTGGTGGCCAGGAGGTCCATCCTCGTTGCAAGGACCCCGAACTCCTCTCGTGTGGCCAGGGTTGGCAGCATGTGCTCAATCCGGGCGGTGCGGAGATCGATATTTCTGAGCAAGGTTTCCATCTCATGTCGCGACATCGGCCGAATCCCTCGGATGCCAGGGGCCAGCGGGATGCCGGATCCTACCATCGTCGGCTACGCAGGCAACGCGCATGCCCGCGCTGCCCTTCGCGCTTGATGGCCTGTCCCTGTCCGCCTACACGCCAACGGGGTCGCCGTTGCGTGGGAAGGTGACACTCATGGGGCCCGCGGCGCTGTTGCCTCGCGCAGCCGATATTCGTCCGCGCCAACATCGGTGACCGAGCCAGGCGGCCTTGGATCGCCGTCGAAGTCTACGGGGCATTCGGCTGTTGCTGGCACCTTCGTGATGCTGGCTGCGGCCGCGGCGGTCAGCCGCAGATCCCCGGCGGCGGCATCCTGGAACAGCGTGCGCGCGGCGCTGATCACGTTGCCGGCAATGGTGGCCAACGCGCCGTCCCGCGACTGTATGGCACCGTCCAGGAGATTGTTGGCGATGACCACTCCGGTCGTATCCGGGAACCGGTACTCGATGCGCGAGGGATAAGTGCCAGACGCGATGATCGTGTTGTGCAGCACTTGCGTGTTCGGCGAGTCGAAGACGCCGATGCCGACGTCGCCGCCTGCCATCGACGGGTCCCTGTAGATGACATTGTTCCTGATCATGCCGCCGCGGTGATCGTCAGGCGTCCTGGTCACCAGGCCAAAGGCGATCTCACGCTGGCAGTTGATGAACGTGTTGCCCTCGGCGATGGTGTTGGCGGATCCGTTCCACATGAGGATTGCCGGCCCCGCCAGCGTGCCCGCCTTGGGTGCTCGGATGTTGCGGAACAGGTTGTGCCTAATGATCCAGTTACGTCCGGTGTGGACGTCCACGCCGTTGGTGTAGTCGTCTCGGCTCGTCGAGTCGTATTCGATCACCGAGTACTCAACGATCCCGTTGTCAACGCCACCCCCAGCCGGGTTCGGATTGGACTTCACGAACTGCTGGCCGGCATTGACCAGGCGGACGTTGTGAATGAGGGGCGACTGCGTGCCCGCGTTGAGGACGATTGGATGACGGAAGACATCGCGGATCGTCAAGTTGGCGATCGTCACTCCCTGCACGTTGCCGCCGACCCAGACGCCGAAGTGCACGGAGCCGTCGGTCATCCCCGGCCCTATCAGCACCACATCGTCCGGGTTCTCCGTGGCGCCGCGGATGCCGACGTCGGTGAAGGTACCGTTGATATAGAGCGTCTTGCGCAGGCGGTACGTGCCTGGCGCCAGCACGATGGTGGTGTTCGACGCCAGCGTCGCCATCGCGGCCAGGAGCTCCGGCTCGCTGGACACGTTGACGATGAAGCCCGATGGGAGCGGAAGGGGCGGAGCCGGGCGCGCAGGAGCCGCGGTCGAAAGGTTCGGCAGCATCCCCAGCACGGCGAACGCAAGGCCGAGAGGCTTCAACACGTGCACAGGCCCTCCATGCGCGAGCCCTCGTGTCTAGTCCTTGAGCACGATCAGCAGATCGCGGAGTTCGACAATGGAGCGGGGGTCGACCAGGACTTCGCCGACCGTGGCGTCACGTGGGCTGTAGATGGCGGTCTCCATCTTCATCGCCTCAATGGACAGCAAACGCTCGCCCGCCCGCACCGTTTGTCCCGAGCGCGCGGCGATAGAGGCGATCTTTCCAGGCATGGGCGCCGCGATATGGTTCGGGTTCTCCGGGTCGGCCTTCCGTTGCTGTCGTATCGATGGCTGCGCGGACCGATCGATCACACGGACCTCGCGCGGCTGGCCGTTCAGCTCCAGGAACACTGTCCGGGTCCCGTCAGGGTGCACCTCACCCGCCGTGAGGTACCGGACGATCAGCGTCTTGCCCCGCTCGATCTCCACGGCGATCTCTTCACCCGGCTGCATCCCGTAGAAGAAGTTCGCCGTCGGAATCGTCGATGTATCGCCGTACTGCTCCCAATGATCCAGATAGTCCATGAAGACTTGTGGATAGAGCAGATACGACAGCACGTCCTCTTCTCGGGGCTCGCGCTTCGTTTTCTTCTGAATGGTGCCTCCCGCGGCTGCGAAATCCGCTGGCGGCAGTGCGGCGCCAGGCCGGCCGGTGATGGGAGTGGCATGCGCAGAGCGAAGCACGATCTGCTGGAAGTCCTTTGGCCATCCGCCATCAGGCTCCCCAAGCAGCCCCTGCATCATTTCCACGACACTCTGCGGAAAGCTGAGACGCGCGCCCTCCTTCAGGAGGTCGGCGGGAGCGAGATCGTTCGAGACCATGAACAGGGCGAGGTCGCCGACGACCTTGCTCGATGGCGTCACCTTGACGAGATCTCCGAACAACAGATTCGCCGCTGCATACGCCTCGCAGATTTGGGGCCAGCGCTGTTCGAGTCCGAGCTTCTTCGCCTGTTGCCGGAGGTTGGTGTACTGGCCCCCTGGCATCTCATGCTGATAGATGTCTGCCGCCGGCGCCTTGAGCCCCTCCTCGAAGGGATAGTAGAGCTCTCGTACGGCCGCCCAATACCGGCTCAGGTCGTCGAGTGCCCGCTCGTCGAGTCCCGTGTCGCGGTCCGTGTTGCGGAGCGCAGCCACGAGACTGTTCAGGCAGGGCTGGCTGGTCATGCCGCTCATCGATGCGATGGCTGCGTCGGCGATGTCCACGCCGGCGTCCGCCGCTCGCAGGACACTCGCAGCGCTCATGCCGCTTGTGTCGTGCGTGTGGAAGTGAATGGGTACGCCGACCTCTTCTCGAAGCGCCTTGACGAGGGCGTACGCCGCGTAAGGCTTGCACAGCCCAGCCATGTCCTTGATGCCAAGGACATGCGTGCCCATGTCCACGAGGCGCTTCGCCAGTCGAACGTAGTACTTCAGGGAATACTTCGTACGCTTCGGATCGAGGATGTCGCCGGTGTAGCAGATGGCCGCCTCGCAGATGGCGCGTGTCTGGCTGCGCACCGTGTCGACGGCGATCGCCATGTTGCCGGTTGAGTTCAGCGAGTCGAAGATCCTGAACACATCGATGCCATCCTGGGCGCTCCGGACAATGAACGCCCGCACGACGTTGTCGGGATAGGTCGTGTATCCGACCGCATTGCCCGCACGGATCAGCATCTGAAACAGATGATTCGGAATCCTGGCCCGCAGTTCGCTCAATCGGCCCCACGGATCCTCCTGCAGAAAACGGAGCGAGGTGTCGAACGTCGCCCCGCCCCACATTTCCAAGCTGAAGAGACCCGGGAGCGATCGCGCAACCGTCTCGGCAACCTGCAGCATGTCGTAGGTACGGACGCGCGTGGCAAGAAGGGACTGATGGGCGTCACGCAGCGTCGTGTCGGTCAGCAGGAGCCGACGTTCGCCGCGAATCCACTGCGCAAATGGCTCCGGCCCCATCTCCTGGAGCTTCTGTCGCATTCCCGGCGGTGGCGGGGTGAGCGACGTGAGCGGCGGCGTCACGGGCGTTGCCAGCTTTCGCCGCGGATCGAAGGCGCCCTTGACGTCGGATCGTCCGTTGACAATGACGTCTCCGAGATACGTCAACGTCTTGGTGGCGCGATCCCGCGGCGCGCGCGACGCAAACAGTTCCGGCGTGTCGTCGACGAACGTCGTGATCGCCTCGCCCGACACGAACGTCGGGTGGTTGATGAGGTTCAAGAGAAACGCGATATTGGTCTTGACGCCCCGAATCCGAAACTCCCTGAGCGCGCGGTCGCCGCGCTGGGTCGCCTCCCGAAGCGTGGCGCCCCAGGTGGTGACCTTCACCAGCAGCGAATCAAAATACGGCGTGATGACCGCGCCGCCGAAGCCGTTGCCACCGTCCAGTCGCACCGCAAAGCCGCCGGCCGATCGATAGGTGGTGATCCGACCGTAGTCTGGAATGAAGTTCCGGTCGGGGTCCTCGGTTGTCACCCGGCACTGCATGGCCACGCCGCGCCGTTCGATGGCACCCTGCTGTGGGATGTTCACGAGCGGATCATGCAACCGGTGTCCGTCGGCCAGCAGGATCTGAGCGCGGACCAGATCGATGCCCGTGATCATTTCGGTCACCGTGTGCTCGACCTGAATGCGCGGATTGACCTCGATGAAATAGAACTCGCCGCGCTCGACGTCGAGCAAGAATTCAACGGTGCCGGCATTCTGGTAGCCGACCGATGTGCACAGCCGGACGGCGGCATCGCAAATGCGCGTCCGCAGGTCCTCTGACAAGCCGACGCTCGGCGCCACCTCGACAACCTTCTGATGACGGCGCTGGACTGAACAGTCGCGCTCCCAGAGGTGCACAAGGTGGCCGTGGCGATCGCCGAGCACCTGTACTTCGATGTGTTTCGCCTTGGCGATGTACTTCTCGAGAAAGACATCGGCATGGCCGAATGAGGCCGTGGCTTCACGCTGGGCTTCGGCCAGCTTCTGTTCCAGCTCCGCCGGGCCGGTCACGATGCGCATTCCCCGACCGCCGCCGCCAAAGCTCGCCTTGATCATCAGCGGATAGCCGATCCGAACCGCGGCGGCGGATACCTCCGAGAGGTCCTGGAGCGCGACATCCGATCCGGGTATCGTGGGGACGTTGGCCTCACGCGCCAGTCGCTTTGCGACGGTCTTGTCGCCGAACATGGCGAGCTGCTCCGCCGTCGGGCCAATGAACTGGATACCTGCGTCGTTCGCGGCGCGGGCGAAGGCGGGGTTTTCCGAGAGAAACCCGTAGCCGGGATGGATGGCATCGACGCCGTGTCGCTTCGCGACGGTAATCAGGTTTTCGATGTTCAGATACGAACGCACCGGCTCGCCGCCTTGCGGCGGACCGATGAGAAACGCTTCATCCGCCTTGAAGCGATGCAGCGAGAATCGGTCTTCGTAGCTGTACACCGCGACCGTTCGGAGTCCGAGCTCGGTCGCGGCTCTGAAGCAGCGGATCGCGATCTCGGAACGGTTGGCGACAAGCAGCGTGCGCATGTAACTGAATACCACAGAACTTAACGTGGCCGGGTCAGGTGAGCTACGATCGGGATGTGAATCGTCGGATTCTCGTCATCGTTGCGGTGGTGTTCGCACTGGTCGCGCTCGCCCTGGTTCTGGCGCTGCGCCAGCAGCCGCGGAGGCCGGCCGAGATGGCCAGAACCGACGCCCCCCTCGCTGCACCGCTCACGAGTGGAGCCCCGCGCGTTCCGGACGCCCCCGTGTCAGAGCCCGCCCGGCCGTCGGCCCGGCGTGCCACGCCAACGCCCGAGCCGGCGCCGGCTCCCGTGGAGGCACCTGTAGAGGCGGCACCGGAGGTGGGCACGCTGCGGATCGAGAGTGATGTGCCCGGAGCACAGGTGTTCATCGACCGACAATTTGTCGGTGCGACGCCGGTGACCGCGCAAAACGTCAAGCCGGGAACGCACCAGCTCAACGTCTCCGCAGAGGGCTTCGAGGGCATCGCACGCACGATCGACGTGGAGCCAGGGCCGCGCGACATCACCCTGCGGTTCCGGGAGGTCCGCCTCGACGCCCGCATCGCCGTCGTCCACAAGCACCGTATCGGGTCGTGCCGCGGCCAGCTCGTGGCCACGCCGCAGGGTCTGCGCTACGAGACCACCGACAAAGACGACGCGTTCGCCGCCCAGTTGCTGAACCTGGAGACGTTTCAGGTGGACTACCTCGAGAAGAACCTCAAGCTGAAGCCGCGTGGTGGCAAGCAGTACAACTTCACCGATCCAGATGGCAATGCCGACCGCCTGTTTGTCTTCCACCGGGACGTGGACAAGGTGCGTGACCGTCTGCGCAAGGGAGACCAACCTGCGGCGCCCTAGCGCGGACCTGTTTTAGCTGGCAAGGATGGCCGAACCCATCATCGCCGGGCAGCCAGTAGACGCTGCGCCCGTCCTGCTCTACGACGGGAATTGCGGGTTCTGCGCGGCCAGCGTGCAGTTCGTACTGCGGCACGAGCGGCGCCACTACTTGCGTTTTGCCCCGCTTGACGGAACCTTTGCCGCGGGCGTCAGGGCGCGTCATCCGGAACTAAATGGGGTCGATTCACTCATCTGGGTGCAGCCGGCCCCGGGCATGGTTGGCGAATTCGTGCTCGCCCGATCCGCGGCCATTCTGCGAGCCGCGAGCTATATCGGCGGCATCTGGGGTCTCGTGAGAGTCGCTGGCCTGATCCCTCGGGCCCTTCTCGATGCGGGCTATGACCTCTTCGCCCGGCACCGGCACAGGATCATCCCGCCACCTGACCAGTGCTATGTCCCGCCGGCTGATGTGCGCTCGCGATTTCTGGACTAGCGAGCCGCGGAGTTGATCACCAGCGCAGCGATGCGCGGCGACGACAAGAGCCGTTCTCCACGCCTCACCATGGCTCTTTCGGAGCGCGCATCGGCGTGATGGCCATCGGCGGCTCGATCAACCGATCGCGTCGAGCACCTTGTCCGCGTGGCCGTCCACTTTGACCTTGTCCCATCGCTCCTTGACCTTGCCGTCGGGACCAATCAAGTAGGTCGTGCGGGCGATGCCCATGTACTTTCGGCCGTAGTTCGACTTCTCCTGCCAGACGCCATACTTCTCGGCCACCTCGTGTGTCGCGTCGGCGAGAAGCGGAAACGTGAGACCGTGCTTGTCTGCGAACCTTGCCTTGCTGGCCTCGTCGAGAATGCTGACCCCCAGCACGGCGGCCTTGCGCGACGAGAACTGCGGCAGTCTCGTCTCGAAGTCGCAAGACTCCGTTGTGCAGCCTGGGGTGTCGTCCTTGGGGTAGAAGTAGAGAATCAGGTGCCTGCCGGCATAGTCTGAGAGCCGGTGTGCCTGGCCATGCTGATCTTTGAGCGTGAAGGCGGGGGCCTTTTTTCCGGGTTCGATGAGTGGCATGCGGGAATTATCTGACATAACCACGAAAGCTACGACCACGACCGAGCGGGCGGCCGTGGTGGCCGTTGACGGCACGTTCACCTACGCGCAGCTCGACGACGCTTCGCGCCGGGTCGCGGCGACACTGCTGGCCGGAACTGCGCGCCAGGACCCGGACGGCCAGCCTGGCGGAGACCTTCTCGAGGCGCGCGTAGCCTTCCTCGTGGCAGGGTCATTCGCGCACGTCGCCGTGCAGCGAGGAATCTGGCGTGCGGGAGGCGTGGCGGTACCGCTCGCTCTGTCGTATCCGTCCGCGGAGTTAGAATACGTGATTCGGGACTCTGGAGCCTCCATTGTGGTCGCGGATCCTGTGTCGGAAGCTGTCCTCGTCACGCTTGCAGCCACAGCAGGGACTCGCTTCTTGACGACCAAGGATGTGCTGGCAGGTGGACCAGTCGTCGCCCTCCCGTTCCTCGGAGCAACCCGCCCGGCGATGATCGTCTACACCAGCGGGACGACCGGACGACCCAAGGGTGTCGTCACGACGCACGCTATCATCGGTGCGCAGGTGGCCGCCCTCGTCGAGGCGTGGGGTTGGCGCCCGTCGGACCGGCTGCTGCTCGTGCTGCCGCTCCACCACGTTCACGGCATCATCAACGGCCTCGGTTGTGCGCTCGCCGTGCGCGCCACCTGCGAAATACTGCCGGCTTTCGATGTGGCAACGACCTGGGCACGCTTGGCCTCCGGCGAGATCACGGTGTTTACCGCGGTGCCGACGATGTACCACAAGCTGATTGCTGCGTGGGACGCCGCGCCGGCCGGCGTTCGGCGTACGTGGTCTGACGGCGCGCGCACTCTGCGGCTGATGATGTCGGGCTCGGCCGCGTTGCCGGTGCGGACTCTGGAGCGGTGGCGGGAGATTACCGGCCACACCTTGCTCGAACGGTACGGGATGACGGAGATTGGGATGGCCCTGGCCAACCCGCTCGAGGGAGAACGTCGGCCGGGACTGGTTGGTACGCCGTTGCCAGGGGTGGAAGTGCGGCTCGTGGACGAGCAGGGCGCGGTGGTCCCACAGGACACGGCTGGCGAGCTGGAGGTCCGCGGGCCGGCGGTGTTCCGTGAGTACTGGCAGCGCCCCGAGGAGACACGCGCGGCCTTCCGCGACGGCTGGTTTCGCACCGGCGACGTGGCGGTGGTTGAAGAGGGGACCGGCGGGGCCTATCGCCTGCTCGGACGCACCAGCGTGGACATCATCAAGACGGGCGGCTTCAAGGTGTCGGCGCTCGAGATTGAAGAGGTCCTACGCAGTCATCCGGCAATCGCGGAGTGCGCGGTTGTTGGCGTGCCCGATGCTGAATGGGGTGAGCGGGTCTCGGCGGCCGTGGAGCTGCGCCAAGGCGCGACTCTCTCTCTCGACGATCTGCAGCGGTGGGCAAAAGCGCGGCTCGCCCCCTGCAAAGTGCCACGCGGATTGCATATCGTGGACCTCTTGCCGAAGAATGCGATGGGGAAGGTCATGAAGCCGGTTATTGCCGGCCTGTTCAGTTGCGAATAACAGGGAATAACAGGGATGAGTCCGAACGGCTAGTGAGTCAGCGCGTATAACACCACGTTGATCCCGAGCGCGTAGCCGGCTGGGCCGAAGGCGAGAAAGTACTGCGGGTCGTCGCCTTCGCGCTCCCACGAATCGCCGACGTCGGTGTTGAATGTCATGACGGCCATCAGCCGTCCGTTGCGATCCTGGATACCTCTGGCGTGGGCCACTGCGCTGTCGGCGCCGCGTTCCGACGTGCCTCCGCCGAAGTAGAAACCGATGGACGGTATTTGCGGGACCTTTGCCACTTGGAACTGTGCACTGAAAAGCGGGTGGTCAGGCATCAAGTCGGCGATGGGGTACTCGCTTGCCGGGAGCGCCTTGCGCAGCTCCCTGACCCAGTGTGACCACGCGTACTCGCCCCAGAAGTCATCGGCCCAGAGGAACCCACCCTTCAAAAGGTAATTGCGCAGTCCGGCCGCCTCGTTCGGGTCGAGGAACGCGCCGCCGGGCTCAGTCATCATGACGAACGGGCAGTCCAGCAATTCGGGATCGGTCAGATGTACGAGCAGGTGGTTCGGCGCACCGTCACTGTCGAGGCTGATTGGCGTCTTGGTCAGCTCGGACAGACGGATTGAGAGGTTTTCGTCAGCGCGCGGGTAATCCACGGACCACCCTCCGCCATCGCCGTCAAGGGCGTTGCGGAAGACGATTCGGCAAAAGTTGAACCGGCCATCGAAGTCCTCGGCCGAGGCGACTCTGGCCTGCCGGTTGAACCCTCTCCGCCCTCTCGCGCCGCCCCGCTGTCCGAACTGTCCCTCCACCGTGACCGCCAGCAACAGGGTCGCACCCAGGAGGACCAGGAGGATGGGAAGGCGACGGGCCACAGGTCAGTTCTTCGGAAGGCGCGCCACAGCAGTCTGAACCTGTAGCGAGACCTCGGCGTCACCAGCGGCCGGGCTGCTTTCGGTCCATGAAAAGACCAGCTCATCCCCACGTCTCGAGATACGCGGGAAGCCACTGGTATTCCCTCCAGCGACGCCGGCCACTGTCACGGCTGGCGAGCTGGCGCCCGAGGGCTGTATGCGCCGCACCCTGAACTGGGCACGGCCACCGGCGAACTCCACCCACGAAGCCACGGCCGAGCCGTCGTCCAGCAGCTCCACATCAACGCGGCCTAGCGAACCTGCCTCATCAAGCCTAATCGGGGCACCCCATGACCGTCCCGCGTCGCTCGAAAACGCCGCGTAGGCCTTCCCCTGGTCGTCTGGGGCCGCGAACCATGCCGCGACGACCTGACGCTGCCGGGCGCTGAGTGCGGGCCCGTTCACGGGGCATGAGTAGGTCTTCCAGTTGTCCTGGTGCACCAGCGTGCCGTCGGTCCACTTTCCATTCTCGAGGCGGGAAACAGAGATGTCCCGGATCTCGGTGTCACTTCGATCGCGATAGGCAGCGAGCATGCCGTCCGAGGTCATGGCGGCTGCCGTTGAACAGCACTCGCACACCTTCCGATCGACCGCGGCGTCGGCGACCTGCTTCCACCCGGCATCGAAAGCGGCGTACCTCATTGTCATCGAGCCGCCGGCCGGATCCTGCGTCTCGATCATGCTCTCGCGCCCGTCGAGCCAGACCAGTCCGAGCGTGCTCCCAGGCAGCTCGAACATCGAGGCGAATGCATGCTGAGTCTTGGTGCCGTCGTGGTGCGGGGTCAACGGTCGCGACCATGTTTTTCCATCGTCGGTTGAGTACGCCAGCCGGAGGTCCATGGCCTCGATGAGCGGGTCAGTCTGCGGCGTCCATTGTGCGACGAGTGTGCCACTCGACATCCGCATGACGGACGGAGGGTCGGCATAGCTGACGAACCAGTCCTTGCCAGAGGCCGCGGTGACCGGTGCGGTCCAGCCAGTGGCCGTCCGCTCCGCGAACTTGAGTGTCGTGGTGTTCTCCGCGCGTTCGACCCAGCTCAGCATGACGCCTCTGTCAGAGGTGGTCAGCTGAGGTTCACTGCTATTCGGTCCAGACGGCGGAGGCACCTGTTGGACGGCGACGGACCATTCTGCGGCTGCGGCGCCGGTTGCTGGAGCATCTGTCGCGCTCGTGCTCGGAGCGCTCCGCCCGCACGCGGCGGCGAAGACGGCCAATGCGATGGTCAGGATGTTTGTGAGCGTCTTAGGCATCGGAATCCTGCTCTCTACGGGTACCATGACCGGCGATCGCGCGAGGGGTATGGTGCGAGGGGCCATGGTATAGTGACGCCTTCATTCTATCTCTCAACCCGGACATGCGATCCGAACCACCGTCACCGGCCATGCCCGATACTCCCGAGTCGAAGCTGAGCATTGTCAGGATGACGGCTGTCGCGCTCGCGGTGGCCGTTGCGATATTGGTGACGACGATTCTGCCTGCCGAGTACGGCATCGACCCGCTCGGAACGGGACGGGTGCTTGGCCTGACCCAGATTTCCGGCGCAGCGCGGACTGCTCCCGTGGTGCCGGTTGTGGCGGCTGCGGAAGGGCCGCTGGTGCCTCACTCCACGGACTACAAAGCGGACACGACGGAGTTTGCCATCCTGCCGTATGTGGGCTTCGTCGAGTACCACTACCACCTCGACAAGGGTACGGCCATGGTCTATTCCTGGACGGCCACGGGTAACGTCGTGGTCGATTTCCACGCGCAGCAGGATGGCGGGCCTCCCGATGTGGCGGAGACCTTCGAGAAGGGCGAGATGAATGCGGGGCGCGGTGTGTATACCGCGCCGTATACCGGACTCCACGGATGGTACTGGGAGAACCGCACCAACCAGGTCGTGCGGATCAAGCTGAGCTCGGTAGGCTTCTATACGTCCGCAACCGAATTTCGTGACGATGGTTCCAGCGCGTCTCACGAACTAAGGACCGTGCCCGCTGGGTCCCCATAGACCCGACAGGAGGAAGATTATGCGCGCTTTTGGCAAGGGTGTCGTCGTGATGTTCGCGCTCATCGGCGTGATCGCGACCGTTCAGCAGATTCGCGGTCAGGGTCAGTCTACTGCGCCGCTCGAGGGTGGCACTTTCACTCACATCGGCATTGTCGTGAAAGACATCGACAAGACGGCCAAGATGTTCGCCGAGGTCTATGGCATCACGCCGCCGGCGACGGCGAGGCTGTACGACAACGACGGCAAGGGGCTGCCGTTTCCGCCCAACATCGTGGGCAATCGCAACGCGAAGGCCAAGTCGATGATGCTCCCGATCGGCAACGTCCGGATCGAGTTGTGGGAACCGGTCGGCGGGCCCTCAGCCTGGACCGATCATCTGGAGAAGTACGGGCAGAGCGTCCACCACCTTGCGTTCGGCGTGAGGGACATTGAACAGTCTCTTCGCGGGTTGGAAGCGAAGGGCGGCAGGTGGGTGATGGGCGAGCCGGGGGGGACATCGTTCAAGTACGTCGACATGATGGATCAGCTCGGATACACGGTGGAGCTTGGCCGCCAGCAAACTCCGGCCGCTGCCGCACCACAAGCTCCGGCTCCCGCGCGGTAGCGGTATTGCGCTACGGGACGGTCTGGGCGCCTGGTTGTGGCACCCGCCTGGCGCCTGGCACGAGCGGTGCCAACGACACCGGCTCGGACGTCATCGTCTTGAACTTCTCCATGTACTCGGGATACAGCGTCTCCGCTCCGCCCCTGGTGGCCTCGAAAGGCAACCCGTGTTCGAGCGCGAATTCCCTCAGCAGCGCGCGGTTCGTGCCCGGCAGGTGATGCGGCACGTACCCTTTCGGGTGAGGTACTTCGATCGACACTTCGTTGAGGCCGCACGGATACCGTTCCTGGAGGTTGACCAGACCCGCGTCGAGCTGCCAGATCGACGTTCGGAGGAACGGTTCCGTCAGATACACGGGATCTTCAACGAACAACGCCGACATCAGATAGTTGTCATGCCTGGTGAAGACTTCGGTCATAACGGTCCTGTCGCTCACGGTCAGGCCGTTGGGATACACGAATCCCTCTTTGAGATGCGTGGTCGTCACCCTCAGGGCATTGCCCTCCCATACGCCGGTTGAAAACCCAAACCATTGGTGAGGCGCGTACTCGTTAGGATGCGAACGCCCATCCATCCAGATGGTGCGCTCCGGCTCCATCCAGGCTCCGTGCTGCCTTAAGGCAATGGTGGCCGCCGTTACGGGGTCGACGTCCTTCCACTGCCGGAATTGGGCATACGCCGCGTTGGGTGGGCGTATGGAATGGGCGGCCGGGTGCGGCCTGCATTGCAGCTCGGGCATGCTGAACTCCGCCGCATTCCAGCTGTCAGCTCTTTGACGTAGCGCATCCGAGATCGGTACTCCTGTGTAGTCGCCGATATCAGAGTGGCCGGACTCGTTGGCCACAGACCGCCATTCACCGGAGAGATCGACCTGGGCAAAGGCCGGCCGACCCGTCGTGGCCAGCAGTGACGCGAACAGCACGACAACAAGACGTGACACACGCATAAGCCTCTCCTGTGTGTGAGCGAGTGCCCCGAGCGTCCTCCTCATCGATTCGACCCTTGCGGCGTGGACGGCGACGTCGTGGACGGTGTCAGTGTGCGATACACCGCTTCGACGAACATGTCCCCTGTCCAGGAGGTCGTGGCCCATCGAGGGTCGTAGTCAGCCGTCGGCTTCGCTGCCTTGACCTGATCGAGCGTCATGCCTTTTTGCATCAGGTCCCGGATTCGGTCGCGCAGGATTGTCACCATGTTCCGGTAGATCACGACATCCGCCTCGTCGCTGATCCGTCCGTGGCCGGGAATCACATACGTGCCACCCTCGGCCTTTTCCCGCGGAAACGTAACGTCGATGATGCTGTTGAGGGCGTCGATGACGCCGTCGATCGTTCCTCCGGTCTTGAGATCGATTACTGGGTAGCTGGTACTGTTGAAGAGATCACCGGTGCTCACGATGTCGGCGTGCCGGAACACGACGATGCTGTCGCCGTCGGTGTGGGCGGGCGCTTGGTGTAGTACCTGGATGGCCTCGCCGTTGAGGTATAACTCCTTTGACTCACCGAAAAACGTCGCTACCGGCCAGGAGTCCTGAGGGGTCGGAGTGGTTTGGCCTGTGAGACCGCTCATCCTGAAGAGCACCGATTCGTGGGCGACAATTGTCGCGCCCGTCGGCAGGGAGCCTGGGAAACCCAGGCCGCTGGCGAATCTGTTCTGCGGAGTCGAGCGTCCAGCTCTGAACAACGCCGCATTGCCTCCAGTGTGGTCGGCGTGAACATGGGTGTTGATAATCCAACGGATCGGTTGATCGCTCAGTTGTTGGATCGCCAAAACGATCTCGTCGTTCAGCTTCCCGGTTGACGTGTCGACGAGCAGCACACCATCGGGGCCGACCTGCGCGGTGATGTTGCTGCCGTCGGCGACAAGGAGATACACGTTGTCTCGGACCTGGAGCACGGCCACGGGCCCCTGGGCACTCTGGCTCCGACTCGGCACCCATGACGGCGGCGTAGGCACTTGTGGCTGTTGCGCCGTTGCAGGAATTGAACCTGTCGCGCACAGCAGCGCTGCGGTGAGAAGCACGCCCGTGCGCACCGGGCTCGAGCCCGTCAGGGAGGCGGAGCGTCCCGCCTTCGTTGATTCGATCAAGACGAATTCCATGTTGACCGCCAGCAAGGGCACTAGCAGAATATCGACGTTGCGCTTGTACTCTTCTGCAGACGGATGTGTCAATGAATCCCGACCTGCTATCGTTGTCACCACTGCACCGTCAAGCCGAACGGCGCCACACTCCTCTTCGCCTCCACGAAACGCCGAGACACAGAGGCACTGAGAGCGAATCAGCAGAAAGTTCTGTGGAACACGCCAGGATTCCAGTCCAGCTTGTCATCACCACTGTCTTGGCGGTGCTCATCGTGGCCGGCGCGGGTCGTGCCGTCGTCTTGGCCCAGGGACGGGGCGCGGCGCAGGCCCTACTCGTGCCGCGGGTGGCAGCGCCGATCGATCTGACGGGCTATTGGGTATCGGTCGTCAGCGAGGACTGGCGGTTTCGCATGGTGACGCCACTGAAAGGGGACTACGGCGGGGTGCCGCTGACACCCGAAGGGCGTCGCGTCGCCGACACGTGGGATCTCTCCAAGGACGGGTCGTGCCTGGCGTACGGCGCCGCCGGCCTCATGCGAATGCCGCTGCGCGTGCACATCACCTGGGAGTCTGACGCGGTTCTGAAGCTTGAGACCGATGCCGGCGGCCAGATCCGGCGCCTGTTGTTCGACAAGGCCCAGCAGCCCGGCCCACGCTCGTTGCAGGGTTTCTCTGTAGCGGCATGGGAGTTTGGCCCCGGCACCAGCCCCACCAGGGGCGGCAGCCTGAAGGTCACCACTACCAACATGACCGGGGGGTGGGTGCGAAGGAACGGCGTGCCGTACAGCGAGAACGCGGTCGTGACGGAGTACTGGGATCAGTTCCGTGGGCCGACTGACGGCCAGTGGTTCAGCGTCGCCACCTTTGTCGATGATCCCAAGTACTTCCAACGGCCGTATGTCACCAGCTCCCACTTCAAGAGGGAGCCGAACGGCTCGAAGTGGCGCCCAGCTCCCTGCAAGGCCGCAACCTGATGGTATGACATCCGACGGACGACGAACGGAGCGCCCGCGCGCGTGGCACTGTGGTAGAGTCGCCGCGAAATTCAACTCAAGATCAAAGGCCCCGCAGGGTGTCGTGGTAGCCGCGACAACACGGTGGCCCGACCTGTCGGGCCCGCGATTCTCGTTCTGATAGGTGAGGGGATGAATCGATGACCAGACAATGGTGCGTCGCGGCAGGTATCGTGGTCACGGCCGTCATTGCCCTGTCCAGCGCCCTGCGTGCACAGATACCCGCCCAGGCCGGAGCTGCTGGGCCCCAGGGCCAGAGCAGGTCGTCACGAATACCGGACCTCTCCGGAGACTGGTTCCATCCGGTGGTCATCAGCCTCAGCACGGTTGACCGGAGAGGCGCGATGAGGGGGAATGAACCCGACATTCCGTATCAGCCGTGGGCACGGGCAAAGACGCTGTCCGAGGTGTCGACCACCGGGCCAGACGGAAAGTTCGAGCTCAACACCGACCCCTACGTCCGATACTGCGAGCCGCTGGGCCTGGTTCGCATGTTCGGCTACCCTGGCAAGTCGAGGTTCGTTCAGACTCCCGAGGCCGTCTACATCCTCGATGAGATCGGTCCGACCTTCCGGGTTGTTTGGCTGAACGGCACCCATCCAGAAGATCCGGATCCGCAGTATTGGGGGCACTCGATCGGCTGGTACGAGAACGGCGACACGCTTGTCGTGGACACTGTCGGCGTGAATGACCGCTCCTGGTTCGATCAGCTGGCGCACGTCCACTCAGACCAGCTGCATCTCATCGAGCGCTTCAAGAGAATCAACGATCAGACGCTGGGATATGAAATTACAATCGACGACCCAGGCGCATACACGAAGCCATGGGGCATGAGCCGCACCTTCTCGAGGTCAACCACGGGCTTCATGCGGTACCAGTGGGTGTGTTCGCTGCGGGAGAACGACGAGCAGTTCGACAAGCTGGCCAAACCAGCCAGTTCAGTGCCGGCCAGCGCTAACTGAATGTCAGCGCGTTGCCGACGACGTGATGTCGAAGGTGAAGCGGAGCGCGGGAATCTTATTGCCGGGATGATCGGAGGCGTAGGTCAGCTGCGCCTGGCGATAGAGCAATTGCGGCTCGGTTGACGGCCCCTGGTAGATGCCTGGATAGAGATCGATCACGTGCGTGCCCGGTGCGCCGGTCGCATTGAAATTGATGACGACGTCGCCGTGGCTGTTGAAGCCGCATGCGTAGCCCATGTAGGCGTTGTCGTAGGTCGCGACGTAAATGTTGTCGTACTCTGTCCAGCCGACGCCCTTCAGGTGAATTGTCACCGGGGTACCGACCGGACCAGACGTCGCCGAGATACTGACGATACTGGTCTCGGTGACGAAATAGGTGCGTGCCAGCGTCTCATCTGCGTTACGTAGCGCGATCCCGTGCAGGCCACCGAGATCGTCTGGAATTGTCATGGGCACCTCGATCCGGCCGTCTCGTCCGACCATCACCGTGCCGATCGCATTTTCTCGAGCCTCGAATCCATCCCCGCTGACACGGCTGCCGACGTAGGTCTGCCAGACCAGTTGGAGAGACGCCCCTGAGGCGAATCCCTCGCCGCGCAGCGTTGCCCGTGTTCCGACCGGGCCCTGGGTCGGACTGAGAGCCAGGGTCGCATTGGCGACGTGCACCTCTGTTTTCGGGACGGGCTGGACTTGATACGGCTCCGCATAGGCAGTCGCCGATGTTGCACGACCCGGGGTCGTCTGGAAGGTGAACTGCGGGCGGGGCA
>JAKFXY010000063.1 GCA_021731165.1 Acidobacteriota bacterium | reverse complement strand
CCAGTCCAACCCGCCCTGCAGGCTCGTGAAGAGCGACTCGCCGGCCCAGAACGAGGGCAGCATCGGCGTAATCGGCGACTGCAAGGTGGCAAAGAATCCCGTGACGTCCGGGAGCGAGTCCACCTTGAGGAGCTGCTCGGGCCGGATGAAGCGCAGCAGGATCACCATCGCCCCAGCGAACACGAGCCCCATCACCATGAGCAGGTCTCGCGCGCGCCGGGCCGGGAAGACATTGACCAGCAGCAGCGTGCACGCCGCTCCCACCACCACCGGAATCACCAGGAACGGGACGATGGTGAAGATGGCGGAGAGGTAGAACCACCATGGGGCGCAGCGGGCCACGCCGACGCCGGCGAGCACGGGAATCAGGAAGATCGCCACCATCCATGACGACTGCCCTACCGTTCGCGTAAAGCGGGCAAGGAAGAGCCGCCGGGCCGCAATCGGCGCCGCGAGGAGCAGCCGCAGATCGTCGGAGAGGTAGAACGTCGAGAGTGCGGTGACCACGCCGCTGAAGGCGAGGAAGGCCAGAAACGTGAGGAAGAGCCAGGACAGGCCCAGGCGCAGCAGGTAGTCCCCAAGCTCGTCCCAGGCGGTCAGCTGCGAGGTCAGCCAGTAGGCGCCGTAGAAGAGCGCCGAACAGACGATGACGCCAACGCCGCCGACGAGAGCGCCGCGCATCAGATCGCCCCGCTCGCGCCGGCGCGCGCGATTGCGCGACGACAGGATATGCGGCAGCAGGAGGTAGGGAAACCCTGAGTTCACCGGACGCTCTTCCCTACACGATCTCGTCGATTTCCTGGAGGCTGCTGCCTCCGGTGAGCTTCAGGAAGACCTCCGTCAGGTGATCGTCGCCGCCGCCGGCCAACTGCTTCACCTCGTCTACCGTCCCCTGCGCGATGATGCGCCCTTTGAGGATGATGCTGATGCGGTGACACATCTCTTGCGCCACCTCGAGGGTGTGCGTGCTCATGAGGATCGCCACGCCGCGCTCGCTCATGCGGCGGAACACGTCCTTGATGAGCCGCGCGCCGCGCGGATCGAGGCCGACCATCGGCTCGTCCACCGCCACGGCGTTCGGGCGGTGCAGGAAGGCGGCGGCCATGACCAGCCGCTGCTTCATTCCGTGCGAGAAGCTCTCCACGAGCTCGTCTTCCCAGCGGCGCAGCTCGAAGAGATCCAGCATCTCGTGTACGCGCTCCCCGATGCCGTTGCCGTTCAGACCATAGAGGCCGCCGTGAAAGCGAAGGAACTCGCCCGCCGTCAGCTTCTCGTAGATGAACGGCCGATCGGGAATGAATCCGAGGGAACCCTTGGCTGCCTCCGGTGCGGCTGCCATATCGTGATTGTTCACGACGATGCGGCCCGACGTCGGCTTCAGCAACCCGGCAATCATCCTCAGTGTCGTCGTCTTGCCGGCGCCGTTGGGGCCGAGGAAGCCGTGAATTTCCCCCGGCCTTACGTCGAGGCTGATACCGTCAACCGCGGTGAAGCGGCCATATTGCTTCACAAGCTCGTGAATGGCGATCATCGGGTCGCGACCTCGCTGATACCGGACACCATGTCCGTGGACGCTGCACTCCTGTTGGCGCACCGGCACGTGCCTGACGAGGCGGAGGCGGTGGCGGGCGTCGTGTCTGGCGTCGTGGCCGGTAACGTGCCGAGGTCCGTGGTCTCTCGGCCGACGAGAATCGGCTCGGCATTCGCCTCGAGCTCCACATCGACCATCGCGATCTTCAAGCGGTTGATGAGCGGGAGAATCTTGGCCTGCTGCTCGAGACCGCCGCGTGCCAGCCGCACGTGCGTGCCATCGGCAGGGAATTGATTCAGCGTGGGATCGACCGGAAGCCAGTAGCCTGCCCTGAGCGGAGTCGAAGGGCCTGGCTCCGTCAGGTATACCTCAGGCCACGCGTGATAGTAGAAAGCCCCGCGGATGTATACGAGGCCCACGGCGATACGTGCCGGAATGCCGGCCGCGCGTGCCATGGCCACGTACAGGGCCGTGTGCTCGTTGCAGTCGCCGACCTTCGTGCGCAGCACCTCACGCGCCGACGGCAGGCTCACGGTCGGTTTCTTCTCGAGCAGGGCGTTGACGTAGCGCGTCAGCGCCTCCGCGCGAACTCTCGCGCCGGGCTGAACGCCTCGGAGTGCCAACCGCGCCTCCGCCATGATCTCCGGCGCGTCGCTCTCGAGGAGCGTCTCCGGCGCGAGGTAGCGCTCGACATCGGCCTCGAGCGGCGAGGCCCGAAGGTCCCGCGGATCCCGAATCTCGAGGGTCGAGCCTGTCAAAGCCTGTCCGACGCCCTGAAGATCGAGGGCTGAGAGATCGACTCCGTCGAGGCGCAGTACCATCCGACGGACGTCGCGCGGCTCATCGATACGCCGGGCCTTATCCGGCACGATGGCGGACGCGTTGAGCAGGTCCCGCTGCATGCCACCGGAGATCGCAAGCTGTTTCGCACGCTCCGGCGACTCCTGAACCGTCATCAGGCCAAGCGGGCTCTCCTCGCGCACGATCTCACCCGTGTCGGTGACCCACGACGTGCTCTGGAGCCCGTGGTAGGCCAGCTCCACGCGAAAGGCCGGAACCGGGCGGTCGTTGGCGCGGACGATCTCGCGATTGCCCACACGTATCGTGACAGGCGTGTTCTGCAGCGTGGCCGGGTCGAAGATCGCGAAGCGGTGCGCGGCTCCAGGCTTCAGGCGTCCATTCGCCAGCTGACGCGACATGTTGAGCGAGAGCACCGGCCGCTCCGCGAGCTCGCGTGTTTCGGTGCGGGTGCCACTGACGGTCGTGACGACCAGCACGAGACGCACACGGCCACTGTCCGCAGTATCGCCGGTGCCGCCACCTTCAACGGAGCTGCCTTCAGCCGCGCTGGCTTTCGTAGAGCCACCTTCGACAGTGCCGCTGACCCGAGTGGCCCCGGTTCCGGGATCGAGAGAGAACTCGAACGAGCGCAGCGCGAACGCCCGGTCCACGCGGGCCACGGTGTGCAGCGTCGCTGCGGACGCGGCGCCGAGCAGCGTCATCTGCAGCCGGCCATCCTCCTGCAGCTCGAAACCCTCGTCGGTCGGCACGGTCTGGCTGACCGTAAACCCGATCTTCTCGCCGCGGTAGTAGATCCCGCGCCACACCGCCGCCGACCCGTAGCGCGCCAAGTCGGTGGCCAGGTTGGTGGAGGAAGCCTGGACGTAGGACCGCTGAACCAGCAGACCCATGACGCCCACCCAGGCAGCCATGATCAGAAATGAGACAGGCCGCGTGAGGGCCAGCGGCAGCGGCTTCATCAGCATCATTTAGGAGGTGGAAAACCCGGTTCAGTTATCGGCTCGCGCGCTTCAAGGGTGTAGAGCCTCCGGTGGCCGCGTGCTACGATCCGCCGCGCCGAGCGATGCTGTTCCCCCGACTCTAGATGTACGAACCGCATCACGCCCCCCTGCTCTCCCACGGTCAGTACCTGAGGCGCCTCGCCGGGCACTTCCTCGTGGCGATCACGGTGGTGTCGGCATCACTGCTCGTGGGGATGGAGGGGTATCGCTACTACGAGGGGCTCGAATGGCGGGACGCTTTCCTGGACGCCGCCATGCTCCTTGGCGGCGAAGGGCCGATCCATCAGCCGCGCACGCCAGGTGGTAAGGTCTTCGCCGGTCTCTACGCGCTCTACGCCGGTATCGTCTTCATTGTCGTGGCGGGGATCATCGTGGCGCCGGTAGTACACCGCGTGGCGCACCGGTTTCACCTGGCCGACGAGGAATCCGAGACGAAGAAGCGGCGATAGCCGTGTGGCGCGGCCGCTCGGCGGCCGCGCCGGCAAGGGCCTACTTCCAGGCCGCGTATACGGGCTTCCCGACAAGCAGCGCCGGGTTGGCGCCCGGCCGTGGTCGGAACTTCTGCACGCGCCCGCCGCCGACTTCCACCGTGTAGAGATTGCCCTCCTGGTCCACGCTGGCGCCGTGCATGTTGAAGAATCCACCAGGATGATCGCCCAGGGTGCCCCACGCGTACTGGAAGTGCCCCTCGAGGTCGTACTTCACGACCTTCGCCGTCGTGTCCTCGAATGCCCAGAGCGATCGATCCGCCGGAATGATCAGGAATTGCGTATTCGATGAAGGCGAGAAGGGCCACTGATCGAGGAATCGCCCATTCTCGTCGAAGACCTGCATGCGGCGGTTCGAGCGATCCACGACGTAGACACGGCGCGATACCGGGTCGGCAGCGATGCCGTGCACCGCGTTGAAGAAGCCCGGCCTCGATTCGGGCACGGTTCCCCGCTCGCCCCAGGCCAGGAGGAACTTGCCGTCCTTGTCGAACTTCGCCACGCGGGTGCCGTTGTAGCCATCGGCGACGAACATCGTGCTGTCCGCCAGCCACGTCAGGAATGTCGGCCGGTTGAAATGGGCGCCATCCGCGCCGGCCTTGCCGGGAGTGCCGATCGTCTGAACGAACTGCTTGCCGTCGTTTGTGAACTTGAAGATGGCGTGGCTGTGATCGTCCACGACCCACACGTGCTTCTGCGCATCGTACAGGTTGATGTAGACGGCATGCGGACGCTTGAAGAGCGAATCCCACTGCGTCCACTGCTCGATGATGTCGCCGTTGGCGTTGAAGGCGAGCATCAGATGTTCCCATCGGGCATCGACGCCCATCCGGCCTCTCCACGCCTGTGCCGGGTCGTCTGGATCCGCGCCAGGACCGCCGGCTCCAGGCGGGCTCGAGTTCGGCCCCTGCGATGCGTTGCGGAACGGCGCCTGCCCCACGGGGAATGACAGGCTGGGGCCGATCTCCGGCAGGGCCCGCACCGCCGGCCGCGCCATCCTCGGCAGTTCACCTCGCTGAACGATGAAGACACGGTTGGGGCTCTCGGCGAACACGCCCTGCATCGCACCCCAGGTCCAGTTCTCATGACCTGGGAGAGTGGACAGCGGCTTCGGCCAATCGCGAACCACTTCATAGGGGCCCGCAAGAACGTCGAGGCCACCCTTCTGTCCCGACACCGCGCCGAATATCGTGGCCGGCGCCGCCTGTCCCTGGAGTCGCACGGGCACGATCACGGCGAGGATGGCGAGCGCAAGCGCCGCGATGCCAAGCACCAAGCGCCCGATGCCAGACGGCTGATGCGACGAACGCTCCTGCATTTCACACCTGACATCTCGCATCGATCGCTCTCCTTGGATGAACGCTGGCGCAGTCTATTCCGGCACTTCCGAGCCGGTCAAACGGGACGTGGGATCAACTTCGAGCCTTACCAGATGCAGGTGAACGTCTCCAGCCCAACCCCATGCGGAAGGACCCACGCCGAGCATCCCCGTGGCGCCTGAAGCCGGCGTTTCTCCGCGGTGCCGAGCCGGAGGGCGAAAGGGCATGCGACGCGCCACCGATGGGCTATAGTGCCGGCATGCGCGGCGGTTCGGCCATCCTCGCGCTCACGGCCGCATTGACGGCCGCTGTTCCCGTGTCGGGACAGCAACCCGCGGTCGAGGAGATAACCTCGCGCGCGTCGCGGTATGTCGCCCTGTTCTTCGACCGTTTCTCGAACGTCGTTGCCGAGGAGCGGTACCGGCAGGATGTCACACCCCTGCTTCGCAACAACGCGATCGTCAGCAGCCGCGGCGGGCTTCCAGGTGCCGGCGTTCCAAGGCCGGTGGCGGCGCATCGTGACCTCAGGTCGGACTTTCTGCTCGTCTTCTTGCCGGAGTCGAATCAGACGATTACCTTCCGCGACACGTTTCTTGTCGATGGAGCCGAGGTTCGAGACCGGCAGGAACGGCTGACGAAGCTCTTTCTCCGACCGTTGACGACGGCTGTGGAGCAGGCGAGGGCCATCGCGGACGAGAGCGAGCGCTACAACATCGGCAACCTGCAGCGCACCGTCAACGATCCCGTCCTCGCGCTGTCGTTTCTGCAGGCCGACCGTCAGGAGCGCCTGGCGTTCGTGCTCGACAAGGCCGACCCGGCCGCGGGCGCCGATGTCTGGATCGTCGAGTACCGGGAGCAGGCGAGGCCGACGTTTGTCCGTGGGCCCTTCGATCGCGACATGCCGGCGTACGGCCGCTTCTGGATCGAGGCAGCGACCGGCCGCGTCGTCAAGACCGAGTTCGTGATACAGGATCCGAGCGTCACCGCCCGTGTCACCACGTCGTTCCGCACCGACGATCGCTTCAAGGTCGATGTGCCCTCGGAGATGCTCGAGGACTACACCCTCGCCACCACGCAGGTCAGAGGTCGAGCCACGTACGGCCGATTCCGTCAGTTTGGAGTGAACACCGACGAGACGCTGAACGACGATTCGCGGAGGTGATCGAGCCCGCCCTGCCGCTACCGCCTCGGTTGCCGGGCAGGGTTCGTGCAACCGTCATTCTCGCGGCCGAGAGCAACCGATTCGAATTGCTTGAACCGCTGGTGCCTGAGATCCTCGATGCCCTTGAGAACTTGAAAGAAAGAACCTTCCGTCGTGTAGGGGCATAACGTGTTGCGAATGAGCGGCGCGCCTGCGCCATGAGAAGAGAGCTTGACCTGTTACCCATGTACCCGGTTAGCGGTGTTACCTATCTTCCCGGTTGCTCAGGCTCACACAGGACTGTGTCAGGTGGATGGCCCCAAGACTGAGTCAAGTGCGAGGCCGGGCGAGAACGAACAGGGGTTTCCTGGCCAGGACAACAGTGAACGCAATTGCAGCCCACACGAGGGCGTTGACGACCATGAATGAGGTCTCGTTGATGATGCTGTAGGAGAACAGGTTCGTGATGTTGATCATCAGATGGAAGACCGCGGCAAGAATGACGTTGAAGGACATTGCCTGGACCAGAGCGTAGATTACGACGCTGTATGAGACGATCAAGACCAGGACGAATCCCATGTAGAGAATACCGTTCTGGTAGAGGCCCACATGCCAGAGGGCCCACATGATGCCGACGATGAATGAAGACACCAAACCGGTGTGGCGGATGTCAAGACTCTTGTGGAGATAGCCGCGCCACCCGAGCTCTTCGCCGAAGGCCCCGAGAGGCATCCATAGGTGCAGGAGCCATGGGGTGGGCGTCGAGTCTCCGAAGGGAATCGCGCCGAGGATCCGCGTGTTGATGAGATAGACCGCAAGGGCGCCACCAAGGGGGACAAGGGCGGCGACGGCGTACCGAGATAGAGGAATGCTCCGGTCGACGATCGAGAACCGATGATGATCTCCGCGGAAGATGACAAGCATGGCAAGGGCCGCGAGGCCAGGGCCCCATTGAGCCAAGATGACTGCCTCGGGTGAGATTGAAGCACCTTCCTGAATTCCCACCAAGATGATGGTGAAGACGAAGGCGAGGGCGTAGAAGATGACCATCTTGAGGATCACTGTGAACTTCCGAGTTGGGACTGATGGAGATCTGCTTTAGAAGCCTGCCTCATTGCCGGGCCATGACGCCGAACGAAGTCCGGGTGAGCCGCGGCGGCTGGATGATGACACCAGCCGCCGTCGGGCTGCAAACGCTTGTTAGACGGCGAGCCAAGGGGTAGATTGGAGGCCATGAACGTAGCCTTTGAGCTTCCGCCGGCGCAGGCCGAAAAGCTCCGCCATGAAGCCGAACGCCTTGGCATATCCCCGTCCGAGCTAGCTCGTGCCGCCGTCACGGATTTGCTGGCCGATCGCGACGAAGACTTCCAACGCGCCGCTGACCATGTACTCCGCAAGAACGCTGACCTCTATCGACGCCTCGCTTAATGCGTTACCTCACATTGGGTGAGGTCGTCGAACTCCACCGACGTCTCCTCCTCCAGACGGGCGGTGCGCAGGGTATTCGAGACATCGGCTTGCTCGAATCGGCAATTGCCCAGCCCAAAGCCACTTTCGATGGCGCTGACCTACACCCCACGCTCGCCGACAAGACCGCGGCGCTAGGATTTGCGCTGGTCGCTAACCACCCGTTCGTCGATGGCAATAAGCGAATTGGACACGCCGCGATGGAAGTGTTCCTCTCACTCAACGGCTACGAATTCCAAGCCGCCGTCGATGAGCAGGAACAATTGATGCTCGATGTCGCCGCCGGTGTGACTGACCGCGCGGCACTCACACTGTGGGTCCGAGAGCGTCTCGAAAAGCTTCCGTAGTTCCCTTCCGCAGTCTAACGTCCTGCCGCTCAGCCGCGAGCGGCGAACTCGATGCTCACATGACCCTGATCTTGCCGCCGCTCGTCGACTGCAGCGGCGTGTTAGCCAGCCACTTCGAACGCAGCAGCTCCGGCGCCTTCCTTTCCGGGAATACCACTTGATCGGGTGAGCGCCCGGCATGGCACGGTGTCTCAGCCAGGCGTTCCTCAACAAACCGCAGGGTGGTTTCATCCCACCGCCCAGGTTCGAGATGATACGGCACCGATTTCGCGAAATCGACCATGATGCCCAGCACGGACCGATCGACTGTCTGACCGATCACGACCGGTGTCATGGCCCGTTTCTCGGCGTCAATCGCGAGAGCGTCGATACCGCAACGTTTCAGTCTGGCCCCGACGAGGTCCGCAAGTCGATCCGGTAGACCACGGACGTCTCGCGCCCGCAACAACATGGGAAGCAGCGAAGCAGAACTCACCAACAAAAGAAGCGGCTGCCGATCCACGACAATTCGATTGACGTACCAGTCACCAAGCGCTGTGTCAGAACTCGGCCGGGCGGTCGCACTTCCTCGCAGCAACGAATTCAGCTTCCGTGTTGGCCGGAGGATCACCATCGTGGCTGTCTAACAGACATAGTTGGTTGCGCGCCAAGGCGACATGTCTGCTCGGACGCTCATGGATTCTGTGAACTCTCGGCAGCAGCGAGGGCATCGATCGAGCAACCCTCCAGGTCATTTTCGTCAAGGACGATCTCGGCAACCGCGTAGGGAGGGCCGTTGTACCACGTGACGTCAGGAGCGTCGAGCCGAACGGCAACAATCACCCGAGTACCGATGTCCGTGCAGCGCCAGCGACCTGCCGCCGTGTGGAACTCCAGGCCAATGCGGAAGTCAGTGTGCAGCATCTATCCGTATGTAGTGCATTCGTCCTTCGTCTGGCTAACGACATGCCGCTCAGCCGCGAGCGGTACTCCCAGTTGCCTCAACTCGTCTGAACTCGCCGCGCCGCTCGCCGGCTTGACCCAGGCCCAGTGCGACATCCTGGCGCACCGATTGAACACGTGCCCGCGAAAACGTCTCGGCTATCGCACGCCGGCCGAGTGCTTCAATAACGCCTAGCTTTGTTGTGGCGCAAACTTGAACTCAAACAGCCTTCGAACGAAAGCGTTCCAGACCATCCCACGACGTCTTAACTGGTGCACGAGCCCGAGGATCAGCCAGTCCGACCGCCTCTAACGAGTGCTCCATTCGACCGAAATTGCAGGGTGCGCAGGTCACGATCAAGTTGTCGATATGAGTATCGCCGCCGAGTGTGAACGGCACAACGTGGTCGTACTGCGCCCACATGGCCTGGAACGCCGCGTGACAGGCGGCGTTGTGTTTTCCCCAGACCGCACTCTGTGGGTACTGTTTGTTCATGCGTCTGCGAATTTCCGCACGAATGACTGGAATATCACAGAAGCGGCAATTGTAGCCATCACGACCGTGCAAGAGGGCGCGGAGCGACGCGTCTGGGTGGCGCTTGCGCGCAGCAGCAATCGAGTTAATTTGTGGAGCAGCCACAGAGCGGACCTTTACGTAGGGACTGTTCTTGCCCCACAGTGACTCTGTCCATTGTCGAATTGCGGAGATGTTTGCGGCCGCAATGAGTTCCTCCGCAGACGCGAATCGGCCCGCGTTGTTGGCTGAGACTGCGGCATCAAGATACCGTGCAGCCTCAGCGATCTCAGGAATGGGGTCGCGAAGACAATGTCGCAGCGGTTCTGATTCTGGATTGATCGGAATCACAATGTCCGGCTAACGGTCCGGCTCACGTGCGGCGGCCGCACTCCACAGTCTCGAAATACCGGGCTCATGCCGCGGCCGCCGACAAGTGCAGCCGGATGTTATGCGGCTCCTCGCTTTCACTCTTGATCCTCAAGGCTCCGGAGCAACGCCTCGCACGCCACTTTCAACTTGGGCACGTCGCGCTCCACTGCTCGATACACGAGCTCGAGATCGACGCCCAGGTAGTCATGGACCAGGACATTCCGGAACCCAGCCAGCCCTTTCCAATCGACAGTGGGTTGGGACGCCTTCAAGCCTTCGTTCAATCGCTGGCTCGATTCGGCAAGGGTCTGGAGATTCCGAATCACGCCGTCCTGAATCAGGTGCGACGCCATGAACGCGTCCCGGCCGCTGACCGCGTACTCCTCGATCCGCGACACACAACGCAGGATGTGTTTGAGATAGACCCGATCGTCCTTCACAGGGGCACGGCCTCGGTCAGCACCCGCTCCCGCAACAAGTCATCGAGACCACGTTCAGTAACGACCTGAACCCGGCGCCCTAGCAGTTCTTCTAGTTCCGCCACGAATCCGCCTGGAAACCAGGCGCTCGGATCAGGCCCGACATCGATCAGAAGGTCAATGTCACTTCGAGGTCCGGCATCTCCACGGGCCATCGACCCAAACACGCGCACGGCCGTGACCCCATGCCGGTGGGCGAGCCGAAGAATCTGCTCTCGCTTTGCCTTGACTGTTTCTTCCACTGGGCACTCTCGACTACCCGAGTGTACCAACTCCTGCCCCGTCCTGTCGCTCAAGCCGCAACGTCCCGGTTCAGGCGCGCGCGGCTTCATGCGTGTCGCCTGCAACCGGCTGTTAGACCACGCTGTCACGTTGCCCGCGGTTGCACTCATAGCAAAGCGTTTCAAGATTGGACAGATTGTCGCTCCCTCCTTGCGCAAAGGGCATGCGATGATGCACTTCCAATCGGACGCCCATTCCGCTGGCGCCACAGCGCACACAGGCAAAGTGATCGCGTTTCAAGACAAAGAACCGCTTTCGTAGGGACAAAGCTACGCGCTTGCGAGGTGCCTCAGGGGCAGAGGATGGTTCATCAATCAGTGAGTCCTCGGTAACCGATGCGCGCGCTCGAACAAGCGCCTTTCGCCAAGTGCCAAACCGGCGATTTATGGTGTCATAGGACACCGGAAACCCATACGCCTTCATGTCGCGTTGCTGAGGAGTCCGCCCTTCTTTCTCTAGCACTTGCTGCCACAGATTCACGATGTGGGCTAGTAGTTCTTCATCGGTGGCCTTCATGAAGCGCTGGCTTTTCAGGCCAGCCCGCTCACACGCCTGCCTGAGAGAACCAAAGCGTCTTGCGATCGCGGAGTAGCTGATGCGCCCAACTCGGTTGATTTGGGCTTTTGTGAGCGTGGCCGAGCCCGTGACTTTCGCTATGCGTCTAAGCTCCGCAAGTAGCGACTTGTCATCGTATTCGGTGAGGAAGTCAATCTCCAGCGACTTCATCGGCTGCGTGGCCTAACTACTTGTAGACATCTCGGACGATCGTAACCGCTGTGTCTCGAAAACGCGCTCGAACGACCCAACACGGCTCAGAGCCAGCCGATTCTAGCAGAGCAGGAGGCCCGGCCCGCGCGTGGTTATGTGGTATGACAGCTCACACGCTTCGTCACCCCGGCACGCCGAACCGCGTCCGCAACCGCTCGCTGCACAACCGATCCGTAAACGTGATAACGAGAGGGTGGACCGAACTGCGGATCGCGGCAGATCCGCGCTGAGGGACGCTCTCAGCGCCGCTCGCCGTGAGCCGTCGCTCCGGGCACGCCGAGGAGCTGCGTCTTGATCTCCTCGTTCTCCCACAGCGTCTTCGGGTCGGACGAGTGCACGATCGCGCCCTTGCTCATCACGTGCACGCGGTCGGCAAGCGCAACGGCAAAGGTCGCATTCTGTTCAACCAGCAGCACCGTCGTCCCCTCCCGCTTCAGCCGCCCGACCAGCTCCCCCACCTGCGCAACAAGCGCTGGCGCAAGCCCTTCGGTTGGCTCGTCCATGATCAGCAGAAGCGGGTTGGCGACCAGCGCGCGCGCGATGGCCAGCATCTGCTGCTCGCCGCCGCTCAGCTCGTTGCCGCGGTTCTGAAGCCGCTCCGCGAGGCGGGGAAAAAGAGCACATACGGATTCGACCGTCCACGGCGCGACAGGGCCCGCGTCACCAGACTCCGCTGCGGGTGGGACGGACCGTGTGAGGTCGGCCGATCGTTCGGCGATGGCCAGATGCTCCCGCACGGTCAGCGACGTGAACATCCGGCGCCCCTGCGGGACCAGGCCGACACGCGCCTGGTGAATCCGATGCGGAGCAAGCCGCGTGATATCCGTGGCGCCAAGCGCTATCTGCCCGGCGCGAGCGGGTGTGAGTCCTGCAATCGACCGGCACAGCGTCGTCTTTCCCACGCCGTTGCGGCCGAGGACGGCCGTGACCGTTCCCTGCTCCGCTTGGAGCGTCACGCCCTGCAGCACGTGGCTGTCGCCATAGTACGTGTGGAGATCGCGCACGGTGAGCGTGCTCATGCACCACTCCCCTCGCCAGTCGTACCGAGATAGATCTCCTGGACGGCGCGGTTTGCTCCAACTTCGTCCTTGTGCCCCGTGACGAGCACACTGCCCTGGGCGAGCACGGTGACTCGCTCCGCGAAGGCGAATGCCATGTCCATGTCGTGCTCGATCAGGAGGACGGCAATCGATGCGTCGATCTTCTGGAGAATGGCCTGCATTGAACGGCTCTCGACAGAAGACAACCCCGCCATCGGCTCGTCGAGGAGCAGAAGCCGCGGCTGTCCCGCCATGGACAACGCGACCTCGAGCTTGCGCTGATCGCCGTACGACAGGTTCTTCGCGCGTTCGCCGCCCAGCCCGGCAAGGCCGAACCGCGTGATCAGCGCTTCAGCCTTCTCCACCAGATCTGCGTGCGACAGGAGCCGGCGGTACATCGTGAACTTCCGTCCGTCGAGCGCCTGGCAGCCCAGGAGGACGTTCTCGAGCACCGAGAGCTGTGGAAAGAGTCTCGTGATCTGAAATGTCCTGGCGATACCGCGAGCCGCGCGCGTGTGCGGTGGCAGGCTCGTGACATCCTCGCCGAACAGCCGGACACGCCCGTCTGTCGCGCGGAGCTCGCCACTGATCAGGTTGAAGAGGGTTGTCTTACCCGCACCGTTGGGGCCGATGAGCGCGTGGCGCTCACCCGGCTGGACGACAAGGCTCACTGCGTTCACCGCGGTGAGGCCGCCGAACCGCCGGGAGACCCTCTCCAGCACGAGAGCGGGAACGACGTCTGCCATGTCTATCTGGAGTAGAGCGGCTGCTTCAGGTAGTCGGCCGGGTTGTACTTCCAGAACTGCGAGACCCGCGGGAACGTGTGGATGACCGTGTTCTGCAGCTCGCCGTTGACCCGCTCGACCCGCCGGATATAGACGTTCTCGATCGGGTTCCCGTAGTCGTCGAACTCGACCGGCCCGCGCGGCAGATCCATCGGCTTCACCGCTCGGAGCGTCTGGACGAATGCCGCACGATCCTCGACATTCCCTCCGGCCGCCTCGATGCCGGCGATGAGCCACTTCCCGCCCGTGTACATGCTCTCGGCGTAGTAGCTCGGTACCTTCTTGTACCTGGCTCGGTACGTCGCCGCGAACTTCTTGTTGGCCGGCGTGTCGAGCGCGCCGCTGTAGTGGAGCGCGGTGATCGTCCCGATGGCTTCGTCGCCCATCGCCGGGAGCACGTGTTCGTCCGTGGTCGGCCCGGCGCCGATGAGCGGCACGCGCCCATGAAGTCCGTATTCTTCGTACTGCCGCATGAACTGCAGCGCCGTGCGCCCGAGAAAGAGCGCATAGACCGCATCGACGTCGCGCGAGATCGATGCCAGGTAGGGCGCGAAGTCGTGCACCGACACGGGCGCCCAGATCCGCTGATCGATGGTGCCGCCCTCGGCGACGAACGTGCGCTCGAAGCCCCCCACCGACTCCCAGCCGAACGCGTAGTCGAGGGCAATCGTCGTGACCTTCCGCAGCTTCAGCGTGTGGTACGCGTACTCGCCAAAGGGGTGATTCGGCTGGCTCCCCGTATACCCGGTGCGCACGATCCACGGGCTCCGCCGCCGCTGTGTCAGGTCGTCCGCCGACACGACGGGATACACCATCGGGATCTTCATCGAGTCGATGTACGGGGCCAGCGCGTAGCCGGTGGACGAGAGCAGCGTCCCCGCCATGAGGTGCACCTGGTCCCGCTCGATCAGCTTGCGCGCCTTGGTCAACCCCACCGCCGGGATCGCCTCATCGTCTTCGACGATGAGTTGAATCTCACGGCCGCCGGCTCGGTAGCCGATCTCTTCCAGATACAGCAGGAAACCATTCAGGATGTCGCGGCCGTTCTGCGCGTTGGCACCCGAGAGCGGCACGAGAAAGCCGACTTTGATCGGGGGCTTGGCTTGAGCAGAGATCGCGGCACCTGCGACGACAAAAAGCGCCACAGAGACACCGAGAGCACAGAGAAACATCTGCAAGAGTGTCCGCTGTGAGCTCTGTGCCTCCGTGGCGTTCGTTCCAGTAGCGCCAGACATCAGCTACGACCTCGTCTCAGGTTCCACAGGCCCTTCGGCGCCGCAAGGATCGCCACGATGTAGACGATTCCCAGGATCAGCAGCCACCGCGCGGTATAGGCGCTGATGACGTTCTTCAGGAGGACGATCACTCCAGCACCGACGACCGGCCCGATGAGCGTGGCCGGCCCGCCGAGCGTCACCATCAGAAAGAGCTCCGAGGACGCGGTGAGATCCAGGTACGTCGGGCTGACGAAGCTGTTGTAGTACGCCCAGACCACGCCTGACACACTTGCAAACGCGCCGGCCAGCACATAACTGAGATAGCAGTGCAGCCATGTGTTGTATCCGAGACTCCGCATGCGCGGCTCGCTCTCCCGAATCCCGCAGAGCGTGAGACCGAATGGCGAGCGAACCAGCACGGCCATCAACGCGCCGGATACCGCGAAGACGAACAGGGCGACGTAGTAGAACGCGATCGGTCCGGAAAACGGCAGCCCGGCATGCGCTTCGAGACTCGGAATACCCGAGAGGCCATTGTCGCCGCCGGTCATGGGAATCCACCGGTAGCTCAATCCCCAGAGAACCATCCCGAGCGCCAGCGTGATCATCAGGAAGTACACGTCGCGCACGTGGGACACGATGAGGCCGAGCAGAGCGCTGAGAAGCGTCCCCGCGAGGATGCCACCCGCCACGCAGGTCCAGAAGCCCAGCTGATATCGCGTGGAGAGCACGGCCACGCCGTACGCCGCGACACCGAAGATCGCCGCATGCCCGAGCGAGGGAAGGCCGGTGTACCCGAGCAGCAGATCGAGGCTCATCGCCAGGATCGCGAGGATCACCGCCTGCGTCAGCAGCCCGACCCAATACGACGTCAGGAGCGGCGGCCCCGCGAGGAGGAGCACGCCGAGCACGACCAGCACTGGAAGACGCCAGCCCTGCAAGGCCTCGCTACGCTCGGCCATAGAGCCCCGTCGGCTTGATGGCCAGCATGAGCACCATGGGTGCGAACAGCGTGAAGTAGGAGAGCTCGGGAACGAGCACCTTGCCGAAGTTGTCGATCATCCCGACGGCGATAGCGCCGACCAGGGCACCCTTGAGGCTCCCCATCCCCCCGACAATCACGACCACGAAGGCGAGTGGCAGCAGGTCGAAGTCCATGCCCGGGTAGCCGCCGAGAATCGGGCCACCCATAACCCCGCCGAACGCGGCAAGGCCGGCACCAACGGCGAACACAAGGCCCGACAGCAGCGGCACATTGATACCGGTGGCCGACGCCATCTCGGGGTCGTCCACCGTGGCACGCAACCGTGCGCCGATGAGCGTCCGCTCGTTCACCATCCACAGCCCGGCACCGACGAGCGCGGCCACCACGATGACGAACAGGCGGTAGCGCGGGAAGACGACCTCGGCCACCTCGACGGAGCCTCGCAGGAGCCTGGGGTACGCCAGCGTGAACGGATCGCCACCCCAGACCATGAGCGCCGCGTCGCGGAAGACGAGCGCGAAGCCCATGGTCATCATCATCTGCGCGAGCGGGTCGGCGGCGAACCGCCTGAGGAAGAACCGCTGCATTGCAAACCCGATGGCGCCGACGACGAGGATCGCGGCGATCGCACCGAGGAGCAGGCTCTGCGTACGCGTGACAACCGTCCACGCCACATAGACGCCGAGCATGTAGAAGGAGCCGTGGGCGATGTTGACGATGCGCATGACGCCAAAGGCCAGCGTCAGCCCGCTTGCGATCAGGAATAGGAGGGCCGCGGAAAACAGGCCGTTGAGCGTCTGCGTGATGAGGTAGATCACGGAAAGAAGGTCAATCGACACATCATGACCTTACCCCCCTTGCCTTGACCTCTGACCTGTTGATCTGGCCTAGTTGCCGCGACCGGCAGCAGGCGGTCCACCCGCCGGCGCTCCGGCTCCGCGGCCTCCCCGGCCGCCGTCAGCAGGTGGCGGTGCTGGCAACGGCGGTTGCGGTCCAAGGACCTTCGTGAGCGCGGCATACACGCACTGCTCGTCCATGTTTCCACCGCCGGCGCTGATGGCACCAATCAACTGGTCCTCGACGACGATCGGCAAGCCGCCGCCGACAAAGTAGTACGCGAGGCCCTGCTCCTTGCCAAGGTCCAGCCGGATCAGTCGCCCATCAACGTTGTTGAATCGCTGCGCTACGGCGCTCGATGGCGACCGTGCGTAGAGCGCGGTCTTCGCCTTGAGCAGCCCGGTCTCGACGCCAATCGGCAGCACACCGTCCATCACGTGAGACTCGATGAGGTCGCCGTTGGGCGCAAGAACGAAAATCGCGTAGTTGCCAGGAGGCGTCTGTCGATTCGCAAACTCGACGCAGGCATCGACGAGCTGCCGGGCCGTCGCTGCGTTCACCTGGTTCTTGACCAGGGTGCGCTTCGCCACGTCGTCTGATACCGTCACTCTGGCCAACGTGGCCGGCGCCTGCGCCCATACCGATGACGCCGTGAGCACCACGATCACCACCACACCGACGCGCCGCGCCAAATTCAGCATTTTATTCACCCATGTTCTATGATGATTTTCATTCTTCCGGCGGCGCCGTCCGAGCCGAGCATTCCGATTGCCGTTCTCAATTCCCCGAACGGCATCACGTCGCTGACCAGCGGATCGAACCGCACGACCCCGCGCTGGACGAGGGCAATCGACGCCTCGTAGTCCTCGCTCTTCGCCACGCGGGCGCCGATGAGTGTCAGTTCCTTGAAGTACAGGTCGTAGAAGGGCAACGCGCCTTCCTTGACGGTAAAGATGCCGAACATCAGGATGCGCCCGCCGAACCGCACCATCGGCACGGCCGACGCAAGCTGCGCCAGTATGCCGGTCGTTTCGATGATCACGTCGGCGCCGCGTCCCTCGGTCGCCTCTCGAACCTTCTCCACCACATCGTCGCCGCCCGCGATCGTGAGATCGGCGCCCAATGTCTCGGCGAGCTTCCGCTTCTCGGCGCTGCGCGTAATCCCGATCACCCTGGCGCCGCGCGCCTTGGCGAGCTGAACGTGCAACTGGCCCGTCACGCCGAGGCCGAGCACGACCACCGTCTCGCCGGCGAAGATGTCCACCTGCCGCTGTGCGTGCAGGCAGGTCGTCAGCACCTGGATCATCGGCGCCGTCCGTCCGTCCACCGCAGCCGGCAGCGGGAAGACATGCGTGGCGGGGGCGGTGACGAACTCCGCGAAGCCGCCATTGACGTCGCGGCCGAGCAGTTTCCCCTTCGGGCACAGGTGTGTCTGGCCGATGCGGCAATGGAAACAGGCGCCGCAGTAGAGCTCCGGATCGATGATGACCCGGTCGCCGCTCTTGAACGCGGCGTTGCCCCCGGGGTCCACGACTTCCCCGGCCATCTCGTGGCCCGGAATCAACGGATAGTGAACGGGGATGGAGCCGTTGAAGATCTTGTAGTCGGTGCCGCAGATGCCGCTGTGCGTCACGTGGACCAAGACCTGATCGGCGCTTGGCGCCGGCTGCTCCACCGAATCGAGCGCGAGCTCGCCAGGCCCCGTGAGGACCATCGCTCTCATGCGGCCTTCATCTCCATCAGAGCGCCGCGGGCCGCTGCACCACCTCCGGGTTCACCGGATTCCTGGTGGGCTTGCCGACGAAGACAGCCGCGACCTCTTCCGCGGCCTTGGTCTGCAGCTCCACGAGCGACTCCTCGGAGTAGAAGCTCGTGTGCGGCGTGATGATGACGTTGTCGCGGCCGAAGAGCGGAGACGCAGGCGGCGGCTCCTGCGACATGACGTCGAGCGCCGCGCCGGCGATCTGCCCGGCGTCGAGCGCCGCCGCCAGAGCGTCCTCGTCGATGATCGGACCGCGGGCGGTGTTGATCAGATAGGCCCTCGGCTTCATCTGCTTGAAGGCCTCGGCGTTGAAGAGGCCGCGTGTCTCCGGGACGAGCGGGCTGTGCACGGACACGTAGTCCGACATCTTCAGGAGGTCGCGGAACTCGACCCGCTCGACACCCGCGGTGGAAAAGACCTCCGCTGGCGCGTAGGGATCGTAGGCCACCACCCGCAGACCGAATGACTTCGCCTTCGGCACCACGAGCTGTGGAATGCGGCCGAACCCGACCAGGCCCAGCACGCTGCCGCGCAGCCGGTGGATCGGCACGACGGCCTTCATCTTCCACGTGCCGCTGTGCACCTGTCCGTTCGACAGCGGAATCTTGCGCACCACCGTGAGCAGGAGCGCCATCGCATGGTCCGACACCTCGTCGATGCAGTAGTCGGGCACCTTGGTGACCACGATGCCCGCGGCCGTAGCGGCCGGAAGATCGACGTTGTCCACACCGATACCGAAGCGGGAGATGATCCGGCACCTCGGCATCTGCGCGATCATCTCCGCCGTGATTTTGGCGTAGGTCACGAGCAGGGCGTCGGCGCCCGCGGCCACCTTCAAAATGGCCTCGGGCGTTGAGGCGTCGGCAAGGGTCAGCCCGGCACCCACGCGCGCGAGCACCTCGCGCGCGGGGTCCAGGTTCGGAAATACGGAGTCGGCGACGGCGACCTTGAGTTGAGCCATCGGTTAGCGGTTCGCCATCGCTTCTTCCATGTGCTCCATCCGCGTGAAGACCACCGGGCCCTTCGCGGTAATCAGCACGTTCTCCTCGAGGCGCGTGGTCTGCTCGAGGCCGGGGTGACCCGCGAACGTCTCGATCGCGAAGTACATGTTCTCCTTGAGCTCCGCCGGGTACTTCATCGAGTAGGCGCGCGACATCCACATGCCCTCGTAGAGCGTGATGCCGATGCTGTGCGCGAACTGCTGGAGCGTCACCGTCCCGTACTTGTCGTCGTCGTAGGTCGGGAACGCCTTGGCCACGTCGGCGCTCGTGTTGCCCGGCTTGAGCTGCGCGATGCCGGCATACATCGAGTCGTAGGTCTCGCGGTACAAATCGATTTCCTTCGGGGTCAACTTCATCCCCTGGGCGCCGCCGCACTTGAAGAGGCGCACGAAGTCGATGAAGTAGCCCGACGGCCCGACGGCGTTGATGTCAACGATGACGAGGTCGCCCTGGCGAATGAGCTTGTCCGTCGCCCAGCGGCGGTAGGGGCTCGTGTTGCCGCCCGAGGCCACGATGATGTCGTAGATGATCTCGCAGCCGCGCTCGAGCATGAACTCGTGCACCTTGGCTTCGATCTCGCGTTCGCGGATCCCCGGCTTGAGCCATTCGTACTTGATCTTCCACATCGCGGCGTCGCCGATGCTGGACGCCTGCTTCAGCAGCTCGATCTCATCGCGCGTCTTGATGACCCGCGCCCTCGAGAGCGCCGGCCAGCCGTTGACGATGTTCAGGCCAACCGCCTTGAAGGCTTCGAACGCCGGCATGTCGAGATTGTCGATGCCGATCTTCTCCTTCTGCAGCCCGTGCTCCTTGAGCACGTCCATGACGCTTTCAGCCATTCGTCCGGCCATGTAGGGCACCGCGCCCTCGGCCCACTGCCAGGTGATGGCCGGACGGATTCGGCCCTCCATCCAGGGCAGGTCGATCTTGGCGCACTGCAGGTCCGAGCCGGCGGTCTCGAAGAGCGTCGGCTCGCCCTTGGCCGGCACCACGGCGTAGCGAATGTTGATGTTGTACTTCCAGTTGCCCTGGTAGGACGCGGTGGCATAGCGAATGTTGGCGCCGGCAAAGAGCACCAGCGCGCCGATGTCTTCCACCACCATCTCCGCCTGCAGCTTCTGCAGCCGTTCCTTGCGGAGGCGGTCGAAGTCCACGCGATGCTGCCAGTCGGCACCGGTCTGACTGTACAGACGGCGCGGATCCCATTCGTGGGGCTGGCCGAGGAAGCTGATGTCCATACCTGTCGGGCTACGCATCGGCTGCCCTGGCTTTTCTGCTGTGCTCATGTGACTGTCACCGTCCCGCCCGTAACGCCGGCAGGAAAACGCGAACCGCTTGGTTGTGAGTGATTCCGCCCTGAGTGGGCGCCCCGAAAGGGCAACGAACTATAACCGTAATTACCTATTCTTTTCTTCTCCGGGCGACTCCGGCACGATGAGCGCCCCGACCACCGCCCGCGCGAGCGACTAGCCGGCTGTGACCAGTTTCGCCTCCTGCGCGCGCTTTGCCTGGATCGCGGCAAACACCTTCTCAGCGGTGGCTGGCAGCGAGGTCACGCGCACGCCGACCGCATTGTGTATGGCGTTCAGGATTGCCGCCGCCGTCGAGACACACGTCGGCTCGCCAACGCCCTTGGCGCCGAAGGGGCCCGTCTCGTCGTAGCTGTCCACGATGTCAACCTCGACCGACGGCATGTCCAACGAGGTCGGCATGATGTAGTTGGTAAGGTTGGGGTTGATCAGGCGGCCGCTGGAATCGAAGAGCATCTCCTCCTGCAGCGCGAAACCGACGCCCATCGAAATACCGCCTTCGACCTGGCCTTCGACCAGCATCGGGTTGATGGGCGCACCGCAGTCGTGGGACGCGACGATGCGGAGCACTTCCACCTCGCCTGTCTCGTCGTCCACGTCCACCTCGGCAATCTGCGTGGCATAGACGTAGGTCGCAAACGGCTTGCCCTGTCCGGTCTCCGGGTCCAACTTGAGCACCGCCGGATTGAAGGTCGCGCTCCCGATGGGCGGGGTCCCCTTGACACCACGAGCGTGCTCCGCGACGTCGCCGATGTGCATGTTGCGCTGCGGAAAGCCCTTGACCTGAATCTTGTGATCCTTCGCTTCGAGGTGTGCCGGTTCAACACCCAACAGGGGTGCAGCTACCTCGAACAGGATCTTCTTGGCGTTCTCGGCCGCGAGCATGACGGCGTTGCCGGTCACGTACGTGGTCCGGCTCGCGATCGCGCCGGTGTCCATGGGAGTCGTGTCGGTATCGGCCGAAACGACGTGCACGTCGTCAGTGGCGATGCCGAGCGCCTGCGCCGCGATCTGGGCCAGTACGGTCAAGGAGCCCTGGCCCGTCTCCACCGTGCCGGTCAGGAGCGTGGCGGTGCCGTCCTCATTGACCTTCACGACCGCGGCACTCGGATTGGCCGACGCCGTGAAGCCGATCGGATACCACATGCAGGCGATGCCGCGTCCGCGACGCTTCATGACGGCGCCCCGTTCCAGCCGAAGCGCTGCGCTGCCTGAATCAGCGTTTCTTTGACGACCACGCTGTGCAGCGTCTGGCCAGTGGGACTGAGCGACCCGTTCGTGAACGCGTTGAGGAGCCGAATCTCCATCGGATCGATCTTGAGTGCGGTCGCGATGTCATCCATCTGCGATTCGTAGGCGAAGCACACCTGAGGTGCGCCGAACCCTCGCATCGCACCGGTCATCGTCTTGTTCGTGTAGACGACAAATGCCTCCGCGTAGAGGTTCTCGATGTTGTACGGGCCCGCCGAGAGAATGCAGGCCTTGCCGAGTGTCGTCTCGCTCCAGGAGCAGTACGCGCCGCCGTCGAGCACCAGGCGAATCTGGCGCGCCAGAATCTTGCCTTCCTTGCTGACGCCGGTCTTGTAATCCATGATGAGCGGATGTCGCGTCGTAGACGAGATGAACTCGTCCGGGCGCGTGAAGAGGCACTTGACCGGCCGGCCCGTCTTCTTCGACAGCAGCGCCACGACCGGCTCGGTCGTGATCTCGTTCTTGCCCCCGAAATTCCCGCCGACGATCGTGCTAATCATGCGCACGCGGCTCATCGGGATGCCGAGGGTGCGCGCCACGTCCGAACGACCGAGCGTAATCCGCCCGAGCGTGGAATAGATCGTGACGCGGCCGTTGGCATCCCATGTCGCCACCGACGCATGGGGCTCCAGGGGAACGTGCTCGACCATCTGGGTACGGAACGTGCGTTCAAAGATGTGGTCGGACTCTGCGAATCCCTTGGCGATGTCGCCCTTCTTGATGACCTTGTGACCGTAGATGTTGGGGTTTGGCGCGTGCAGCCCTGGCGTTTCCAGCTTCAGCGATTCGAGTGGATCGAGGACCGGCGTCAGCATTTCGTACTCGACCTTGATCTTCTCGATCGCCTCGGCGGCAATCTGCTCGGTCACGGCCGCTACCGCCGCAACGCCATCGCCAGCGTGGAACACGCGCGTGTCGGCGAGCACCGGCTGATCCTTCAATGAGGGGCCGAACGAATTACAGGGAATCTCGGCGCCGGTGAGAACCGCCACCACCCCCGGCATCGCTTCGGCTTCCTTCGTGTCGATGCTCACGATACGCGCCGACGCAACACCGGCCCGCTTGATCTTGGCGAAGAGCATCCCGGGCAAATAGAAATCATCGATGAACTTGGTCTGACCGAGGCCGTGCAGCCGGCCGTCAGGCCGCGTCGCCCGCTGGCCGACAGCTGGGGTTTGCTGGCGGGCTTCCGGAACCAGGACCTCGAGCGGGAGGGGTGACAGCGGCGCCAGCGCCGGCGCGCGAAGCAGTTCCAACTCCACCGATTCCAGCAATGCCTGAGCCGGAGCTGATTTCTCGGCGACGACCGTTTTCTTTTCCATGGTTCGTGTCCTTCCGCTCGAGTTACGCGGACTTCACCGACGGGTGGCTGTTTACAGAGTTCGCGACGGCCTGAACCGCCTCGATCATCTTGGAGTAGCCGGTGCACCGGCACAGATTTCCAGCAAGCGCGTCGCGGATTCGCTCGACGCTCGGATCGGGTTCCTCATCGAGCAGCGCCTTGGCCGACATGATGACGCCCGGACCACAAAACCCGCACTGCAGCGAGCCCTTCTCCTCGAATGCGGTCTGAAGCGGGTGCAACTGGTCGGTGGTTGCCAACCCTTCAATCGTCAGGACGTCGAAACCGTCCACCTGGCTGGCGAGCATCAGGCACGAATTGACGGACTTGCCATTCACGATCACGGTGCAGGCACCGCAGTCGCCCACATCGCACCCGAGCTTGGCGCCGGTCAGGTTCAGATGCTCTCGCAGCAGCTTGAGCAGCGTCGTCTCCGGCGGTACGGATACCGTCCGCGCCTCACCGTTGACCGTAATCGTAACCTTCGCCATCCTATGCCCCCCGTCGCTTCGTCTTGGCCAGCTCGTACGCGCCTTCCAGCGCGCGCTTGGTGAGAACCGCAACCAATTCCCGCCGGTACCCGGCGGAGGCACGGAAGTCACTGATAGGCTTCGCCTCGCTTGCCGCGATACGGCCGGCTTCGGCCATGGCATCTGCCGTCAACGGACGGCCGTCCAGATGCGCTTCGGCTTTCGGCGCGCGAATCACTGTTGGCGCCACCGCGCCAAGTGAAATCCTGGGCGCGGAACAGATCTGCGTATCGACATCCACCCAGACACTCGCCGCCGCGCTGACAAGCGCCAGCGCCTGTCCTTTACGGAGCCCGAACTTCAGGAAATGCGTCGGCTTGCCCAGGTTCTGCTTGGGAATGAGGATCTCCGCGAGCAGTTCATCCGGCTTGAGCACGGTCTTGCGGGGGCCGAGAAAGAACTCGGCCATCGGCACTTGTCGCCGGCCGGCCGGCGACAGGATCACGATGATGGCCTCGAGCGCCATCAGCGTGGGACCGCTGTCCATGGACGGCACGCCGGTGACCAGGTTACCGCCCAGCGTGCCGAGATTCCTGGTTTGCACGGCGCCGATCGTGTGCGCCGCATGAACCAGCGCCGGAAACATGTCGTTGATGATCGGTGAGCGCATGATTGCCGTGTGGGTAACCAGCGCGCCGATACTGAGCCCCTCATCGGTGATCGTGATGGCCTTCAGGTCCTCGACACGTGAGATGTCGACCACCATGGCCGGGCCATGCGAGGAGAACTTCAGGTCGGCCAGCAGATCGGTGCCGCCCGCGATGACCTTGGCGGTCGGGGCGTGCTCGGCCAGCAGCGCGACGGCATGGCGGGAGTCCTTGGCAGTGACGACGTCAAATGCCCTCATATTTCGCTCAGATGTGCCTCTCTGTCATGAATCGGCGCGACGCGCGCTTTGGGAAGGTACCATGTCCACGCGCCCTCCGCAATACGGGTTACGGAATATAGGCCCTCCCTCACGCCGAGAAGTCTGACTACTGTGGACCCGTGCCTCGGGCCCGAGCCATCCGGCATCAGCATCCCTACTCGATTTGCGTCGTAAGCCTTGCACCTGTCACAGTTTGCGGCGGTAGAGATTCAAGAGACCTCTTCGGCAAAGAGATCCATGAAGCATGGACCGGTGTCCACGGAGGTGGGCTGGAGGGAAAGGCTTCAACTGTCGCGCAGGTCGCGCGGAACGCCCGCGCGGACCCGCGCGTGGTGCTCGTCATCAGCGACCCCGATAGGCAATCTGGAAAGACTGGAAAGAGCAGCCCTTCTTGCCTCCAAGAGTGCCGCCGATGATGGCGCCGATACCGGCGCCCGCACCAAACTTCCCGGCTCGTCCTTGACGTCTACATCGAGCGCTTTAGCATCGTTCGCCTGACGTCATGACGTTCGCGTCTGCTGATGTCCGGCGTGCACGAGGCATGCCGCGTTGATTCGTCCTGCGCTCGCGATCGACTCAAGCTCGCACGTCCAGCGCCGCCGGCCGAAAGCCGGACCGACGAGCCGCACTGACAGCCTGGTACACGCGTTGCTCCTGAACGAGATGCTCCGGTGATGACTGAGCACGGCGGCCTGTCGCTCATTGCCCGCCGCCCAGCAAAGGAGAAACGCGTGAGAATTCTTGCGGCCCTGTTGATTGTGCTTGGTGTCATAAGCGTTGCGTACGGTGGTTTCCAGTACACGAACGAGAAGACCCTGATCGACGCGGGCCCGCTCGAGGTCACAACGGAGGAAACCAACCGCGTCCCGCTTCCACCCGTCATTGGCGGCGCGGCCATTGCCGCGGGCATCGGGATGCTGGTCCTCGGCCGAAAGCGGGACTACTGACTGACAGGCGCGGCCGGTGCACCTCGCACCGCCCGCGCCTGACCGATCAGGACGATATCAGCGGGCCTCCTGCCAATCCGTTCCGCTGAGGGGCGAGGTTTCCAACCAGGCGTTGACTTCCTCTTCAGCACGCCCGCGCGCGTACCCGTACCGCTTCTGAATCGACCCGACGAGCTTGTCGTAGTCACCTTCAGCGTGCATCAGGTCGTCATCCGTCAACTTCGCCCACTGGGTCTTCGCCGTACCCTTGAGCTGCTTCCACTGCCCCGCAAGAATGTCGGTGTTCATGAGCCATTTCCTCCGTCACATAAGTGATCACTTCGTGAAATGAACGAACGCTCGAAATAGTGCGTCCGGTGCCGAGAGCGACGGCCAAGGGGGAGCAGCAATCGTGCCACGGCGTGCACGCCGTGCGTGGCCCGAACGGTCACGACTTGGCGGCCGACTTGAAGTTCTTACAGACGCTCGCCGCAAGAATGACGCGTGCCGACCTTGCTCGACAATGCCTCTCCTCCCCCTCGTCGTCTATGTGGCATGTGCGTTGCTCCGTGTTGGATCAACCGTCGTAAGAGTCACTCGTGAAAGGGTGTCACCACATGGAGATTCCTCAACTCGATACCACCAACGCCTTCCTCGGAATTCTCGCGGGCCTCGCCATCGTGCAAGTCGTCATCCTTGCCGCAGTAGCCATGTGGTTGAGACGCGCGATGGCGCGCGTTTCACAGGCGGCGGTGGGTCTTGAACCGGACGCACGGCTGCTCGGAAACGAGATCCGTGAGTTGATAGCAGAGCTCCACTCGGCAGTTCACCGGACCAGCACACTTGTACACGGCATCGAACTCCGCACGCGTCGCGCCATGGCCGCAGTCGATGCCGTGAGCAACGCGGCGGACACGGTCGTGAATACCGGGATGAGAGAGCTGCACGCCATCGAGTCTGGGCTGCGTCGAGGGGTGAGTGTGCTGGTAGGCTCGGCGCGGCGTCGATAACGTAACGGCGTTGACAGATCGACGTGCCGTTGATCGCACGTAACGTAGGCTTCCGCCGCGCGACGTCCGCGATCAGCGAAGCGGAGCGCCGCTCGAGACCCCGCCGCGCAATGTCGTGACGACGTCGTCGCGACGTCGCCACGCGGCTGATGGGACCGGGCCGTCAACGACGCGTTGTTACAGCGGCCCCCATGGTCGGCGTCCACGAGGGCGGGTCGCTCGCGGGAAACGAGTCGTCCAGCGTGTCGTCTATCGCCTCTTCTACGCGGACCAACTCGCTCGACGACCGCGACACAACCCACGTAAGAAATGCCCTGGCCGCGGCACCGGCCACGACCAGAAGGAGAAGACGGGTCAGGGAGGTGCTACGCATGGGCTGCCTACGCGACCGGGCTTCGGCCCTGGATCACACGGATGAGCATCACGGCAATGGCGAGCACGAGGAGAAGGTGAATGAACCCGCCCAGCGTGTAGGCGCTCACCATTCCGAGCATCCACAGCACCAACAAGCACACGAAGATGGTCCACAGCATTCGGTTCTCCTTATAGTGAGCAACGCACCTTGTTCGTTCGAGCATTCCTCGTGCCAGGCGAGTGACCAGTGCTCTTGGCACGCGGCGTGCTCCCGGATTTCGGCAGAGCGCTCTCCAGCACGTATCGCATCCGAATCCGAGGAGCACTGTATGAACCATCAGAACTCGAACGAATCGATGCATGGGGCCGGCACCGTCTTCGCCTTTGCATGCGGAGCCATTGCCGGAACCGCGATCGCCCTGCTGTTCGCACCCACGACGGGTCGAGACACGCGAGCCTTCCTCACACAGCGAGGCCGCCGCGCCGCTGACAAGGGCCGCGAACTGTTGAACGAGCAGGGATCCCGAATCGCCGAGGTGGTCGAGCGTGGGCGAGACAAGGCCCTCGTGTTCGGCGAGCGGCTCGGCCACGCCGTCGAGCAGGGCAAGGCGGGGTACCGTGACGCGCTTCGGCAGGGTCAGGAGCTCGTCGCCGACGCGACGAAGAACGCGGAAGACGCCGTCCGCGCCGTCCGGGGCACAGGGCCACACGCGGCCGAGTAGTGCCCTTCGACGGCCTCGCTTGTAATTCTTGGGATGGGTTGTAAAGAACGCCGGTCCCGTGAATGCCAGTGTGAGCCAAAGCTCAAGTATCGAGCGGTGTCCCAGTGGCACGGGGGTTGCGCTGTCTGGGGGTCTACTCGTGCCTCGTTCGCCTGCATCCAACCGAACAACCCCGCAGTGGCCGCTTCCGGGCGAGCTTCTCGATCTCGCCCGTCTTCGCGAGTTCGCGGCCGCGCTCGCGCACCGGCTGACCATCGCGCGGGCCAGCGCATCGTGGCGCGCACGCGCTGCCCATCTCAACCTCATCGACCGGCAACTCGCCGTCCTTTCGGACGTGTATCAAGACGTCGCCGACGATGTGCACCTCGGCAGGACGGTTTCGCCGTCGGCGGAATGGCTCCTCGATAACTACCACCTGATCTCGGCTGAGGCTCGCAGCATTCGCCGAGACCTCCCGCCGGGCTACTACCGTCGCCTTCCAATGGTGGCCGCCCCCCCAGACTCCACGCGCATCGAGGTGCTCGCGACCGAGATCATCCGCCACAGCGACGGCCAACTGGATGCGGAACGGCTTCGAGGATTCCTGTTCGCGTTTCAATCGGTGTCGCCGTTGACGATCGGCGAGCTATGGGCGTGGTCGAGCGCTCTCAAGCTCACGCTCGTGGGCCATATCACCGGACTTGCCGAACGCGTGCGAAGCGTTCGAGACGCCTTCACCATGGCCGACGTGTATCTCGCCGCCCTCGACGTACCAGGAGTGGATCGCGGGCCTGACACCCCGGACCAGCCGAGTCTGGCGTTCATCGTGCGGTTGCTGCAACGCGTGCGTGAATACGGGTCCCGGGCCGCGATCGTGCGCGAAGAGGTCGATCTGTGGCTGGCCTCAACGGGAATGACGCCGGAGGACGCGATTCGCATCGAGGGCCAACGTGAAGCCGCGGACCAGGTATCGATGGCCAATGCGGTGACGAGCCTCAGACTGTGTGCCACGCTCGACTGGAGCCGCTTCTTCGAGAGCGTGAGCCAAGTGGAGCAGGTGCTCCAGCGCGACCCTCCCGGCGCGTACGGCCAAATGGACTTCCTGACGCGCGACCAGTATCGGCGCGCCGTGGAAGAGATGGCCGGCTTCTCAGGTGAAGCACAAGTGCGCATCGCGCTCTTGTGCGTCGAACGCGCGCGACAGGCGTCCTCTCTCGGCCTGGATTCGCGTGCGGAGCACATCGGCTACTACCTCACAGGCCCTGGCCGGCCCGACTTCGAGGCTCCGCTCCCATGTCCGGGAAAGCGCCTGCGGCGCTGCCAGCGCTTCCTGAGGCGCCATGCGACCCCGTTGTACCTGGGCGCCATTACGACGCTCACAAGCCTCATCGTGTCGGCGGCCGTGCTCCACGCCGACAGGATGGGAGCGTCGAACCTGCTTTTCGTGGTCGCGTGCCTCACGTTGATCCCGGCCAGCGAGCTGGCGACGACGATCGTCCAGCACGTCCTTGCGCGATGGCTGACGCCTGGCCGCCTGCCTCGACTCGATCTCGACGCCGGGGTTCCGCCTCACGGGCGCACCATGGTGATCGTGCCGACGCTGTTCGCCAATACGTCGGATGTGGAAGAGCTCCTCGCGCACCTCGAGGTACAGGCGCTCGGGAACGTCGATGAGCGCATTCATTTCGCGGTCCTCAGCGATTTCGTGGACGCCGATGCCGAGCACATGCGTGGCGACGACGAGATCCTGCAGGCCGCGCGCGCCGGCATTCACGCGCTCAACGAACGCCATTCGAATGGACGGGGTGATCGGTTCTTCCTCTTTCATCGCGTGCGGCTGTGGAACGCGAGAGAGGGACGGTGGATCGGCTGGGAGCGCAAGCGCGGCAAGATCGACGAGTTCGTCTGCCTGTTGCGCGGCGCGTCCGACACGAGCTTTGTCGAGCGCGTGGGGGACCCTTCGATTCTGCCTGACGTCACGTACTGCATCACCCTCGACAGCGACACGCGACTTCCGAGGGATGCCGCCAAGGCGCTCATCGGGATCGCGATGCACCCGCTGAACCAGCCTCGGATCGACTCGCGGTCCCGTCTCGTCACGGAAGGGTACGGCATCATCCAGCCGCGCGTGAGCGTCACGATGGCCAGCGCGGCAGGGTCCGTGTTCGCACGGGTCTACGCGGGCCACACCGGCGTGGACCCGTACACGACAGCCGTGTCAGACGTGTACCAGGACCTGTTCGGCGAAGGCATCTTCGCGGGCAAGGGTCTCTTTCATGTCGATGCGTTCCACACGACCCTTGAAGGCCGCGTGCCGGAGAACGCATTGCTGTCTCACGATCTGTTCGAAGGCCTGCACGCTCGTGCGGCGCTCGCGACCGACGTCGAGGTCGTGGACGACTATCCCGCGACGGTCCTCGCGCACGCGCGACGGCAGCGGCGATGGGTTCGCGGGGACTGGCAGGTGCTGCTCTGGTTGTTCCCGTTGGTACCCACACGGCGGGGCATTGAGCGGAATCCTCTCTCGACGATCAGCCGATGGAAGATTCTCGACAACCTCCGCAGAAGCCTCGTTCCGCCCGCGCTCCTTGCGCTCCTGCTTGGCGGATGGACCGTACTTCCCGGTGCGGCGGCGGTCTGGACGCTGGGTGCGCTGGCCGTGATCGGGGTCTCGCTGATGACCCTCCTTCCCCGATTACTGGAGCTTCCGTGGACGCGACCGTTCGGCGTCTCGGCGCGCCGACTCTGGGATGACGCTCGCACCGCAGCCGCGCAGGTGACGTTGTCGCTCGTGCTGCTCGCCTATCACGCCTGGGACATGGTCCACGCCATCGCGCTGACCCTTGTTCGTCTGCTCATCACGCAGCGACGGCTCCTCGAGTGGGAAACGGCGGCCAGCGCCGCCGCCCGAGCGACTGGACTTATCGGCCGTGGTGGCCTTCGCACGTTCGAGATCGAGATGGCCTCGAGCTCGCTCATCGCCATCGGCGTGCTCGTGGCCATCAGACACTCGCCTCTGAACGTCTGGCTGTGCGCCGCGCCCTTTTCGGCGGCGTGGCTGTGTGCGCCGGCCATCGGGTTCTGGCTCAGCCGCCCCGTGTCGGCTGCACATTGGCAGTTCAAGGAGGACGACAGGAAGCAGTTGCGCGCGTGGGCGCGATCCACATGGCGGTACTTCGAGACGTACGTCGGTCCGCGAGACCACTGGCTCCCGCCAGACAATTTCCAGGAGTGGCCCGAACCACGCGTGGCGCACCGCACATCGCCGACCAACATCGGAATGGGTGTGCTCGCGACACTGGCCGCGCACGATCTCGGCTATGTGACAACGGGTGAACTGATCCAGCGCATTGACGGAGCGCTCGACACCATCGAGGCGCTCGAGAGCCACGAAGGTCACCTGTTCAATTGGTACGACACGGAATCGTTGGCCCCGCTCATGCCGCGCTATGTGTCCACGGTCGATAGCGGAAATCTGTCGGCCTCGCTGTTGACCCTTGCCGCCGGCCTCGAGCATCTCGCCACCGTTCCGCAGACCGCAGGCCAATTGCTGGACGGACTGCGCGACACCGCCAGACACCTCGTTGCCGCGACACCTCAGCGATGGCCTCCGCGAGGCGTGACACCCGCGCATGACCGTATCAACTCGTTGCGCGCGATTGCGCAGTCGGTGCTCGAACACCTGGCGGAACCGAACACCGCCGAGTTGGCCCAGGATGCGCTCGTCGGCTGGAGGAATGCTCTCGAGAGCACGATCTCGATGCCGACCATAGACACAGCGACGGCTGCCACGGGTGTGCGAGACGAAGCGACTGAGTGGGCGACAGCGCTCATCCAAGGAATCTCCGCCTCCATGTCCACGTGCGCGGGCGACCCGGCTGCCATACCATCGCCCACCTTGTCGGTCCTGGCCACGAGGTGCCGATCGATCGTCGAACGGATGCGCTTCGGATTCCTGTACGACCGCAGCCGACACTTGTTTGCCATCGGCTATCGCCTGGCGGACGCGGACGGACCAGGTCGGCTGGACACGTCGTTCTACGACCTGCTTGCATCCGAGGCGCGGCTCGCCAGCTTTCTCGCCATTGCCAACGGCGACGTGCCTCAGCGTCATTGGTTTCATCTCGGTCGGCCGGCAGTCAGCATCGACGGCGTGCCAACGCTCCTGTCCTGGAGCGCCTCGATGTTCGAGTACCTGATGCCGACACTCGTGATGCGGGTGTTTCCCAACACGCTGCTCGATGCCACATGCCGCCGCGCGGTTCGACGCCAGATGCAGTACGGCCGGCGTCGAGGTGTCCCGTGGGGCATCTCCGAATCAGCGTTCAACGTCCGAGATCGACACGAGACATACCAGTACAAGGCCTTCGGCGTTCCCGGCCTCGGTCTCAAGCGCGGACTGGCCGACGAGCTGGTGGTGGCGCCGTACGCCACGGCGTTGGCGATTCCATTCGAGCCGGAAGCAGCGGTTCGCAATCTCAATCGCCTCGCGAGTGCGGGCGCCCTGGGACGATTCGGCTTCTACGACTCCGTGGACTACACGGCTCCCGGGAAAGCCGACGACGAAGCGGCAGCGGCGGACACCGCGGTGGTGGTGCGTACTTTCATGACCCACCACCAGGGCATGTTTCTCGTCGCGCTCACCAATGCCCTTCGGGCGGACGTCATGGTCCGTCGCTTCCACTCCGACTCCCGCGTGCAGGCTACCGAGCTCCTGCTCCAGGAACGCGTCCCCCGCCAAGCGGCCGCTCAGCCGCCGCGGCCGGCGGAGGAGACGCACGTCGCATCCTCGCCGCAGTCGTCGTCTCTTCGGCGATTCCGGACGCCGCACACCTACTATCCCCACACGCAGTTCCTGTCGAACGGCTCGTACGTGACGGCCGTCACCAACGCCGGAGGCGGCTTCAGCCGGTGGCGCGACCTGGCCGTGACTCGCTGGCGAGAGGATCACACCTCCGATTGGGTTGGCCAGGCGCTCTACCTTCGTGACGTGCGCTCGGGCACGCTTTGGTCGGCGACCTATCAGCCCACCTGTCAGGAGCCGGACGAATACCTCGTCACCTACGCATCGGACAAGGCGGTGTTTCGTCGCACCGATCACGAGATCGAGACGCAGCTCGAGATCACCGTGTCGCCTGAAGACGACGCCGAGGTACGACGGTTGTCGCTCACGAACAGGACCGACAGAACGCGAGAGATCGAGGTGACCAGCTACGTCGAGGTCGCTCTTGGCCGGCAGGAGGACGACGTCGCCCATCCCACGTTCAGCAAACTGTTCGTCGAGACCGAGTATTTGTCCGACAGCGCCGCCTTGCTGTGTGGCCGGCGGCCGCGAAGCCCTGAAGAGCCTGGCCCGTGGATGTTTCATGCGTTGACGGTGGAAGGGAGAGTTCAGGGATCGACGGAATGGGAGACGAGCCGCGCGAAGTTCATCGGGCGGGGTCGTTCCCTTGCCAACCCGGTGTCACTCGACGGACGGCCACTGAGCGGCGGCGTCGGCACGGTGCTCGATCCGATCGTCAGCCTGCGCCAGCGGCTCCGGCTGGCCCCAGGCGGATTCGTCCGCCTCTCCTTCGCGACCGGCGTGGCGAACGACCGGGCCGCGGCGAGCCTGCTGGCGCAGAAGTATCACGATCGCGGAGCGGCCTCGCGGGTGTTCTTCATGGCCCGCACACACAGCCAGATGCGCCTTCGGCATCTGGGCGTCACAGGCGACGTCGCGCGACAGTACGATCGGCTCGCATCGCGCGTGTTCGCGCTCGACAACTCCCTTCGCGCCGACGCCGAGACCATTCGCCAGAACGTCATGGGTGTGTCGAGTCTCTGGGCGCATGGCATCTCAGGCGACCTTCCGATCGTGCTGGTCCGTGCCACCGGTGCAGACGATCTACGGTTCGTTCGACAGATCCTGCATGCACAGGAGTTCTGGCGCCTCCAGGCGCTTCGAGCCGACGTCGTGATCATCAACGAGCACCCGACCGACTACCTCGACGAGATGCAGGAGCAACTGGCCGCGCTGGTCGAGCGAGGGCCCTGGGCCGCGTGGAAGGACCGGCCAGGCGGCGTGTACCTCTTGAAAGGGGACGGCCTGACCGCGGCCGATCGTCAAGCGCTGGCGGCGACAGCCCAAGCGGTCCTCATTGGCAGCCGTGGCGATCTGGTCCGCCAACTGGATCGTCCGTCGCCCCCGGCGGTGCCTCCGATTGTAGGGCGTCCCATCGTTCGCGATGACCGGGGCCGGCCGGCACCTCGCGTAGACCTGCCGCTCTTGATGGAGAACAGCGTCGGAGGCTTCAGCCTCGACGGCCGTGAGTACGTGATGGTGCTCGGCGGCGACAAGGAAACTCCAGCCCCCTGGTCGAACATCCTGGCCAACCCCGACTTCGGCACGCTGGTCACGACGTCGGGCTCATCGTTCACCTGGTTCCAGAACAGCCGCGAGAATCGCCTGACGCCGTTCTCGAACGATGCCGTCTCCGACCCGACGAGTGAAACGATCCTCTTGCGCGACGACACGAGCGACGAAGTCTGGGGCGCGGCGCCTGGGCCGCTGCCGCGCGTGAACGGAACGTCCTGGATCGTTCGACACGGAATGGGCTTCACTCGATTCGAGAGGATGGGCACCGATCTTCGTCAGACGTTGGAGCTGTTCGTGTCTCCGACGGACCCTGTGAAGGTGTCCGTGCTCACGTTGACGAACGACTCGTCGAGCGCTCGTCGTCTGAGCGCGTTCAGCTACGCCGAGTGGCTGCTCGGGCCGCCGCGAACGGGACACCAACGCCACGTCGTGACCCGTCTCGACGAGGACACCGGTGCGATTCTGGCGAGCAATCGATTTCGCGACGCCGCGTGGAGCGATCGGCTGGCGTTTGCGTGGAGCAGCGCGCCACCTCGCTCATTCTGCGGCGATCGCCGCGACTTCCTGGGACGGCACGGCACACTTCAGCGTCCTCGCTCGCTCTCGGAGCCCAGCCTCTCGAACCGAGTCGGCGCCGGTCTCGACCCCTGCGCGGCCCTCCACGTGGAGATCGCTCTTGAGCCGGGTGAGACGCGCGAGGTCGTCTTTCTCCTGGGAGAAGGGCGATCGGCGGATGACATCCACGCCTTGATTGCTCGACACGGCAGCCCTGAACACGCCCGTCGCACGCGCGCCGAGATCGACGCTTCCTGGGAGCGGATCCTGGGAGCTGTGCAGGTACGGACGCCAGACGATTCCTTCGATCTCATCATCAACGGGTGGCTGCAGTATCAGAACGTCAGCGCGCGACTCTGGGCGCGAACGGGCTTCTATCAACCCGGGGGAGCGTTCGGGTTTCGCGATCAGCTTCAGGACGTCATGGCTCTGGTCTACAGCCGACCCGATGTGTACCGGCAACACGTGCTCGACGCCGCAAGCCGCCAGTTCGTCGAGGGCGACGTGCAGCACTGGTGGCATCCGCCTGTCGGGCAGGGCGTTCGCTCAACGTGTTCCGACGACCTCCTGTGGCTCCCGCACGTCACGCTGCACTACGTGACGCGCACGGGCGACATCAGCATCCTCGACGAGGTCATCCCATTTCTCGAAGGACCGCCGCTCGCAGCCAGCGAGACCGACGCATACCACCTGCCTCGGGTCTCACACGAAAAGGCGTCGCTCTTCGAACACTGCGTTCGAGCCATCAATCGCGGAACCCATCTGGGGGCGCACGGCCTGCCGCTCATCGGCAGCGGCGACTGGAACGACGGCATGAATCGCGTCGGTCGAGAGGGGCGTGGCGAGAGCGTGTGGCTTGGCTGGTTTCTGTTCGACGTGCTGAACGAGTTTGCGCCGGTCGCCGAGTCGCGAGGTGAGCGAACCCTGGCCAGTCGATATCGCACGGAGGCAGAGCGTCTCAAAGGCGCGCTGGAACGGTCGTGGGACGGCGAATGGTACCGCCGGGCGTACTTCGACGACGGCACGCCCCTGGGATCGGCGAGCGCGGATGAGTGCCAGATCGATTCGATTGCGCAGTCGTGGGCCGTGCTCTCGGGCGCAGCGCCGGTACGCCGTGCCGAACGTGCGATGGATGCGGTGCGCAGCCGGCTGATTCGGCGCGACGCCCAGGTGCTCCTTCTCTTGACCCCTCCGTTCGACCAGGGACTCAAGAACCCCGGCTATATCAAGGCGTACCCGCCAGGCATTCGAGAGAACGGGGGCCAATACACGCACGCCGCACTGTGGACCGTGATGGCCCTCGCAAAGCTTGGCTACGGTGATGAAGCGGTTGAGCTGTTCCACTTGTTGAACCCCATCAATCGCACCCGAGATGCCGCGGCGGTGGAGCGCTACGCGGTAGAGCCATACGTCGTCGCGGCCGACGTCTATGCCCATCATCAGCATGCGGGACGAGGGGGATGGACGTGGTACACCGCCTCGGCCGGCGTGATGTATCGAGCGGGTCTCGAAAGCATCCTGGGCCTTCGAAGGCGGGGGGACGTCTTCGCGATCGACCCGTGTATCCCCGCGGTGTGGCCGACCTTTCGTCTTGAGTGGCGTCACCGCACGAGCCAGTACCGCGTCCACGTGGACAACGCGGCCCGCTGCAGCTCGGGCGTCTCGCGTGCCGAGCTCGATGGCACCCCGGTGGATCACACGGCCATTCCCCTCGTCGACGATGGGCGCGTGCACGACGTCCGTGTCGTGTTGGGGCTCCGCGCTACCCGCAACCACTGAGGCGTGTGTCACGCACGGGAAATGGCGAGCTGACTCGGCCGGGAACCTTCTGGCTACTTCCGCGTAAGAGCTTTTCCGATGTCCAGCCCGAATGCTGGCTTTTCAACGGTGCCACCGACCTTGATCGGCAAGACGGTCCCCGCGGCGGCCTTTCGGAAGAACGGGTCGACGGCCTTGAGCAGGATCGACTTGAAACCCGTGGTCGTCCTTGAAAGGGGCGCATCGAGCTTGAGGGTGCCCGCGAAACCCAGGTCCCCACCCCGCAGCCGGTAGGCGCCGGAGAGGTCCACCGCGGCTCCGCTCACGCGAAACTGAAGCCTGGGTAAGCGCAAGAGGCCGTCTCGCAGCGTGAATGCCCCACCGAATGTTGACATCACGTCTTGGAGCGCCTCGTTCTTCGGTTCGCCGCGACCCCGGCGGCTCAACTGATCCACTTTGTCTTGCACCGCGTCGCTCGTGAACTGCCCGCGCTGAATATTGAACGTGCCAGTCAGACGCAGTCGTTGCGGCACGTCGCCTTGCCCGGCCGGCAGCTCGAACGCCGTGTCGAAGCCAATCACTCCCCGCATCGGCGGCTGGACGGCCTTGACCGCGAGCCGCATGAAGTCGTCGAGCCGGCCGTTGTCCACCTTCACGTCGAGCGACACCGTCCGGCCCTTCGCTCCTGGCTCCCCGACAACCGAGCCCTTCGCGAGGATATGGGACTGGCCGAGCATGGCGTCCACCTCTTCGAGATAGGTGTCTCCGCTGGTGCCATCGACCATCGCTTCAAAGCGCGTGTCGAGATTGAGCGGCTGGCCTGTGAGCTGGAGTTGAAAATCCGGCGTCGAGGTGACACCACGCACGCGAATACGCTCGAGCACCCCCTCGAACCGGCCTGTCGAGGTGAGAGTCCCGCCGATACCCCTGATCGTGGCGAGGTCGGCATCGGCGAATGTATAGCCGCCGGAGAGTGGCGTCGATCGGAGATCGAGGGTGCTCCACGGCCCAATCTGGCCGGTGCTGTCGATCGACCCCCTGGGTTTCGGATTGGTCAGATGTGCCCGGTATGGCGAGGAGCGGTCGAAGGCGAAGTGGCTCATCGCAATCTCCTGGAGCTCGAACCGCAAGGGGAGCTTCCTGGGATCGTTCGGGACAATCACGAGCAGCCCGTTGCGCACGACGACCTCGTCGATCGTCACGTCGTGCGTGTCCATCCCGCGCGACCGACCGCCGCGCGTCGAGCCTCGCTCCACGCGCAGCGCGAAACCGTCTACGGTCACCACGCTCACCCGGCGCCTGAGCAGCTCGAGCGGCCAGCCAGCCACGCTGAAACGATCCAGGCGGATGAACGGTCCGCCGTGCGCGTTCTCGAGGTGGGTCAGCGTCAGTCCGCGGCCCTCGATGGACACCCTCGGCACCAGCGCAATCGAGATCTGCTCGATCGCGACGTCGGCGTCGAACCGGGCCTCCAGAAACTCGATCATGCTGACCCTGACGCGGTTGGACGCCCAGGCGCTGGTAAGCGCCGCATACACGAGCGCGATGGCCAGCACGCCGGTGACGAGAACACCAAGTCCGATGGTGGGTAAGGAAGGTCTGCGCGTCATGAATACGTCAACCTCGACAATTCACGTTGCGTGCCAGCCTGGCTGGCGAGAGACCCGCGCGAGAGACGACAATTGCACGGCACAGGGTCGAGCGCCGTAACTCCTACCGGAAAATCTTACCGTCAGCAATATGCGATAGTTGCGCCTCAGGAACGCCTCAGCCGTGCTCAAGCAGACCGTACACGGACTCGATCGCCTGCGCGATGTGCTTGCGCTCGTCATCCTGATCGCCGCGACGGCGGTGCTGGTGGCATGGCGCTCGAACGATCCTGTCGTCCGGGAGTTTGTCCCCGCCTTCTCTGCCATGAAGGTCAATACGGCCTTCAGCCTTCTCCTCGCGAGCCTCGGACTCCTGAGTCTCGGTTTGCGGCCCATCCCCCTGATTGGACGAATCCTGGCAGCGATTGCCGGGTCGATGGTCGCCCTCATCGGCGTATTGACCCTGGCTGAATACGCTGGATTCATGCCGATTGCCATCGATGAGCTGCTGGCGCGAGACGTCGTGGCCACAACCCCCGGCCGTATGGGCATCAACACCGCCGCCTGCCTCGCGTTACTGGGTGCGGCCCTTGCTCTCAATGCCAAGAAGGGAGAGGAGTTCGCAGGGCTCATCCAGAGTCTCGCCCTCTCGGGAATGCTCATCACGCTGACGGCGCTCGTGGGTTATCTCTACGGCGTCGCCGGCTTGTACCGCGTGCTGTCCTCGACGGAGATGATGCCTGGGACCGCTGGCCTTCTTCTGACATTCGCGATAGCCGTGCTCTGTCTGACTCCCTCGCGCGGCGTGGTCGGCAGCATCATGAGCGCCGGCCCGGGTGGTCAACTGATTCGCCGCCTGCTCCCGCTCAGTGCGGCCGCGATCATCGGCAGCGGCGCCGTTGTCATCCTGGCACGGTCACGGGTGTGGCTGGCGGCCGAGGCCGACATTGCGGTTTTTGTGGTGCTGGCGGTGGCCACCCTCGCAGCGCTCATCTTCTGGACCGCTGGTGTTCTGGATCGCATCGCTGGCGCGAAGGCTCGTGTCGAGGCAGCGCTGCTCGACGGGGAGCGGCGATACCGCCGGCTTGCGGATGCCATGCCGCCGATTGTGTTCACGGCCCAGCCGGATGGACGCGTCAACTATGCGAACAGCCGGTGGTTCGAGTACACGGGCATGGAACCAGGCACGCCGCTGACGCACATCGGCCGCCGGTTCATCAATCCTGAAGATTTTCGGAACACCGTGAACGCGTGGCGTCGCTGTGTGGAAAGCGGCGCCTCATATGAGATGGAGCATCGTCTGAAAGACCGCTCCGGTCATTACAGGTGGCACCTCGTTCGGGCGGTGCCCGATCGCGACGCCTCCGGCGCGATCGTGACATGGATCGGGACGGCAACGGACATCGACGCTCAAAAGCATGCCGACCAGCGGAAGGATGAGTTCCTCGCCATGCTCGCGCACGAGCTCAGGAATCCACTCGCTCCGATCGTGTCTGGCGTGCAGGTGTTGAAACGTCGGGGAACGAACGACCCCGACGTGGGCGCGTCGTATGCCGCCATCGAGCGTCAGGCCCATCATCTCATCCGCATCGTGGATGACTTGCTGGACGTGTCGCGAGCCGCGCACGGGAAAATGACGCTGCAGAAGGCACCGGTTCAGATCGCCGATGTCGTCGCCCGGGCCCTCGAGTCCACCCGCGGACTCTTCGAGGAGCGCCGACACCAGCTCGACGTCGCCATGCCGGAGCATCCCGTCTGGATTGACGGTGACGAGGTGCGCCTGACGCAGGTGATCGCCAACCTCTTGAACAACGCAGCCACCTTCACACCTGAAGGAGGGACAGTCGCTCTGACGGTGAAAGGCGACGCTGGCGCCGTCGAGATCGTCGTGTCCGACTCAGGCATCGGCATCGCGGCGGACATGCTTCGGGACATCTTCGAGCCGTTCGCTCAGGTCGATCATGCGATCGGCCGCTCCGTCGCCGGACTCGGCATCGGACTGAACCTGGTCAAGACCCTGGTGGGCCTCCACGGCGGAAGCGTGAACGCCGCAAGCGACGGGCACGGGCGTGGCAGTCGATTCACGGTCCGGTTGCCGAGCATCGTTCACGACATGGCTCCAGCCGCCCCGCCTGAACAACCGGTCGGGCAGGCGGCCAAGGCGCGCGTGCTTCTCGTCGATGACAATGCGGACGCGTCGCTCACGCTCGCGATGCTGCTCAGACTCGAAGGACACGATGTCGCGATTGCCAACGACGGCCATGAGGCTCTTCACGTGGCGCCGCAGTTTCGTCCGGACGTCGTGTTGCTCGACATCGGCCTCCCGGGGATGGACGGCTACGAGATTGGGCGCCGACTGCGAGCAGAGGCATCAACCGCGGACGTGGTCATGATCGCGGTGACCGGCTACAGCCATGCCGAAGCGAGAATGCGATCGAAAGCGGTGGGCTTCGACCAGCATGTGGTGAAGCCCGTGAACCCGGCGGCGCTCATCAAATCGCTTGCCGGGCTCGCGTCTCGCAAGTCGGTATGACACGGCGGAACCTGGCGTACCGCTCACCGGATGTGGTCAGACGGGCCCGTGCTTTCGATACTCCTGCAGACGGTTGTAGAGCGTCTTGAGACTGACGCCGAGCACCTCGGCAGCCTTGGTCTTGCTGCCATCGAAGTGCGAAAGGGTGGCCACGATGAGTCGCTTCTCCACGTCGGCGAGCGTCATCCCGACATGAACGGCCAGGCCGTGATCGATCGGCGGCGCGGCGACATCCGGATGTCTCACTTCCGGAGGGAAGCAATCAGGCGTGAGGTCCGTGGATGCCATGATGTAGGCGCTGTACACGGCGTTCTTGAGCTCGCGCACATTGCCCGGCCATGCATACTCACGGAGCAGCTTCACGGCCTCCGGTGACAATCGCTTCTCGGCGCCCTCGCTCTCGGCGATCTGCCTGAGAAACCGATCGGCAAGCAGCTCGACGTCATCGATCCGGTCGCGCAGGGGCGGCAAGGTCAGTTGAAACACCTTGAGGCGATAGTACAAGTCCCCGCGAAGCTTGCCGTCACCGACCGCCTCGTCCGGAGTGCGATTGGTCGCCGCGACGAACCGCACGTCAAGCGCCAGCGGCGCCTCTCCGCCAGTACGCGTGAACACGCCGGTCTCCAGGACTCGCAGGAGCTTGACCTGCAGATCCATCGGCATCTCGGTCACTTCGTCCAGAAACAGCGTGCCGCGCATCGCCTGCTCGAACACGCCTTTGTGCCGGCGATCCGCGCCGGTGAAGCTGCCCCGCTCATGGCCGAAAAGCTCACTCTCGATGAGCGTGGGTGACATCGCACCACAGTTGAGCGCAACGAACGGGCCGTGTCGGCGCCGGCTCAAGTCGTGCAGCGTGCGCGCAACGAGCTCTTTGCCGGTTCCGCTCTCGCCCGCGATGAGGACGGTCGCATTGGTCGGCGCCACGCGCGAGATCTGCTCGTAGATCGCCTGCATCGGCGCGGATGTGCCCACGAGCAGGCCAAATGACCCGCTCGACGCCAAGCTCGATCGCAGCGCCCCGATCTCCTGCTTGAGACCGCGCGTTTGCGCCACGTCGCCGAGAATCGCGCGTAGGCGTCCGAAGTCGAGCGGCTTGGTCAGATAGTCGGACAGACCGCGGCGAAGCGCCTCCACGGCCGTCCCCACGCTCGCCTGCCCGGTGATCAACACGACGGCTGGCGATGACGAGGGGTCCAGCTCATCGAGCAGACTCATTCCCTCTCCATCCGGCAGATGCAGGTCCAGCAGAATCACGTCGGGCGGCTGCGCCTGCAGCTGCCGGCGCGCATCCTGAAGCGAGCGCGCGCGCGCCGTCGTAAATCCCTCGCGCTCCACCAGTTCGGCGAGCGACGACAACGTCTGGGAATGGTCGTCAACGATCAGTGCGTGCGGCATGAGTCTACCGGGCGAGTGGGAGCCGGATGGCGAACCGAGCGCCGGAATCGCTGGCGTCGAGCACCACGCTCCCGCCATGTGCATGGACCACGGCCTTGACCACGTGAAGCCCTATGCCGAGCCCTTGGCTCTTCGTCGAGAAATACAAGTCCCACATCTTGTGCCGCAGGTCGTCACGGATGCCGGTGCCGGTATCCGCGACCGTCACCACGGCGATCGGGCCGTCCGCGCTCAGCTCGAGGGCCAGCTCGCCGCCCTCGGGCATAGCCTCCAGCGCATTGTGCGCGAGGTTTAGGATGGCTTGCCGCAAGTCCCTCTCATGGCCGATGACTTCAATCGCGTGATCCGAGCCGTCCAAACGAATCGCCACGCGCTGGCGTTCGGCTTTGGCGCGCAGCAGCGAGACGACGGACTCGAGAATGGCCGTCAGACACACCCGCGACGGCTGGGCGTCTTCGACGCGACTCTCGTCGAGCACGCTCCCGACCGACAACGCCAACCGGCCGAGCTCCTGCCGGATCGCGTGGAGGCAGTGCCGCTGCACGTCGGCGTCATCCGGACGAGAGACCCCAGGCTCGAGGGTACGAGAGAACAGCTCGAGATTGAGCATCATCGCGTTCAAGGAACCGTTGACATCGTGCGCGGTCGTCGCGGAGAGCGCAGCCAGCGTCTGATATCGACTCGCGGCGTGCAGGGCATTCTCGATCGCGGCCGTCCGTTCGGATGCCTGGACGAGCAACAGATGGCGGACGCCATGGTCTTCGGTGAGCGCATGCACCTCGCACCGTACGCGTCGGCTCTGCCCTTCCAGCTCGATCGACATCTCGACGATCTGAGCGGTGTCGACGGAATCGCGAAGAGACGGGATGAGTTTGTCATGAATGGCACTCCAGCGTGACCTGAGAGCCTCGGCATCGGCCGCGCCGAACAATACGCACGCCGTCGGGGTCGCGTCGTCGAGCTGCCCGTCTGCTCCGAGAAGCACGAACCCCACGTGGAGCATGGCGGAACATGCGTTCGCCCAGCGGGCGATCTGGTTGCGCTCGGCACTCGTTCCAAGGTGACTCATGGAGTCCTACGCCATCCAATGTCCAAGCACGTTCGGCACGGACGGTGCCAGCCCGCGCCGGGCGTGGAAACCGGCGCCGCGCTACAGCTACAACCCACCGATGATCTGAAGTCGCAGCTCGAACGGGCTGTGGCCGTTGACGGGGTCCGGATAGGCTCCGCTGTAGAAGCGGTGAAACGCGGTTCGAATCAAGAGTTTCGGTGTCACCCGATAACCCAGGGTCAAGTTCGTTTCCTGGCCGACGTGCGATGACGATGCTCCGTCGCGAGAGATGTTCGGCGTCACGGAACCGTACCAGGCGTCCTCACGGTTGTTCAGGAAGGCGTTGAAATATCGCCAGTTGAGCGTAAGGGGCCCCGACAGCCTGAGAAGCCCGCCAACCGTGAACGACCGGATGTTGGAGCCCTTGATCAATCCCAGACCGCCGTAATTGGTGCTCGCCGCGTAGAAGGTGTCGAAGAGGCCGTGCGTCCCGTCGCCGGTCGCCCCATCCCCGGAGGTCACGCTGTAGCGCACGTCCACCAGGTTTCCCCGAGGCAGCGCGTAGTCTCCGCGCAGGAACACACCCCACGCGCGCACGTCGTCGGTCGAGTAGTGGCCGCGCTGCACCACAGATTCAGCGGTCCACGTGAGGTTCGAGACCGGTGTAGAGCCCGAGCCCTCAACCTCCCAGGCATACACGGCCCCGCTTCCGGGAATTCCGGTTTCACTTGTCACCGTGGTATTCCTTCTGGCGATCAGGTAGCTCTGGATGCTCAGCGCGCGGACCTTGGTCTTGCCGTACGTCGTCCACAGTATCTCGCCCTCCTTGTGCCGATTGAAACTGCTGGGCAGGTTGTCAAGCGGCGCGAAGACGAACGCGCGGAGGTCGGTGTTCTTCTTCTGCCATCCCACCTCGGCGACATCGAACGAACGGATGACCGCGGCGAAGTCCGACGTGCGCACCATGCGTGGGATGACCTCGAGGTCGCCCTGCTGCCGGCCGATCTTGAACGACCATCCGCCGGCTGGCCGCACGTCAACGTAGGCATTGAGCAGATCGAGCCACGCCTTGCGGGAGGTGAAACCGCCGTCTGCGCGGGAATTGACCGAGTGAGTGTCCTGTCCCTCGACGAGAATATCCAGGCGCTTGCTGCGCACGGAAAAGCGAGGGCGAAGGCGCAGCCACATGAAGGTTTCGCCGCTCTCGAATCTGTCGTCGGAGAACGGATAGTTGCGGCGTCCTGAGACGTGCAGCATGTAATCCACGCCGAAGTTATAGGTGAGCCGCGATGGGGCCGGCGTGGCTTCGGCGACGGTCTGCGCGGCCGCCTCCGTCGGTGCCATGCACCACAGAGCAGCCACCAGAGCGGTCCACAGCGCCCCCTTCGACACCGTCACGAGCGCCCGCACCAGCGCCTGCGGAGCGACCCTGTGGTGATTCGGACACGACACTTCCTTAGTTTACCCGCAGGCGACTGGTGCCGAAGGAGCCCGTCCGCTGAGAACGGACGGCCGTGCAGTAGACTTCGCTCAAACGCACCCGGTTCGGCGGGCGCAGGAGGGGACTTCAATGCGTGGTGTATGGGCTCTTGTAACGGCCATCGCACTCGGCGCCGGATCGGCCGCCGCGGTGTTGGGACAGCAGCCACCGCGTCAGCCGGCGCCCGTGGCGCCGATGACCATCGAGAAGGTGAAGGAAAACCTCTACTTCATCCGAGGCCCCTTCAACAACGCCGCGGCCGACACCCTGCTGCACGAACCCGGCGACGTTGCCATTCGCGTGACCCCGGAAGGGCTCATCGTCGTTGACGACAAGTTCCCTCAACATACCCAGGAGATCCTCGAAAAGATCAAGAGCGTCTCCATGCAGCCGATCAGGTATCTCCTCAACACTCACCATCATGCCGATCATGCGGGCGGGGACGCCAACTTCATCAACCTCACGGAGATCATCGGGCACAGAAACGTGCGCGAGAACATGATCCGGAACAAACAGGCCGGCGCACCGCGCATCGTCTACAACGATCAGATCTCCGTCTTCGTTGGAAACGCCGAGGCGCGCGCGATGCACCTGGGCCGGGGTCATACCAACGGCGACTCCGTCATCTATTTTCCTGACCTTCGCACCGTCCACACAGGGGATCTGCTCATCGACGGCATGCCGTACATCGACTACGAGAATGGCGGCAGTGCGCTCGAGTGGCCGAAGACCCTCCAGAAGCTGCTGGACATCGACTTCGACGTCATCATTCCCGGCCACGGCAAGCTGCTTGGCCGGGCTGACGTGCTCGACAACATCACGGCCTTGAACAAGCTGAATACGCGGATGGCGGACCTGGTGACCCGTGGCGTCCCCAAGGACCAGGCCACGGCCCAGGTAAGGGCGTATCTCAAGGAGATCGGCTGGGACAACACGGTGAGCACGGCGACGTTCCTGGCGCGGAGCCTCAACCCGCTCTACGACGAGATCGCCGCGTCGCTTCAAAAGCGCTAGCGGGTCCGCTCGGTCGCCAGGGCCGCAATCTTTCGGCGGGACTTGGGCACGAACGCCGCGGCGGCCGGCGCGTCATCCATCGGGAGGCGGAAGCGGCGAATCCCGTCGAAGGAGTGCAGAGCCGAGGCGACGGCGCCGGCGGTCGCGACACAGCCGATTTCGCCCACACCCTTGGCGCCATAGCCCCCGACCTCGTCTGGCACCTCGATCAGGATGACATCCACCTTTGGCATCTGCTTGGCCGGTACGAGGCCGAAGTCGCGCATGGCCAGCGAGTCCGGGGTGCCGTTGTTCGACACGAAGTGCTCGGTGAGCGCGTAGCCAAGGCCCATGTGAACTCCGCCCTCCATCTGCTCCGCGCAGAGCCTCGGGTTGATCGCCCTGCCGACATCGTGGGCCGCGACGACGTGCTCGAGCCGTCCCTCGTCATTGAGAATCACGACCTGGGCGGAATAGCTGAAGGTCAGGTGCGTTGTCGGATTCAGCACGGCTTCCGGCGTGCCGGGCCGAGTGGTGAACGCGCAGACGTATTCTCCCGAGTACTCGCGGCCGACCAGCTCCTCGAGTGAATGCGCCTTGAGGTCGGCGGCGAGCTTCTGCGCGGCTTCGCGCGCGGCGGCACAGCTCAACGTCGTACCGCGCGACGCCCAGGTCTCTCCGCACTTGTTGCCGAGCTCCGCGTCCCAGACCACGGTCATGATGTCTGCAGGAAGACCGGTTTCCTCGCAGACTACCTGCATGGTCGCGGTGTAGATGCCCTGCCCCATTTCCGTGTAGCCGTTGAGGATCTCGACCCGCCCGCCCTTGATGACGCGGATGGTGATGTAGCCCCCTTCGACGGTGCCATTGCCAAGGCCCGTACTCTTG
>JAKFXY010000093.1 GCA_021731165.1 Acidobacteriota bacterium | reverse complement strand
CCCACACCCAGTGCGCGACAGGAGCGTAGACCACCACCGCCCAAATAGTAATGAACGCCACGTAGGCCGAGAACCGCATGCGCTCGACGACGGCGCCCGAGATCAGCGCCGCGGTGATGATACAGAACGTCGCCTGGTAGCACATGTACAGCACGTGCGGGATGTTCGTCGAACGCGGGGCGGCCTCGATGCCGACACCATTGAGGAACACGTTTGCCAGATCACCGATCCAATCGTTGCCCACGCCGAAGGCGAGCGAGTAGCCGATGAGCGCCCACACGACCCCCACGAACCCCAGCGAGATGAAACTCATCATCATGGTGTTGAGCGCGTTCTTGGATCGCACCAAGCCACCATAAAAAAACGCGAGCGCCGGCGTCATGAGCAACACGAGCGCCGTTGAAATCAACATCCATGCGGTATCTGCTTGGTTCATTCCTCACCTCGTTAAACGCGGCACACACGCTTCAGCGCGCGGAACCGACGAACCGTCGGACCGACGACTGAATAATCTGGGGCTGGCCGGAACGCCGATCTGAGTGGGAAGCGTGCCGGAGCGTAACTCAGCAAGCGGAGTGCCAGCAAGGGCGACGGCAGCTGGCGGGATTTGCTAGTAAATTCGCACTGCACGAAGCGAAGATACCAGGATAAGTCAGGACGTTATTGTGTAGTTTAAAATATACGACACATAATTGTCATAGAGTATGTCACTGCAGACCCAGGCCATCGGAGCCCCAATGGACAGCGGCCGCGTACCACGCGGGGCCTGCGCACAATTTGAACAGTTGCGTAGCCACGTTTTATTTTTCTGACAAATATGTCCAATCAATAGAGACCTGCGCGAACGATCCAGAGGCATTCCGACCTCGAACGCCGGACATCCAGTGTTGCCCCGCGACCATATTGTCCCGGACGGCCGGCAAAGAGGGGTTGGCGCTTTCAGCGCGACCCTATATATTTGCCGTCCCGTGCATCAGGATCTCGAACAGGCCATCGAATTTCACCAAGCAATCATCGCGGAAGGCGGAAAGGCGTTGGTGGGCTATGAGACCGCCAAGGCGCTCGCCAATGTCGTCCTGCTGTCGGAGATCCCGACGACCTACGACAAGAAGCAGAACCGACAGGTCAATGCCGGAAATCTCCTGCTCAGGGGGGTTCCCGGAGTCGGCAAGACATTCTTCGGAGTGATTCTGGCTGCGATCAGCGGCGCGCGGTTTGCCCGCATCCAGGGGCGCGCCGACCTCCAGCCGACGGAAGTGGTTGGATTTCAAATGATCAATCCGGCCACCGGCGCCCTGATCACCGAGTTTGGTCCCCTCGCGTCTGGCGAGATCGTCCTTCTAGACGAGATCAACCGTATCCCGCTCAAGTCGCAGAGCGCATTTCTCGAAGGGCTGCAGGATCGGACGATCACCGTCGGCAAGGAGACCTACGAGCTCCCGGCATTCAGCTTCGCCATCGCCACGATGAACCCGGTCGAGCTCGGACAAGGCACCTTCCCACTCTCCGAGGCGGCTACGGATCGCTTCGCGATCATGGTGAACATCGGCTACCTGCCACCCGAGGAAGAGGCCAAGCTGGTATCGTTCGACTTCAAGCAGGTGCGCCTGAACGTGCTCATGCCCAAGGAGCGCATCATCGAGCTGCGGTCGGCCATCAGCGAGCACGTCTTTCTGCACGAGCGGCTCGCCACGTATATCCATCAGCTCGTCGCCGCGACGCGCCCTTACAATCCGGACACCGACTGGTTCCGCCATTCGCCCTCCCCTCTCGTCGAACGTGGCGTGGACCTCGGCGCCTCGCCGCGCGCCATCATCTGCTGGGGCCGGCTCGCGAAGGTGTGGGCGCTGCTCGTCCGGCGTCGGACGGAGGTGTACCCGGAAGACATTCAGGAGCTGGCAAGCTACATCCTGCCGCACCGCATCTGGCTCGGTCCGCACGCGGCCAGCCACGGACTCACCGTCGAGATGGTGATCAAAGACATCGTCGAGCGAGTACCCGTACCGTGAGCGGCCACGCTCCGGAGATCACGGGTGCCACGCGGTCGGTCAAGTCCAGAGGACCGGACCACCCCGACGAGGACTCGCCGCTCATCAACCTGACCGAGATCACGGAGATCGAGCTGCTCATCGTGCGGCGGATGCGCGAAATGACGATCGGCGACCACCGCAGCCTGGCGCACGGCTCGGGATTCGACTACGTCGGACTGCGCGACTGGCAGTCCGGCGACCGCTTTTCCACGATCGACTGGGCACAGTCCTCACTGAAGAACTTCAGCCCGCTCATCGTGCGCGAGTTCGAGCAGCCGAGCACGGCCACGGTCATGGTCGTGGCCGACGCGTCACTCTCGACGCGCTGCGGCGTGCGGGGCGTCCCGATCGCCAGGGGTATCGCGCGCGGAATCGCCACGATCGGCATGTCCGCGGTGTTCTTTCAGGACATGTTCGGGCTCGTGACCTTCGACGCAGGCGCACGCCACCTGTCGGCCGTGCGCGCGCGGATCGGACGCAACCACGTCATACACTGCCTCGACGCCTATCAGGACCGCCGCCGGCTCCAGGACGTTCGGCAGACCGACAGTTTGAGTATGACGATCGCGTCATTCATGCGGAAGACGGCGCTCGTGCCCTTCGTCTCCGACTTCCTGTTCGACGATTCCGAGACGGTGATCGCCGAGCTCGCCCTCCTCAACACGACCCACGACGTCTTCATCGTCCTCGTCGATGCGGCGTTCGCGTTCGAGATGCCCAAGGTCTCCGCGGGCTGGATCGAAACGGTGGACGTGGAGACCGGACGCACGCGCGTGATGTCGCGCCGTGCCCTCTCCGCCATGGCGGGGCGGATCCGCGAATGGCAGGACGATGTGACAGTCCGCGCGCGCGAAGCCGGGCTCGACGTGGTCCGTATCGGCGCCGCAGCCGGCGTCAGTGAACTCGCGCTCTCGGAATTCGTCGCGGAGCGGCGGCTCAAGAAGGTTGCATAGGATGCACACGAAGCTTCTCTGCCTCGGCGTGGCGCTCATGGCGAGCACCGCGGCGGCGTCAGCGCAGAACGCCCCTGCCCCGGTCGTGAACGTCGAGGTCGAGCCGATCGCATGTTACTGGCGCACCGGCTCGCCGGCGGTACGCATCGGTCAGCCCTTCACGCTCGTCCTGACCTGCAGCGTGCTGGACACGACGGCCACAACGGTGGTGCCGGACCAATCCCAACTCGATCCCGGCGTGCTCCAGGTGCAACCATTCGAGGTGCTGCGAGGGCGGCAGGCGCAGGAATTGAGAACGGCCAACCGTCGATTCTTCCAGTACGACTATACGCTGCGATACATCGGCGAGGAGATCGGGAAAGACCTCGCCATTCCACCCCTCACGATTTCCTACCGTGTGCAAAGCCGCGTGCGACCGGACTCGGCCGCCGTCGAGAGCCGCGAGCGGGAGTACATCTTGCCGGCGCGTCCGATCCGCATTCTGTCGCTCGTGCCGCCGGTGGTCTCTGACATCCGCGACGAGCCTCCGCCAACGCTTGCGGCGATCGAGGCGCGACGCTTTCGCGCTTCCGTCCTGCGCATCGTGTCGTGGATGCTCTTCGCGCTCGGCGGCGTCATCGCCGTCTGGGCCCTGGTCGGCATCGCACGTACCCGACGTGGAGCGGTGACTGCCGTCGTCCGGCACGCATCGGATGCCGCGATTCTCCGCGGTGTGTCGCGCGAGCTCGCGGATGTCGGGCGAGAGAGCGCCGCCACCGGCTGGACGGATGTGCTCGCCGCGCGTGCCGGGGCGGCCCTGCGAATCGCGGCCAGCCTCGATACCTCGCATCCCGTCTCCCAGACGCCGGCCAGCCTCGGCGAACCGGCAGCGGGGGGGCAGTTGCGCGTCCCGGCTCGGTGGCCTCGCGGCGGCGACGTACTGCTTTCAGGTTCCATGACGACATTGACGCTTGCCGGCGCGCGCGAGCTCCTGCGGCCAGCCGAAAGCCGTCGCGCGGCGCGCCTCGCGGCGATGGAGGAGGCCCTCGCCTCCCTCACGGCGGCCGCCTACGGCCGCGGCACGGCTGGACTGAACGCCGATCGCCTCGACGATGCCCTGGCAGCAGGTACACGGGAACTCAGCGCGCTTCGGCGCGAGCACACCTGGATCGCCACGAAGTTGCGCGGCCTCGCGCGGACGGTCAGCGGCTTCAGGACACGAGCGTGGGCGCGGTAGTGGACGTCCTCCAACTCGTCAGCGCGACGCTGGCGGAGTGGAACGATATCCGGCCTGCCGAGCTGCGGTTCTGGCACGCGGATGCGGCACGCCTGGCCCTCGTCGCGCTGGGCGCCTTGGCCATGACGCTCGTCGTGCTCCGCTCGACGCTCGCGCGGCGCAGCGACCGCCAGCGTGTCGGCCTGCCCGCGCTCCTGCGGTCGTTGCAGCGGCCGTCGTCGTCATTCATGCGGCACACGCCAGTGCTGCTGATGTCGGCCGGACTGCCCTTCTTCGCCCTCGCCCTCGCCGATCCGTACTCCACACTCACCGAACGGCTGGATACATTTCCAGGACGACGCATCTGCCTGATGCTTGACGCCTCTTCCAGCATGATCCGGCCGTTTACCGCACCGACGCTGCGGACGGGCAGCGCCTCGTCTCAGGCCACGTTCTTCACCACGGTGGCGGCCGCCGAGCGTTTCGTGCAGCTCCGGATGAACGGCAAGTACAAGGACCTGGTGGGACTCGTGGAGTTCGGCGACCAGGCGTACGTCGTCACGCCGTTCACGACCGACTACGACAACATCCTGCTCAGTCTGAATCTTGTCGGTGACTTCACCGAGTTCATCCGGTTCCCAGACCAGGGCACCATTCTCGCGCGCGCCGTGGAGCAGGGCGTCAACCTGTTCCGCGCGTTCGATTTCCTCGACGCCACCGGCAACATCATGGTGCTGTTCAGTGACGGCGAGGACTCGGAAGTCATTGCCGGCAATCGAGGCGTAGCCGAGATCGTGCGCGACGCAGTGGACGCGAAAGTGCCAATCTACTTCGTGCGCACACGATTCGACCGCGGTTTCGGCAGAGTGGTCTCCGACGCCCAGTGGAAGGACGCCGTGGAACGGACCGGCGGGCGATTCTACGCGGCGTCGGACGAAGCGACGCTCATTCAGGCCATTCAGGACATCGATCGCGTGTCGGCCGGCCGAATCGAAGTCAAGCAGTACGTCAGCCAGCGGCCGAAGTACCGGCCATTCGCGCTCATCGCCGCGGCGCTCTGGTCCGTGGCCGTGGGGCTCGCGCTGACGATCCCGCAGTTCAGGAGCTTCCCGTAATGAAAAGGTTCACCGCGCATCTCGCGATCGTCCTCATTCTGGTCGCGGCGGCCGAGGCCCTGCGCCGGGCGGCCATGATTGAGGAGGGCATCGCCACGTCCCAGGAACAGCTCACGCTAGCGTCCGCGTCAACCGCCACGGCCGACGCCGACCTCGATGCCTCGGTCGCCTATGCGAGACGCATCCCGGTCATCGGTCCACAAATCGAGCGTGCGGTACGTCTGCAGCGCGCCGAGACGGCATACTGGCGCGGCGACTACCAGTCCCTCGCACCCGCGGCAGCGGCACCCACGAGCCAGGACTTCGATCCAACACTGCAGCTGGTCTCGACCAACGCCGCCTATCGAAACGCAGTGATCCAGCAGCGCAGCAGCCAGGCGCTTGCGCGCAGCCTTGACGACGTGATCAAGGGGTACGCGTCGGTGCTCGAAGCCGCTCCCGATCTCTCGGACGCGGCGTACAACTACGAGTTCGTCGCGCGCCTCCGGAACGTACTGGCGTCTGGCCGCGGCAGCACCGCTCCGATGCCGCGGTCGCCGAACATGCAGGGGGAGGAGGGCGCACCGCCGGAGGGAACGAAGAAGGGCGACTTCAACGTCATCGTCCCGCTCCGGCCGGATGAGCGGGAGGACCAGCTCGATCCGGGCAGCGGCGCCGAAATCCGGCGCAAGGGGTAGCGTTGACATTCGACGAGCCACGCCTTCTGTGGCTGCTGATCGTGCCCGCGCTGATGCTCCTGCTCTGGATGCGACAGCTCCGCCTCAGGCGACGGGACGCCGCGCGGCTCGTCGCCGCGCGCCAGCTTCCCAACCCCGAGCGCTTCCCCTTCTTCGGCGACGCGCTGTTCTGGCTGAGCCTCATTGCAGCCACCGCACTGCTGGTCATGGCGGTGGCGCAGCCGAAAGTCGTCACCTCGCTGGTCCGCACCGGAGGCGCCGATGTCATCATCTTGCTCGACGGATCGGCGTCGATGCACGTGACGGACGTCCAGGGCGATCGCTGGCAACGGGCCGTCCGGTTTCTCCGGGTCCTCGGCGACTCGCTGAGCTGGCAGTCCGACCGCGTCGCGCTCACTCTGTTCGCACACATCGCCACTCCCCAAATCCGTCTGACCAGCGATCCCAACACCTTCTTCTTCTTCCTCGATCACCTTGCGGAAAAGTCGCCGTTTCGGCTCGAAGACGACACGAGCTGGGACACCAACATCGCGCTGGGCGTAACGTGGGGGCTGCGGATTGTCGAGAAGGACGAGGAAATCCGCGGGCCGACCGAGAACGCGCGCCTGTTCGTGCTCATCACCGACGGTCAGGCGTGGAGTGGCACCGTCGAGGAATCGCTGATGGCCGCGCGGCGGAAGGGCGTGCCGCTCTTCGTCGTCGGCGTCGGCACGGAGGGCGGCGGCATCATCCCCGATCCCAAGCGAACAGCGCTCGACGCCTCGCCGCCGGTCTTCTCGCGTCTCGATCGGGCCTCACTGAGAACGATCGCGACCGCCGGAAACGGAGAGTATTTCGAGCTGGACCGCGGCAGTGACATCGACCTCTCGACCCAGCTCATCGACGCGGCACGCCGGCGTGCCGCCTCCACGCGAACCGAACCGGTACTCCAGGACGTCTACTGGCAGTTCCTTGCGGTGGCCGCAGCGCTCGCGGTTGCGGCCGCCCTCTTCCTGCACGATCGACTGGACCTCTGGATTCAGGTCGGCGTGGCCGCAGTCACCTTCGCGGTCGTCGCGTCCATCCTGCGCTAGTTCTTTGGAATGCAGATCCCAGACCCCACGATCGTGGGATCTGGGATCTGGGTTTTGAGATCTGGGGATTTCCTTAGGCCCAGCGATATCCCGCCTTGACCAGCGGTAGCGAACGCACGCGTTTGCCGGAGGCCGTGGCGATGGCATTGGCGATCGCCGGAAGGGTCGGCGGGAGCGCCGGCTCACCCAACCCGGTCGGTGGGTTGTCCGTGATCAGGAAAAAGACGTCGATCTCCGGCGGCGCCTGCGCCAACCGAGTCAGCGGGTACTGGTTGAAGTTCTTCTGAACAGCCCTGCCGGCGGCGAAGGTGATCTCACCGTACATCAGGTGGCTCATGCCCTCAATCACGCCGCCCTGCGCCTGATTCTGTGCGGAGCTGGGATTGACGATCTGTCGCCCGATATCGCCGACCACCCAGACCTTGCTGATCCTTACGCGGTTCATCGCATCAACGGATACCTGCGCGACGTTGGCGAAGTAGCCGCGGTGGCTGAACTGAAAGGCGACCCCCATCGCGGTGCCCTTTGGCAGCGTCCGCTTACCCCAGCCCGATCGATCGCGCACGGCCTGCAGGACGCCCCGCATACGCGCGGCCACGAACCCGTCCCCGCCTTGCGCGGGCTCCGGCATTCCATCGCCGGCCAGCATGTCGAGACGGAACTGCAACGCATCCTTGCCTGCCGCTGACGCCAGCTCGTCGATGAACGACTGGAACACCCACGAAAACGCGTTGCTCCTCGGAGCGCGGAGCGCGCCGGTCGGCACCCCCAGCGGCATTAGCGTGGCCTGGAAGTCGAAGTTCTGGACAAAGCGCGCGGGGAACTCGACCGCGTTGATGGCCGCGGAGTTCGCGAAGCCCTGGACGCCCTGCGCGTTGTCACCGTAGCTGACAAAGTGGTTGCGCCACGCGACGACCTTCCCAGCCGCATCAACGCCAGCCTTGAGAAAATGGAATCCGCCGGGGCGGTAGTGGTCGTGCGTCATGTCGTCCTCGCGCGTCCACAGCACCTTCACCGGGACACCGATTTCCTTTGCAATCGCGCACGCCTCACCCATGTAGTCGTTGGTCAGGCGCCGGCCGAACCCACCGCCTGCCCGCTGAATGTGGATGGTGATGTTCTCCATCGGCACGTTCAGCGCGGTTGAGACGAGCTGCCTGCCCTGCTGCGGAGTCTGCGTCGGCGCCCAGATCTCCATCTTGCCGTCGCGGTAATGCGCCGTGCAGTTCTGCGGCTCGAGCGGTGAATGCGAGATGAACGGGTAGGCGTACGACGCCTCGACAACCTTCGCCGCGCCGGCCAGCGCCTGTTCGGCGTCGCCATCGACGCGAAGCGGAAACGCCGGCTTCAGTGTCGAGATCTCCCGCGCGCGCCTGGCAAATTCTTCGCTTCCCTGCTGCGCCGTGGGGCCTTCGTTCCAGGTCACCTGCAGCTTCTGCCGCGCGGTCTTGGCCTGCCACCACGAGTCGGCGACAATGGCCACTCCTGGCATCAGGCCACGAGTATCCGCCGTACCCTCGACGACGAACGCGTGGCGCACACCGGGCATGGCCTTGACGACGTCAAGGTTCGCGCTGACGACCTTCCCCCCATACACCGGGCATTTCTCGTAGACGGCCCAGAGCATCCCTGGCAGGGTGAAGTCGATCCCGAACGTCGGCTTGCCCGTCACGATGCCGGCGTTGTCAACGCCGCCTTTCCGCTGGCCGATGATCTTGTAGTCGGCCGCAGACTTGAGCGCGACGCTGTTGAGATCCGGCACTGGCAGCGTGGCCGCCCGCGCCGCCACCTGACCATAGGTGAGCGACCGATTCGTCGAGCGATGATAGAGAACGCCCGCACCGGTGGACACCTCGCCGACCGGCACATTCCAGGTCTGCGCAGCGGCGGTGACCAGCATCTGCCTCACCGCGGCGCCCACCTTCCTGAGCGGGTCCCAGTTGTTCGGCGTCGCCGTGCTGCCCCCAGCGTTCTGAAGCCCGTATTTCGTCTGATCCAGGTCGGCCTGTTCAAACCTGAGCGTCTCCCATGGGGCATCGAGTTCGTCGGCGATGATCATCGGCAGCGCCGTCTTGATGCCCTGTCCGATCTCCGGGTTCTTCGAGATGATGGTGATGACGTTGTCAGGCGTGATGCGCACGAATGCAGAGGCGACGAAGTTCGGCGGCGGGCCGGCAGGCGGGCCCTGGGCGAAGAGCTCGGCCACCGGATCGAGATACGACGCCACGAGCATCCCACCACCGGCGAGGGACGTGACACGCAGGAACGCGCGACGATTGAGCGTCAAAGTGTCCATGGCGCCCACCTACCTTCCCGCCTGGGCGGTCTGTACTGGGTTGGAGCTCTGGCCCGCGGCCCGGTGAATGGCTTCGCGAATCCGCAAGTAGGTTCCGCAACGGCACAGGTTGCCGTTCATCGCGCGGTCAATATCTGTGTCGGTCGGCTTCGGTGTGGTTGCCAGCAGCGCCGCTGCCGACATGATCTGCCCGGCCTGGCAGTAGCCGCATTGGGGAACATCAATGTCCTGCCACGCCAGCTGCAGCGGGTGCGAGCCGTCGGCTGACAAGCCTTCGAGCGTGGTGATCCGTGCATTGGCGGCAGACGACGCCAGCGTCTGGCATGAACGGACCGCACGCCCGTTCAGGTGCACCGTGCAGGCACCGCATTGGCCAATGCCGCAGCCGAACTTGGTCCCTTTGAGATTCAGCACGTCCCGAATGACCCAGAGTAGCGGCATGTCCGCCGGCACGTCCACGGAGGACTCCTTGCCGTTGACGGTGAGTGTGAAAGCCATTCCTGATGTCTCCTAAATATCCGGGCGAAAACGATACCTGAAGGATAGTCTGAACATTACTTCGCCAACGGGTCCGGGCGCAGCTGAAAGTGGGCCGCCTGAGGCCTCGTCCCCTTCCCGCCTTCTCCGTGCCAGTTGTTCCTGACTTCATTGGCCGCCCACAAGCCCCGACCCTTCCAGCCAGCACTGGGATCGTCGATCCGGCCGGAGAGACTCCGCGTGAAGAATCCCATCGGATAAGGAACCCGCAGCACCACCCACGTGCGGGTGGCCGGTAACAGTGCAAGAAGCGAATCCGACCCCGTCCCTGTCGCCAGGGGCACGTTCGCGCCGAGCCCCAGCGTATTGAACTGATCGACGAAATTACCGTAGAGAAAGTCCGCGCTGCCGCCACCAGTAATGCCCTGCATCTGGGGCCCTGGCACGTCGTACAGCGCCCACCCCTCGGGGCAGTGCTGGGGGTCGAACGTCGCTGGCGCGGTCCTCACCGTGCACCGACTTCGATCGAAGCTAGCAAGCTGACCGCTGCCCGCGAGGCCGGTCCATACGAGACCATTGCGATCGACGTCCATACCGCGAGGCAGGAACCCCAGTACGCCGGGTGCCCTTGGGTTATAGAACGGCGGTTCGTACGCGTCGGACCGGCACGTATCCGGCGGATTGGAGCCAACGTCCACGCGGACGATCTTCCCCGGCGTACCCGGGACGGCGTACCAGACGCTTCCGTCCTTCGGGTTGACGGCGATGAAGTAGCCATTGCCGCCGATCAGCGTGTCAGCATCCTTCTCGTACTTCCCGCTGCCGTTCACGTCGTAATAGGCTGGACACCAGCCCTGCGACGCCGCCGCGTCTCCAGTCGCCTCGAAGACACGCGGTTTGACCCAGCCTATCGCCGAAGGAAGACCCAAGGCCGCGTTATAGATCGTCTCGTCCTGGTCCTCGGCGAACCCGGCGTGATGCGTCGTGAAACACGTATCGATGAGCGTCGTCTTCTTCGTGCGGAGATCGAAGTACGCCATTTGACGACCGCTATCGGCGAGCGGAAAGTTCCGTGCGTACTTGTTGGTCGATCCAGCCTTGCACCAGTCCGGGTTCGCCGGCCTGCGGAACGCCAGCATCATCCAGAGCCGCCCTTTCGAATCGATGTTCTGGGCCTCGGTCTTCTGACGCTCGTCGGCGACGATCTCCTCACCCCAGTACAGGGACGGAAACTCCATTGACGCAGGCGAGAACGGCGGAATCAGGCTCGAATCGTCCACCATCGGCATCTTCACGTTCTCGACCGTGTGCCGTTTCGGATCGAGCACCCAGAGACCGCCGAGATTGAAGTCGCTCGCGACGACCGGGCCGTTTGCGTTGACAGTCGGCTTCCGCTTGTCGGTGCCGTACATGTCATGCAGGAACGACGTCGGCGCGCCGATGTCCCAGAGCGTCACGACGAGATTCCGCTCCTGCCCGGCAGGCCGCGGCGGCGCCGGCGGTACTTCCCCGCCTGCAATGCGATCCGTCCAGTCGGCGTACATGGCCAGTGCGCGCTCGGCGCCAAGGCTCGCAACCAGGCCGAACATCGCCGACCCCGACTGCCCCTGACGGATACGGTGGTTCCACGCGGCGTGACTGGAGTCGAAGACACCCATCGCCGGTGAGATCTCGCGTGTGGCTTTCGTGCCCATCTGGTGGCAGATCATGCAGCCCTTGACCGTGCCTACCCAGTGCGCCTGAGTCGGAACTCCCGGTGGCGGCTGTCCGCCTCGCCCGCCACGCGCGCCCGCGGGAGCGGCCATCGGAAAATCGGTGTTCGGCGGAACGCCCATGAGCGAGTTCCAGTAATTGGCGGGGTAATACTGCGCAGCCGCACGGGCATCGGGCGCCCTGACGGCGGTGAGCGCAAGCTGCTGCCCCGGTGTCGCCGTGACTCTCGGGGAATCAACGAGGCCATAACCGCGGACCCACACCGCGTAGCTCGCCTTCGGCAGATCGGGCAGCACATAGCGGCCCTGGTCGTCCGTGACGACGATCTTCCGGTACGCGGTCGGCAGGTCCAACGTCTCGGCAATCACCCAGACGCCCGCCTCAGGGCCGGCCGGGCCGGTCACGCGGCCACCGATGTCATCCGCATCGATCGGCACGCGCCCGGCCGGTTGCTGGGCGCCCATGAGCGCGATCGAGCCGGCAGCGAGAGCGAGGCAGGCAGCGGCCCCAGTGAGCAGCCGGGCGGTGCGACTAACCATGAAAGCGCTGCCTCCGTGTCCCCATGGCCTCTAGGGCGCTCGCGGCTGTGGCTTCTTCAGGTCGTTGTAGATCGCCTCGACAAGAATCTCACCGGTCCAGCCAGGCTTGGAGTAGAGACCGTCGTAGTCGAGTGTCGGTTGCTGCGCGGTGAGCTGCGCCAGCGTCATGCCGTTATCGACCGCCAGCTTCACGCGATCGTGGATGATGGTCATCATGTCCCGGTACTCGACGACATCCTGCTCGTTGAGGATGCGGCCATGGCCGGGGATGACTCGGGTACCCGCCTGCTGATTGAATCGCGGTACGGTGACCTCAATGACGTCGTTCAGGGCGCTGAGCAGCCCCGCGATGCTGCCGCCGCGCTTCGCATCGAACGAGGGATAGCCGAGCGTATTGATGATGTCACCGGTCGCGATGACGTCCGAGCGGCGGAAGAACACCATGACGTCGCCATCGGTGTGTGCGGCCGCCGGGTGGAGCATCTCGATCGGCTCGCCGTTGAACGACAGGGCCTTCCTCGGGGTGAAAAAGGTGTTCGACGGCCAGAGGGCGAACGGGACAGCCGATGTCTCGCCCGTGGGCGCGGACATGCGATTCAAGGTGTTCTCACTGGAGAAAACGATCGCACCCTGCGACCGCTCCGGAGCGGCGCCACCCTGTGGAGCGACCGCGGCGCCGGGCCCGGCCAGCCGGGGCCGCAGCACCGTCGGATTCTCGCCGGCGTTGGACACCCGTTCGTTGCCGCCGAAGTGATCCGGATCGAAGCTGGTGGTCACGATGTAGTTGATCGGCCCTCTCGAGAGCACCCGTATCGCCTTGATCACCTGTTCACTGATGTCGGCGGTGGCGGTGTCCACGACGAAGACGCCCTCGTCGCCAACCTGCACGGCCACGTTGCTCTTGCCGCCGGCAATCAGATAGACATTGCCCAGCGCGGGGAGCACCTCGAGATCCACGCCCGGCGGCATCGCCACCGGGTACGCGCTCGGCTGCGGCTGTTCGCTGCTGCGCGAGACAATCGTCTCTTCGGCACGCGTGAGCCCTCGCTGCTGCGCTTTGGGCGAAGCCGTAAACAACGGGCCCGCGGCAAATGCCGCAGCCACGAGAGCAGCCACCAACAACCGCGCCCTCATCGCGACTCCTTCTTCTCGGCCTTCTCGGACTTCCCGCTCTTCTCGGCCTCTTCGCGTACCCACTGTTGGATCTTCTTCATGTATTCCGGGTAGAGCGTCTCCTTGCCGCCGCGAGTTGCCTCGAACGGGATCTTGAATCGGTCAGCGAACTCGGTGTGCGTCGTCCCGATCGGCCAGCTCGGCACCCAGCCCCGCGGCTTGTCTCCAAGCTCGTCAACCGTCTCGAACGGAATCGCCGTGCCGGTGTGCTGTTCATCGTTGATCTGGTAATTGTTGCTGCGAACGAACGGTTCCTCCAGGTAGATCGGGTCGCTGATCCATGTCATCTGCGACATCCGATTCCCATGACGCACGTACCACTCGGTCATCCCAGCCTTGTAGCTGCTGGGCACGCCGTTACGGTTGATGAACGCCGTCTTGAGATGGGTCGTCGTGACCTTGAGCGTCTTGCCAAGCCACTCACCGGTGGAGAAGCCGCCAAACGTGTGCTCGGCGTACTCCGAGGGATGCGGCCGGCCGTCCATCCAGATCGTCCGGTCGGAGCGACCGAACGTCCCAGCGATCGTAAAGGCGACGAGCTGGCCGCCCACAGGGTCGACGATCCTGCTAATCCGCACGTTCGGCGCCGGCCCGCGCATCGAGTACTGCCCTGGGTGCGGTTTGGCCTGCTGCTCGGGCTGAGAGAGGATCGAGGCGTCCCAGCTCTCGGCCTTACGGCGTGCCGCGGCGTTGATCGGCATGCCGGTATAGTCGCCAAGCTCGGCACCAGGAGCGCGGTGGGGTTGGTCTTCGTGGTTTTCACGTGACCACTCGCCCGAGATATCAACCTGAGCAAAGGCCGGCGTGGCCAGCAACATGACGACGACGAGCTGAAGCGCAGTCCGCATGTGTCCTCCGTGATCGTACCGGGCAACGCATCGCTTCCGTTTCTAGGTGGATTCGGCGCGAATTATATAGAAACGCCGGGCCAATTTCCCCCTAAATGTCGCAAGATGAGGGCGATGTTGACTCGGGGAATTTCTGTCCTTGCGCTGATTACGGGGCTGATCGGGCCGTCCGCCGCCGCTGGTCAGACGCCGGCCGCCTGGTTCGGCACGTGGACGCTCAACGTGGCGATGTCGAGATACGACCCCGGGCCAGCCCCGTACGTACGCGGGACGTTGACCATTGAGCCCTGGCAGGACCGCGTGAGGATCACCTACGACCTCGTGCACGTACGGGGTGGTGTCACCCACATGGAGTGGACCGGGGCATTCGACGGCGCCGATTACCCGCTCCAGGGACCGGACGAGGTGATCACCTACGCCTACCTCCGCCTGGATGACCGGACATTCGATGTCGATGTGAAGGTTGATGGCCGGATTGCCGCCACCGCTCGGGTGGTGCTGTCGGCAGACGGGCGCTCACTGAGGACGGACACCGTGGTCACGGACGCCAGACGGGGCAACGTCACCACCACGACGGTCTACGAAAAACGCTAGACGTCTACGCCGACTTCATGTCCCCGGCGCATCAGACGGACGAATCCACCTGAAAGGCGAATTGAGCAGCCGGAAGGTGTCGAGCTCAACACGCCGCAATCGCATGTGGATTCGGTAGCCGTCCATGGTGCCGTCAAGGATTAGACGGTTCTGATCCTGTCGCTCAAAGCTGAAGCCGGCCTTCCAGTCTCTGCTGCTGCCCTTCGTCAACGCCAGCGTATGGCCATCGACGTCGATGGAGACGCCGTAGCGGGAGAACGAATCGTCTGTCCGCTGAAACGCCATCCGCTGAGGAGCATCGAAGATGACGCGCCGCCAGCGGCGGTCGTAGTCGTTCATCAGCGGCGAGCGGACCTCACCGTCAATCGAAAGCTCCTCGACGTCCCAGATCCCATAGAGCGGGGATTTCGGCGCCCCGCCGCCCTCGCTATTCCACTGGCGCACGCTGATGCCGGCAAACATCGCCGCGAGATAGAGACCGAAGACCACCTGCGCGAGAAGCGCGAGGCGGTTGGCGCGGGCCGTATGGAAGAGCGGCGGCTGCCCCGACGCCTCCACCGCGCGATCCAGCACGAACACACTTGCCATGCGGCGCAAGTCTGGCGCCAGAAGGATCACCGACATCAGCATGAGGTGGAAGGAGATCTGCTTCAGGCCGAAGTCGTACGTCATGTTGAGCACGAACACCTGGATCAGGGAGGCCAGGCAGACCAGGGCGCCGAGCGTCGTCGTGCGGGGCGTGAGCAACAACAGCCCGCCGAGCACCTCCGCGCAGCCGGTAAAAATCTGGTACGGCGTGGAGGCGCCGATCGAGATCCAGAGCACGTCTGTCAGCGACAGGTTTCCGACCCGTTCCACCAGTGTGACGAGCGCCGGCGAAGGAAACTGCGTCGGGATGACCTTGGCCATCCCGTAATAGAACATCTGAGCCGCAAGGCCGAAGCGGACACTCAGGCGAAACCACTTGTGCAGCGAAAGGTAGCTGTCGCGCTGCCGGTCGGCCCACGACCAGACCGCGGTCGCGAGCACGGCCACCGCCAGCAGCCAGAACGTCTGCACCCAGAAGAAGAGGGTGTCGCCGCTGTTGCCCCGGTACAACAGCGGCGAGTCCACGCCGAAGAGATGTCGAGCGCACCACGTGGTGATCTCGCGCATTGGCCACTCGGTGCCCAGAGCCGGAACGGCGAAGCCCGGCAGCAGGAGCACCCCGCCGGCAACCTGCGTGGCAAACCCGTACAGCCCGAAGTACACGACCGAGAACCGGAAGGCGACGCGCGTGGGGAGACTCCACCTCATACGGCCGCCGCCCGCGTCACGGGTGCGTGGCTCTCAGGCTCGTCCTCTCACCGGCCGAGCGACGCGAGCATCTCGGCCTTCGTGATCGGGCGATCAGGATTTGGCGCGTGCACCGACACGAGGCGCTCGTAGTCGAGTCCGAGCCGCTCGAGATTCGCCACCATCACCTCCACGGCGACGATGGGCGGCGCCGTTCGCCCCGCCACCGGCGCGTTGTAGGTATCCGCGTAGGCAAGGACTTTTTCCTTCGGCAGATAGGCGACGAGCATCCCGTCCGCGTGCGGCAATCCCTTGAGCAGATGCAGCTCGACCGTGCGCGTCGCATCCTGGAACACCCGCTTGTCGCCAATGCCCTCGATGATGGCCTTCTTACCCGACCTCGATATCGCGTCCGGCGCCAGCGTGCGCGGCGCGCCGAGTGCCCGTTCGAAGAACGCCTTGTTGACTTGGTGCATGACGATGACGGCGCCTTCAGCCACCGTGGCCGGCAAGCCGCTCGTGTGATCGAAGTGATGGTGCGAGATTGCCGCGTACTTGATTGGCTTGTTCGGGATCAGCCGCTTGGCTTCGGCGAACACCGCCTGCGCCCGCGCTTCGTTCTGCGCGCCGCCCTCCCAGAGGAAGATGTGGTCGGCAAACTCCACCGCCAGCGCGTTGTAGCCGCCGCCGATCCGGTAGACGCCTTCAGCCAGCTTCTCCGAGGTTAGCGCGGGCGGCGCCTGCGGGGCTGCGGCCGCGCCGCCGGGACCACCTGCCGGCGCCGGTGGAGGCGTGAGCAGCTCCTGGATGTTGGCGGGGTTCGCTACGGCGCTGAGGAGTTGCGCCTCGAACGTCGGCCAGCCGGCACGGCGCTGCACGATGGTGCTCGGGAACATGAGGCCCTTCTCCGCCTCGCGATACTGCGTGTAATAGGTCTCCACTTGTAGATCGCCGAAGATCGGGTTCTCAACCCAGGTATCGACACGGTCCACCAAGTTGGTTTGCGCGTTGATGTAGCCGACCACGCGGTACGCCACGCCCGACGGCGCCTTCTGCGGTGTCACCCACGTCACCACGTTGTAGCGCGTGCCGCCCACCGTCTGGACACGGCTCGTCGCGTTGTTCACCGCGGCGCCCTTGACGAAGCCCCACGGGGTGGTCCAGATCTCCAAGTGCTGTGCCCACGCCGTGTTGGCTGGCGTGACGTTTTGCTGGAACAGCCCCTGCACCGCTGGACCGCCCTGAATGGGAATGGTGAAGGTCACCCCCGTCGCGCGCGAGGCCGGCGCCCTGAAATCAATCGAGCGCCGGAAGTCGCTGAGGTTCACCCTGGGCCACGCCCCGTTGCTGTTGTTCGACTGCCCGAGGTTGAAGTTGGCACCCGAACCGTAATACGTGATGGAGGTCAGGCTGTCCGCGCCCAGCGCCCGCGAGGCGTTGGCGAGAACGGTCTTGGCGTCCTGCGCGGCCGCGGACTGCGCCACCAGGCCCACCAGAGCGATTGCGATCATCCACGTTCTGCTCATGACTTCTCTTTCTGGTTTGCTCGGCGGACCTGAAGGTCCGCCGCTACGGTCGTTCTTTCGGCGGACCTGAAGGTCCGCCGCTACTTTTTCACCGGCGTGGCTACTTCTTCGCCGCCGCGGCCGGGGCGGCACCAAGCTTGACGCTCGTCGCCATGATCATCCCCTTGTCGTCGTGACCCTCTGCAACCACCCGGTCCCCGATCTTCAAATCGCCGGCCTGAACCTTCGACTTCCCCTGCGTGATTTTGGTCTTGGCGTCCATCATCACCATAACCGTCTTCCCGTCCGTCGTCTTGACCATGATGTTGGTCCCTTCGACGCTCGTAATCGTGCCCATGGCCTTGGCTGTGTGTCCTTCGTGAGCGCGTGCCACCACGGGGACGATGAGTGCGACGGCGACGATAACGGCAGCGATCATCAACTTCTTCATTGGATTGCTCCTGTCTGCAGAAAACGCTCCTCCTCGATCTCCCGCCTGATGTCCTCGAGCGAACGCGGATTCATGGATTCCATCCGCGCCACCTCCTCCGGCAAGAGCATCGGGAGATGCCGGATGAAGTGCACCAGGTGCCACGTTGACGTGTCCCCCGCGTCAGTCCCGGTGGACCATCCGGGCATCCCCGTGAAACGAACGCCATTCTGAATGATGTAGAACAACTCTCCGTCCGTCAGGCGCTGGGTCGATGGCAACCGCATGTCTGGTGCCTTGGGGAACAGCCCCCGCCCCATGTCCGTATCGCCTCCACCGTCGTTGGCATGGCACGACGCGCAGTGGTCGGCAAAGTGCGCCATCCCTTCCGCGAGCACGTCGTCGCTGAGCAGCACCGGGTTCGCCATCCGCCTGGCTGCCCGCGGAATCGCGAAGGCCCTCACCGCGCGAGCGAGGCGGGCCTCCAGAATTCCGGGCGTCTCCCGCGCACTCAGACCGGTACGTACCACGTAGGTCATACCTCCGATCGCCAACAGTGCGAGCACGGCCAGGACGGTGAGGCCTACGGATCTCATGGATCACATTCCGAGCATGGCCGGGCGAAGCGTGAAGTAGGCTCCAAAGCCGGCATTGAGGCGGCCTCCGTACTCTGGACGCAGTTCGTCAGGCACGATGCCGGCTGATACCGTCACGCCGACGCCCGGCTTCAGCCCCTTCCATCCCCTTGCGTAGCGTGTGTAACCGCCCTGCAGCTTGGTGACGGTGAAGAGACCATCTCCAGGCGCAACGAGATCGTGGGAAGACTTCCCCGACGTCTCAAACCGACCGTACCACACGTCTCGATCCTTGACCGCGAGGCTCGACTCAATGAGCCACGCGTGGGTCGCATCGGCTCCAGCCTCCGAGTTTCTCCCCCACCCTATCGTATTTGCCCACATGGAACCAACCCCGATTTGACGCTGGTATGAGACTGATGCGGTCACGCGACCGACGTCCGTTGGCGACTCTCCGGCGTGTCCCGCCTCCGCCTCGTTCAGGTGCCCCGCCGACACCTGCACGGCCCACTCTCTCGCCGGCAGGAACCACACACGCCCGGACAACGAGTCCATGGCCCCGAAGTCGAAGTCCGTACGCTCTTCATCGGGTTCGCGGCCGTTGAAGACAGACCCCTCGACCTTCCAGCGGCTGCCGTAGATCCCTGCAGTCGCGACGCCATAGGTGATGTGTGTCGAGTCGAACCAATGGTGCGTGACCGGCGCCAGAGGGTTCGCCATCGCCGACGGCCGGTGCATGAACGCCACCGGGCCAAGGGCCGGCTCGCCGGCAGGACCTCCGTAGAATTGCAGACGCGTCGCGCCGGCCAGCGGACGGTCATACTCCGCCGCGATCTCCATGAACGCATCGTGCGGATGCTGCCGATCGTGAATCGGCTCTCCCTTGCAGAGCTCGCCAGTCGCCAGGAGATCGGGATAGCCGCAGCCTCCGATCGTCCATGGCTCGGCGCTGATCATGCCGCGCAGCGTGAATCGCCCGGCGCCGGCTCCGTGCTCGGCCATCCCCATGAGCCAGTTGATGCTTCCAGCCTGCTCGCTCCCGCGTGCGCCCGCCTCGTGCAGGTACTGAAGGAAGACGCTGCCGTGGCCCATCAAGGTCCATCCAGCAGACTGGCGATGGATGGCATACATGGGTGAGTTGTCCGGCAACCACGACGTCCCGGACCCCACCCGGCTGGTCGATGGCATGTCGTGAGCCGCGTGCTCGTCGGGCTTCTGACTCGGCATCGCGTGGCCGGCATGTTCACCGCCCGCTGGAGACTGAGGGGGCGCTTGCGAGGTTGACGACGGAGAACCAGGTGGATTTTGCGCCGCCGCCGGACCCACACCGGTGAGCACGGCGAGCGCGACAACTGCGGCCGTTATAGGACGCGGATACACGTGTAAAGACATAGACCCTCCCTCCAAGTCACCGACAAGAAAGCGAGAGGGGGCCGACTAGACGCGCAGTGGCGATGAAAGGCGGAAGGAGCCCGGCGGAGAGTGCTGAACGGTCGAGAACACGGCGGGAGCGACGGCGACGGCGGGCGCGACAGACGCCGCGACAGGCACCACCGCGGGAGCGATGAGCGTCTTGAACGTGGGCTCCCACATCCGTGCAAGGGCATCGTCGTGCCCGCACGCGTGCGGGATGCCGCTCGCGAGCGACCCCGACACGGGGAGAACCTCGTGGCAGGCGTGATGGGATCCTGACGCCTGATCGGACGACGTCGCCATGGCGCACGCGGCCTCGCACACGGCCGCCGCCAGGGGCACCGTGAGCACCACTACGACAAGCGTGAACGCCAGAAGGCGACGGCGCATCGTGGATTCAGTATACCGAACCGCCGCCAATCCCACCTGTGGTCTTCCTGAAGTGTTCGTCAGGTGGGAGATTTCCCGCATCGCGCGGGAATTCTCCGGCAGCCTGCCAGCGAGTCCTCCGTTCACCACCACTTTTCCAGGACGATTCAGCGCCTGTCGTCGTGGCATTGCGCTTGCCCGTCACAGTGGCGACGCCATGTTTCGAGCGACGATGCTGCTGGTCGTGATCACAATGGCCGGGGGGCCCACGAGTTCTCTCGCATGTGAACTATGGTGCGGCGGAATGGCAACCGAGCGTCACCCGGCTGGCTGCGATCACGGACACATCAGCGTCCCGGAAGGGCCGCACGTCGAAGCGCCGCCCGGCTGCCATGACGCAGTCGGGATTGCGCCGTTCCTGCTCGAGGATCGGCGGGTGGAGTCCGGACCCGCGGCCAGTGAACCCGCGGTGTTACCCCTCGGTTGGATACCGCCGGATATCGAGCGTGTCCCTGCGGGGTCGCACGTCTTCCAGGTCCTGCTTCCACGTGGACCTACGCTTTACTCCGTTCTTCGGCTCTAAACACCTTCCTCAGGCGTAGCCCTGTCGCTACGCATTCGCCTGGATCCGCCACGACGGAATGCGTTCGCGCGACCGACTCGAAGACGTCCGCGAACTGCATGCGGGTGGCACGGCGCCACGAGCAGCGCTGACCCGGAGAGTGGTCGAAGACTCGTAGAGATTGCGATTTACGTTACGAAGAGAAGAAAGGTTGGTTCGTCATGACAACAATCAGAATCCACGCGCTGGCGATTGGCACGCTGGCGCTTCTAATACTTGCCGGAACGGCCGCGGCCCAGACGGCAGCGTCGCCCATCCTCAATGCACCGGAGGTCCGCAGGCTCGTCGCCAGCGCCCAACCTGGCGACAACGCCCGGCTGAGCGGGCACTTCGCCGCGCTGGCCGAGCGCTACGCGGCGGAGGCCAGGCGGCACACCGCGATGGCGAAGGCTTTCGTCGGCAACCCGAGTCGCAGTCTGGCAACGGGCATGAGCGCACACTGCACACGCCTTGCGGAGCTCAGTACCCAGTCGGCGACGACCGTACGTGAGCTGGCAACCTACCACCAGAAACTGGCGTCTGGCGCCGCAGCCACACCGCCAGCTGCGGGCGCCCGCTTCGAAGGGGGCGCAGGGACGCCGACGCCGACCGATCAGGAGCTCAACGCCATGGCGGCCAAGGCACGCACGCCCGCCGATCACCGCGCCCTCCAGGAGTACTTCCTGACACTGGCGAAGCGATACACGGCGGAGGCCGATGAGCATGTCGCGTTGGCGCAAGCCTACAGGGGCACGCGTATCGCCCAGGCGGCCGTGCATTGCGATCGTCTGATCTCGCTGTCGCGGGACTCGGCCAAGGATGCTACTGCGGCTGCCATGATGCACGAGCAGCTTGCCGGCATTGCCCGGTGAGCAGCGGCCTCCCCATCCGGGCTGGCCATGTGGTGCCAGCCCGGTCGGAAGGTCGAGCAAGCGGTGGTCGACAACAGCAGCGGCGCGGTGACTAAGGTGACGAGAAAGGTTGGTTACGTCATGAGAGCGATCCGTCTCGGCGCATTGTCGATAGGTGTGCTGGCATTTTCCACTTTCGTGGGGACCGCGGCCGCACAGACAACATCTTCGGCCGTTCTGAATTCACTCGAGATACAGGAGCTCATCAAGCGCGCAGAACCTGCCGATCATGCACGGCTCGAAGTGCACTTCGCCGTGCTTGCCGAGCAGTACGCGGCCGATGCCAAGCGCCACAGCGCCATGGCGCAGGCGTTCATCGCGAGTCCCGTCCGGCGGACTGCGGCAAACTCCGCGGCCGATCATTGCAAGAGCCTCGAGAAACTGAACCTGCAGTCCGCCGCAACGCTCCGTGAGCTCGCAGCGCATCACGAAGGGCTGGCGGCAGGTAAGGCGTCCGCGGTCCCACGTGGCGCGGCCCGCTTCGAAGGTGGTGCCGGCGCTCCAGCACCCACCGCAGAGGAGCTCACTGCGCTGGCGGCCAAGGCGACCACGTCCGCCGATCACCGCGCCTTCCAAGAGTACTTCCTGACGTTGGCGAAGAGGTATACCGCGGACGCCACTGATCACGCCGCGATGGCGCAAGCCTACCGGGGCACGCGAATCACCCAGGCGGCCGTGCACTGTGACCGCTTGGCCACACTGTCGAAGAATTCAGCCAAGGAAGCGACGGCCGCTGCCGCAATGCACAAGGAGCTTGCCGGCGTCGCCCGGTAAGCATCGACGTTGATCATCCAGGCCGGCAACGTTCCGCCGGCCCGGACGGAGTGGATGACACACGCGGTGATCGATATGACACGCCTCGCGGGCCTTCGATTCGTTCTTCTCCTCACGGTGTGGGCCACGACCTGGCCGACTCCGGCGGTGGGCCAGACGACACCGGTGCTCCCGTCGCCACTCGGGCTCGACGACGTCATCAGGGTCGCCAGCGAGCGGAGGGACGAGATTCAGGCCGCGCGGGCGCGCACGCGCGCCAGCGAGGCGCGGCCGACCATCGTGTCGGCGCTCGCGGATCCGATGATCTCGCCCTCGCTCGATCACCTGCCGTTCATGCTGGGCGGCGCGGATGTGAGCGTCACCATTGAGCAACAGATCCCACTATCAGGGATTCGCCGGCACCGTCGCACATCCGCCCTGGCAGACGTCGATCGGCTGCGAGCGGAGACAAACCGGGCCACGTTAGACGTGAGCATTCAGGCCGCCAGTGCCTTCCTGATGCTACAGGAGCGACGCCGGACGGCGGCGCTGGTCGCCGAACAGATCGGCTTCGCGCGGGACGTCGTGACTGCGGCGAACGCGCGGTACGCGAGCGGAACGGCTCCGCAATCCGACGTGCTACGCGCGGAGGTCGAGGTCGCGCGGCTCGACGTGTTCGCGCGCGCGCTTGTCAGCGAGGCGCGCGGCGCAGAAGCGATGCTCAACACGAGCCTCGCGCTCGACGCCGACCTGGCGGTGCCCGCCCTCGCGTCCCCCGCCTTCACCGCACCGCTGCCCGCCTGGTCCGCAATCAAGACGGCGCTGACATCCCGCCCAGAACTTGCCGCCGGACGCGCCGACATCGTCCGCGCCGAGGCGGACGTGCAGGTGATGCGCGACATGTTCCGTCCCATGGCCACCATCCGCACTGGGCCGGCCTACACCATGGCCGAGGGCAAAGGGTGGATGGCCATGGTCGGCCTCAGCCTGCCGATCTGGCGTGGGAAGCTCCGCGCCGGCGTCGCCGAAGCGCAGGCCATGCACGCAATGTCGGAGGCCGACCTTCGAGCGATGACTCGCATGATCGAGGGTGACGCGGCCGTCGCCGTGAATCAGCTTCAGGCTGCACGCGATCGACAGGCGGCGCTTACCTCCAATGTGCTGCCGCGCGCGCGCATGGTGATCGAACCGGCCGTCGCGGGCTACGCGTCTGGCCAGCTGCCGCTCGTCAGCGTGATCGAAGCCGTACAGGCACTCTGGTCCGTGCAGTCGGACCTGATCGCGGCGGACACGGAGCTTGGTCTTGCGTGGGCGCGCCTGGGGCGCGCCATCGGGTCGTACGAGGTGCTCGCGCCATGACCTCCCAACACTTTCCGCTTCGCGCCGTGCTGCTCACGATAGCGACCACGACGGCCGTGATCGCCGCGGTCCTGTTGGTACAACAATCACGCGGGGGCTGGCCATTTGGTGGCGGCTCCCCCGCGACCGTCCCGGTCGTGCAGGGCACCACCAGCGGCGCGGTCCCCGACGCGCACGACCGTGTGGTAATCGATGTCAGCAGTGAGACGATGCAGCAGCTCGGGATCCGCATCGAGCCGGTACGTGAGGAATCGTTGGCGCAGACGGTGCGCGCCGTCGCGACGATCGTGCCGGATGAATCTCGGCTCTCGCACATCCACACACGCGTGTCAGGATGGGTGGAACAGCTCGACGTGAGCACAACCGGCGAATTCGTGCGTGCGGGCCAGCCGCTGGCGCACATCTTCTCGCAAGACCTGCTGTCGTCACAGACGGAGTACCTGGCCGCCCGCCGCTACGCAGCCTCCGGCATCGCCAGCGCCGTGGTCGCCAGCGGCCGCACCCGACTCGGCGTGCTCGGTATGGCCGCTGAAGAGATTTCAACCATCGAGCAGACCGGTGAGCCGATGCGGCTTGTCACGGTCGTCGCGCCACGCGGCGGCGTGGTCGTCCACCGCGGGGTCAGCGTCGGCACAGCGGTCGACCCCTCGACCGAGCTGCTGACCATCGCAGACCTCTCACGAGTGTGGGTCCTCGCTGAGGTGTCGGAGGCGGACATCCCGGCCGTGCGTCTCGGGAGAACTGCGCAGTTGGAGTTCCCCGCGTCGGGCCGGCCGGCATTCACGGCACGAGTCGACTTCATCTACCCGATGCTATCGGAACGAACGCGCACCCTCCGCGTGCGGTTGTCCGCGGCCAACCAGAGTGGGACGCTGAGACCCGGTTCATATGGCGCAGCGATATTCACCGCACCCGGCCGGCGAACACTCACCGTCCCCCGCGATGCGCTGGTCGACACCGGCCTTCAGCAGCACGTCTTTGTGGCTGCGGGTGACCGGTTCGAGCCGCGGCTCGTGACGGTCGGCGCGCGTCTGGCGGACCGCGTCGAAATCCTCGACGGCCTCGCGGCCGGCGATCAAATCGTCTCGGCAGGAGTGTTTCTCCTCGACTCGGAGAGCCGCCTGCGCGCCACGGGCGGCCCTGAAGGCCACGCACACGGCGGGAGCGCTCCGGCGGCTGACCAGGCTCCAGCCGAAGTGGCGCCGCACGCAGGTCACTAGAGCGAGAGCCAGCCATGGTCGAACGCATCATCGAACTGTCGGTCCGCCACCGCTGGATCGTCTTCGGCGTCGTCATCGTGCTCTCGCTCTGGGCCGTCGACTCGGTGCGAAAGACTCCCCTCGACGCGGTGCCAGACCTCTCGGACCCACAGGTCATCGTCTACACCGAGTGGATGGGCCGCAGTCCCGATCTCGTCGAGGACCAGATCACTTATCCACTCGTGCGCGCACTCCAGAGCACGCCGGACGTCGCGACCGTGCGCGGCTACTCGATGTTCGGCATGAGCTTCACCTACGTCATCTTCGGCGACGGGACCGACATCTACTGGGCGCGCACGCGCGTCCTTGAACAGATCGGTCGCGTGCAGCAACTGTTGCCGCCCGGCGTCTCTCCTACGCTCGGTCCTGACGCCAGCGGGGTGGGCTGGGTGTACCAGTACGTCCTTCACGACCGAACGGGGCGGATGGACCTGGCGGAGCTACGGGCGCTACAGGACTTCACGGTGCGTCCGGCCCTGCAGGCGGTCGCAGGAGTCGCGGAGGTCGCCTCGCTGGGCGGCTTCGAGCGCCAGTACCAGATAGTGATCAACCCCGAGCGGCTCGTCTCCTTCGGGCTGACACTCGGCGACGTCACGCGGTCGGTTCGTGACGCCAACGCGGAAGTCGGCGCCCGCGTGCTGGAGCTGGCCGGCCGCGAGTACGTGTTGCGCGGGCGTGGCTATGTCAAGACGCTCGCCGACCTCCAGCAGAGCGTCGTGACGCTTGGCGCCGGCGGGACGCCCGTGCGGCTGCGTGACATCGCGACGGTGCAGTACGGCCCGGAGATCCGCCGCGGAGCCGCGGATTGGAACGGCGCCGGCGAAACCGTGGGCGGTATCGTCGTCATGCGCATCAGCTCCAACGCGCTCCAGGTCATCGAGGCGGTGGAGGCTCAAATCGCCACGCTGCGGCTCCCCGACGGCGTGCATCTGGTGCCTACCTACGACCGATCGGGACTGATCCGCGGGTCGATCGATACCCTGACAACCACCCTTCTCCAGCAAGGCATCATCGTCACCGTCATCTGCGCGGTGTTCCTGTTCCACCTGCAGTCGGCGCTCGTCGTGATGATCGTGCTGCCGCTCGCCGTACTCCTGTCGTTCATCGCGATTCGCTACCTTGGGCTGACGTCCAACATCATGTCGCTCGGAGGGATCGCGATCGCCGTCGGCGAGCTGGCCGACGCGGCCATCGTGCTCATCGAGAACGCGCACGTCCGACTCGCGGCCGCCGGTCGGGAGGCAGATCGCAAGCGCATCATCGTCAACGCGTGCAAGGAGGTCGGGCGGCCGATCTTCTTCTCGCTGATTCTTATTACTGTCAGCTTCCTGCCGATCTTCACATTGGCGGGCCAGGCCGGACGGCTGTTCAAGCCGTTGGCGTACACGAAGACGTTTGCGATGTTCGCCGCGGCCATCCTGTCGATCACGCTCGCCCCTCCCCTGATGGTGCTGCTCCTACGCGGACGCTTCCGGACGGAGGCGGCCAATCCCGTGAGTCGGGTGCTCCGCACACTCTACGAGCCGGTGGCCAGGGTCGTCGTCCGGTTCCGTGTTGCTGTCATCGCCGCGGCGGCCATCCTGATGATCGCGACGGTCCCGGTATTCCAGCGGCTAGGATCTGAATTCATGCCGCCCCTTGACGAAGGATCGCTGCTGGTGATGCCGACGACGCTGCCGGGCATCTCCATCGAGGAGGCGAGACGGGCGCTCACCGCGCAGAACCGGATCATCATGTCGTTCCCGGAAGTGGCATCGGTGCACGGCAAGGCTGGTCGTGCGGAGACGGCCACCGACCCAGCACAACTCGACATGATTGAGTCGGTGGTCACGCTGCGGCCGCGCGATCAGTGGCCGCTGCGCCACACAGAACGCTGGTATGGCAGCGGCGCGCCCGAGTGGACGAAGCCAGCGCTGCGGACGATTTGGCCCGAGGAGACGCCGCGCACGCTCGCAGGGCTGTCTCGCGACCTGAGTATGGGGCTGCGGATGCCGGGCTACCAGATGGCCGTATCGCCACCCATCCGCACCCGGATCGACATGCTCACCACCGGTGTGCGGACGCCGGTCGGCGTGAAGGTGTTCGGCACCGACCTCAATGAGATCGAGCGCGTGAGCATTGCACTCGAGGGGCTGCTTCGGCAGGTGCCTGGGACCCGCAGCACGTTTGCGGAGCGGCAAACAGGACGGGAATACGTGGACATCGTGCCTGATCGCGAGGCCATCGCTCGTTACGGCCTCACCGTTCGCGACGTGCAGGACGTCGTGGAAGCGGCGGTCGGCGGAATGCCGGTCTCAACGGCGATCGCAGGACGCGCGCGCTTCTCGATCAACCTGCGCTTCGCCGCCGACTACCGCTCAGACCCCGACGCGTTGCGCGCGATTCTCGTCCCGGTTCCCTCCTCAGCGTCGGTCGCGGAGCCGGAGCCGGGTAACGCAGGTGCGGGCGCAGCGTCCGCATCCTCGGCCATGGTCGGCTCTTCGGCCGCCGGTGGCGGCATGGGAGGGATGTCCGGCGGGAACAGGCGCGCCAGGTCGACGAGCGCAGCGGGCGGAGGCATGGCGTCGAGCCCCTCTAGCACGATGTCTCCGGCGTCTCAGGACATCGACTTCAGCGAGCGCTGGCGCCCGCCGTTGGCTGCGGTCCCGCTGGGACAACTCGCCGAGGTCAGGGTCACGACTGGCCCGCCGATGATCAAGGACGAGAACGGTGTCCTCGTCGGGTACGTCTACGCGGACATCGACCCGACCGCTCGAGACCTCGGAGGCTGGGTGGAGGAGGCGAAGGCGATCGTCGGTGCGCGCCTGACCTTGCCGCCTGGATACCGGCTGCAGTGGACCGGACAGTACGAGTTCCTGGCCCAGATGGAAGATCGGCTCCAGTACGTCGTCCCGCTGACGTTGCTGCTGGTGATCGCCCTCGTGTACCTTTCGCTCCGCGGCTGGCCGCAGACATTCCTGGTGCTGAGCAGCTTGCCGTTTGCTGTCGCAGGAAGCGTCTGGCTCCTTGCCTTCATGGACTACAACCTGTCCACAGCCGTGTGGGTGGGTCTCATTGCAGTCGCGGGCGTGGCTGCAGAGACCGGCATCGTCATGATCGTCTACCTGGACGAAGCGTTCACGCGGTACATGCGGGAAGGCCGTATCAGCTCGCCGGATGACGTGGACGCTGCGGTCATCGAAGGCGCGGCTGCTCGCGTGCGGCCGCTCGTCATGACGGTCGCCACGACCGTCCTCGGACTCCTGCCGCTGCTGTGGGAGGCAGGTGTCGGCGCCGACGTGTCGGCGCGCACCGCCGCACCGGTGGTCGGTGGCCTCTGGTCGTGCATGGTCCTGACGCTGCTCGTGCTCCCGGCGGCGTACGCGCTGTGGAGGCGCCATCAGGTCCGGGGTGCCATGGCGGTCACTCAGGGCCTGGCATCACCGGCATGAGCCTCTCCTAAGAACTGTCGAGCGGCGCGCGAAGGCGGAGCGCATATCATCGCTCAAGTGGCCCTTCTTATCGAGCGCGGGAGCGCGGAGTTTCGCCGCACCATGCTCGCGCTGTTCTCCGCCGGCTTCTCCACTTTCGCGCTGATGTACTGCGTCCAGCCGCTGCTGCCGGAATTCACGCGGGAGTTCGGGCTCAGTGCGGCCTCCAGCAGCCTCGCCGTGTCGGTGACGACCGGCTGCCTGGCCGCGGCCATGATCGTCCTCGGCGCGCTCTCGGAAGGATGGGGCCGGAAGCCGCTGATGGTGACGTCGCTGATGCTGGCGGCCCTGCTGACGATGGCCTCGGCGGCGGCACCGTCGTGGCCGGCGTTTCTGACGATCCGGGCGATTGAAGGGATCGCGTTCGCGGGCTTGCCGGCCATTGCCATGGCCTATGTCGGGGAGGAGATCGATCGCTCGTCGGTCGGGCTCGCGATGGGGCTGTACGTGAGCGGCACGGCACTTGGCGGCATGAGCGGGCGCCTGCTCACTGCTGTGCTCACCGACGCGGCATCGTGGCGAGTGGCGGTGGCCGTCATTGGCGGCATCGGTACAGTGGCCGCACTAGTCGTCTGGATCGCGCTGCCGCCGTCGGCGCACTTCAGGAGGCGCTCGCTGGCGCCCGGAACCCTCGTGCGCGCCTACACCGCGCACCTGCGCGATCCGCTCCTCGCGCGTCTGTTCGCCGAGGGCTTCATCTTCATGGGCGTCTTCATGGCCACGTACAACTACATCGCCTTCCGGCTGCTGCAACCGCCGTACGCGCTCAGTCAGACTGCGGCGGGGTCGGTCTTCATCCTGTATCTCCTCGGCATGGCAAGCTCGCCGTGGGCCGGCTCGCTGGCGGGCCGCTTCGGGCGCCGCCGCACGCTCGTCCTCACACTCGCCCTGATGGCGGCGGGAGTACTCCTGACAATGCTCGCGCCTCTGGCCGCCGTGGTGTGCGGTATCGGCCTGCTGACGTCCGGCTTCTTCGGCGCCCACTCCGTGACGAGCAGCTGGATCGGCCTGCACGCGGAGCAACGCAGGGCGCAGGCCTCTTCGTTGTATCTCTGTTTCTACTACCTGGGTGCGAGCGTCACGGGATCGCTGGGCGGGTTGTTTTGGGAGCGCTTCGGCTGGACTGGGGTCGCCTGCTTTCTCCTCGCGCTGCTCGCGATCGCCCTCACACTCGCGCGCGGCCTCGAACCCGGCGCCGGTGAGCGGCAGCCGGCGCTGGAGTTGCCGGCGTAGTGCCCCGAGCCCGCCTCATCCCGCGGCGCGATCTCGTTCCGCGCTCCATCGGGGAAGGGTGATACGGAACGTACTCCCCTCCGGCCCGCTCCGGTGCAACACGAGCCGCCCGGCCGTCGCCTCGACAGCACCCTTGGCGATCGAAAGGCCGAGGCCGGCGCCCACGACAGCGCCCGGAGCACGATAGAAGCGATCGAAAATCCGCGACCGCGCCTCGTCAGGGACTCCGGCCCCATTGTCACTCACGTCAATCACGGCGGAGCTGCCCGTTTCCCCGACGGCGATGCGGATGAGACCACCCGCCGGGCTGAACTTGATGGCGTTGTCCACGAGGTTGATGAGCGCCTGACGGATGGACAGGCGATCGCCTGACGCATGCACGGCCTTGGGCGCGTCGATCGTGATGGACTGGCGCTTCTCCTCGCCCAGCACGCCAAGATGGGCGACCACGTCGGCCGCGAGCGCACCCAGATCGATGTCCTCAACCGACAGCTGCGCGTGACCGGTTTCAGATCGCGACAGCGTCAGCAGACGATCCACGAGGCTCGCCAGCCGATCGACCTCCTCCAGCATGCTGCCGATAATCGTCCGGTAGGCGGATTCGTCTCGATGGCCACCGCGCAGGCCGACCTCGCCCACGGAGCGGATCGCGGTCAGAGGGGTTCGCAACTCGTGCGACGCGTCAGAGGTGAACCGCCGCATCTGTTCGAACGACGCCTCGAGACGGCTGAGCGTTTCGTTGAAGACCAGCGCCAACTGTCCCATCTCATCGTCAGGGTTATGGACCGGAAGCCGGTCGCCAAGCCGTTCGGCCGTGATGGTCCTGGCGCGCTCGGTCATCTGCTCGACCGGCTTGAGCGCACGGCGCGCGAGCACGTAGCTGCCAAAGCCGGCCACGGCCACGGCAATCGGCAGGCCAAGGGCCAGAAACAGCATCAAGCGGCGCATGTCCGTGCGCATGGGCACCTCTGACCTCGCCACCTGAAAAATGACGCGCTTGGCGCCCATGTCGGCCAGAAAGCTGCTGCGGCGCGTGAGCACACGCATCGGCACCGTGTCGGTCGTCACCGACACGATGCGACCGTCGGCGAGCAAGGCAAGGTCCTTGTCACCAGGGAGCGACCTCAGCTCGGCTTCGATATTCCTGAAGAGCAACCGCCCGTCCGTGCTCCAGACCTGGAGCCATGGCCGCTCCTCATCCACCGTCGTATCGTCGTCTTGATACCAGGTGATGCGCCCCTCGGGCGTCTGATCCACCATGGCGGCCGCCCATTGGAAGTCGCCGCGGAGACGTTGATCGAGGGTGTCCGATGCGCTGCGGCTGACGAACGCAAAAACGGCGGAGGCATAGACTCCCAGGACCACGAGCATCACGAACACGTACCAGAGCGTCAGCCGGACGCGCAGGCTGTGGGAGCGCCACCAGCGCGTCACGGCTCTCCCTCGCGAATCACGAACCCGACACCGCGGACGGTATGAATGAGGCGCACGGGCTGCTCGTGGTCCACCTTCCGGCGCAACCGCGCGATGTGCACGTCGATGACATTGTCGAGCGGAGTCGTGCGCGCGGTCTCCTTCCAGACGTCCCGGGCGAGCGTCTCGCGCGACACGACCTGACCCTGGTGGCGAAGCAGGTACTCGAGCAGCTCGAACTCACGAACGGTCAGCTCGATTGGGCCGGTCGAGCGGGAGACCTTGCGTGTGATGAGATCGACTGTAATGTCGGCCACGCTGAGACGCGGCGACTCGTTCTCGCGGCCACGGCGCAGGAGCGCACGAATACGCGCGAGCAGCTCGGCAAACGCAAACGGCTTGACGAGATAGTCGTCCGCGCCGCTGTCGAGCCCCTGCACCCGGTCCTGCAACGTGTCACGCGCCGTGAGCACCAAAACCGGCGTCCGCACGCCCTTGTCACGAAGCGTCCGTAGAACCTCGAGGCCATCGCGCCCCGGCAGCGTGAGATCGAGGAGAATCAGATCGAACGCCTCCGTGTTGACCCGGAAAAACGCGCTTTCCCCCGTCCGCTCGACAACGACCTCGTACTGTTCGCCCTCGAGCCCCTCTCGGAGCGCATTGGCGACTTTCTGCTCATCTTCCACGACCAGCAGGCGCATCATCACGACTGAGAATAGCGCCAAATGATCGACTTTCGGTCCGGGGACCCGTCAGGGCGCGGCTGGCGGATGCGGCTGGAGGCACCGGTTGCGACGCACGTCGCCACGCGCCCCGCCGACATCGTCGAGCTCCTCGCCCTTGCCGACGCCGCGGCGCACGCGGGCCGCTGGGTCGCCCTCGCCGTGGCCTACGACAACGCCGGGGGCTTCCCGCTGGCATGGGCGGCGGAGTTCGAGACGGTGTCGTCGGCGCCCCGTCAAGAGGCACCCTGCGGCGAATCCACGTCGCCGCCTCACGGCGACTCCGGGCACTCACCCAGCGACTCCGTGGGACGCCCCGTGACGGGGCGCCAATCGTCGTTGCCAGACTTCGAACCCTCCCTGACCCAAAGCGAATTCGACGCGCTCGCGCAGCGCGCCCAGGAACACATCCGGGCGGGAAACACCTATCAGGTCAACCTGACATTTCCCATGCACGCGCCAGCGCCTGCCGATCTGGCGGCGTGGTTCGAACAACTGCACGAGGCTCAGCAGGCGCCCTATTCCGCCTGGATGGATATGGGCCGACACCTGGTCCTCAGCTTTTCCCCCGAACTGTTCTTTGAACGTCAGGGCAACCTCATTCGGACCAGGCCGATGAAAGGTACGGCGCGCCGTGGCCGGTGGCGCGCGGAGGACGACCTGCTCGCCGCGGCGTTGAGCGGTTCGCCCAAGGAGCGGGCGGAAAACGTGATGATCGTTGACCTGCTCCGCAACGACATCGGCCGCGTTGCCATCACCGGAAGCGTCGACGTGCCGCGATTGTTCGAAATCGAGCGCTATCCCACACTGTGGCAGATGAGCTCGACGATCGAGGGACGGCTGCGGCCGGCAACGACGCTGGCGGACATCTTCGCCGCGCTCTTCCCCTGCGGGTCCGTGACGGGGGCACCAAAAATCCGGACGATGGAGATCATCTCGGAGCTGGAGCAGACGCCGCGCGGCCTCTACACCGGCGCTATCGGTCTGATCCAGCCAGGCGGCGACTGCACGTTCAGCGTCGCCATCCGTACGATCGTCGTGGACCGGGACACTGGCGAGGCCACGATGGGTGTGGGAGCCGGCATCACGGCGGACTCCAATCCCGCGGAGGAGTACGCCGAGTGCCTGCTGAAGGCGAGGTTCGCGACGTCCGCCGGCAAGGCCCGGCGTGGACCGACCCTCGCCAGTACCCGTGAGAGTCCACCGGTGCGGTTGCTCGAAACGATGCGCCTCGAGCAAGGCGACGTGGTCCGACTCGAACGGCATCTCCGGCGGATGGAGGATTCGGCCCACTACTTCGGCATCCCGTGGAACTCCGCGCGGGTGCGATCCGTTGTCGACGAAGCCCGCATTGCGCGCCGCGAAGGCTGCTGGCGGCTGCGCCTCACGGTGGATCGCGAAGGCGCGCCCGAGCTGACGGCGACCGAGCACCGCGACGCGCCGGGTGCACTCTGGCGCGTGGCCTTCGCCAACGCGCCCGTCGACGACAGCGACCCGTTTCTCTTCAACAAGACGACGCACCGCCCGGCATATGAGGCCGCGCGCCGGGGCCGGCCGGACGTGGACGATGTGCTGCTCTGGAACACGCGAGGCGAGGCCACTGAGTCGACAATCGCGAATCTCCTGGTTGAGATTGATGGCGTGAAATACACACCTCCGGTCTCGAGCGGCCTGCTGGCCGGGGTGTTGCGGGCCGAGCTGCTCGAGCGCGGCGACATTCACGAGCGCGTCATCACGCGCGGTGAGGTCGCGCGCGCGCCGCGGCTCTGGCTGATCAATAGCCTCCGAGGCTGGATCGAGGCGACGCTGGTGAGGTGATCTGGCGCGTAGGGCCTAGTGCGCCGCTACTTCTTCTCGAAGATCTGCGTACTGCCGTACGTCTGGCCGTAGTTGTTGCCCTTGGTGACGACGGTCAGCGTCATGCCATCTGGCGACACCGAGAAGGTCGCGGTCTCCACTTCCATCCCGCGCTCCTTGCCTTTCCGCGTCAGGACATTGTCCGCGCGCGTAATCGAGACCTGGCTGAACGCCCCCCCGGTGACCGGGTAGTCCTTGCCGTCGTATCGTGCCTCGTAGGTGATCTTGGCCACGCCATCCTGGCCCACGCGATACGTATTCTGCGTGAACACGATCATGTCGCCCTTGGTGTCGGCGATGATCGTCCGCGCCCGCACGGCAGCGCCGGCGGCCTGGAACTGCGACTTGTCGACGTTCAGGACCCAGGTCCCGACAAATGGATCGGCGCCCTGCGCGAACGGGACCGCGCCGGACAACACCGTGATGCCAACGATGGCCGCGATCAGGCCGAACCGACAGACACAGTTCTGCATAACTCCTCCTGAAGCCCGGACGCTCTGTCGTGAGCGGGTGGATAGTAGCAAAAATTCACCTCGTGCAATGTCCCGCAACCGGCCTCCCGGACGGCCGTCGCCTGGACTGGAGCCGGATCGAGCCTGATGACAACCCGACAGATCTGACAGCCTCCACGCGGATTTGGGAATCACGCTCGGCCGTCACTGCACGCCATCGCGCAATCCGACGCGCCCCCGCCAGGGCACGCGGCTTGCGAAGTGACCCGTCATGACCCAGATTGTCCGAAGTGCTCGACGCCCGTTGATTGCCGTGCTCCTCGTCGCGTTCGCGGCTGTCGCCGGCGACGCCTTCGCGCAGGGACAAGGGCAGGGACAGGGCCGAGGCAATCCACCGGACAGCCCTGGGCGCTCAGCGGAACGCCGACGCGGAGACAACCCGCGTGTTCCCAACGACGGCCCCGCCCAGCCAGTCGCCGCGATTCCGGCCTCGGGTGACTACCGGATTGACGCACTACTCTCGGGCTACACATTGAGCACGACGACCGTCACGTACAGCTTCTACGAGCAGGACGTGTTCGCGGGCGGCTACTACGGGACGGAAGTCGTGAGCGAGGTGAGCGAACCCGTCAAGACGAACGTACGCGCCATCATGGCCTGGTACGGCACCATGATGAATGTGAACTTTGTCGAGGTGCCCGAAACGAGCAGCGCGATCGGCTACATCAGGGTCATGCGCTCCACCGCGCCCAGCTACGCGTACGCCTACTACCCAAGCGGCTCGTCGATGTTCAGCCTGTCCGGCGACGTGCACCTCAACCCGAGCTACGACCGACTGGGCGACACGAATGGCTTCCAGCATCCGGCGGGTGAGCACGGCTACACGACGCTGATTCATGAGATCGGACACGCACTCGGCCTCAAGCATCCACACTCCGGATCGCCCACCCTCCCCGCCAATGAAGACAATCACACCCGCACCGTCATGTCGTACGGGTTTCCTGGCGAGTCGCCTGGGACGCCCATGGGCTACGACATCATGGCGCTGCAGTACATCTATGGCGCACGGGCGTATCGCACGCTGAACGACGCCTATCAGTTCACGCGGTCGGACATCGACCAGTACAGCCTCGGTGGCCAGCTCTACATCACTCCCACGCTGCGCACGAAGCAGGCCATCTGGGATAGCGGCGGCTACAACGTTCTGGATCTCTCGGCTTTCACCGCGAGCACATCCGGATACCGCCTGGATCTGAACCCTCTTGGCTGGCTGTCAACACACGCCAACTACCTCACGACCTACCTGATGGCTGGAGCGGTCATCGGCCCGGGCGTGTCGATCCGGATGCTCATCAACTCCGGGAGCAGCGACACGATCACCGCCAACGCCGATCCGAACGTGTTTGCGGGCTACGCGCCGAATCGCGTGACGGGTACCGACGTCATCTACGGTGCCGACGGTCAGGACACGCTCGACCTGTCGGGATACCCGCCAGGGCAGGTCTTCGAGTCCGTGTCCGGCAACGACCTGCTGCTGAGCCTCGGGGCCAACGGCAGCGTCCGACTCAAGGACTTCTACCTGGGGACGAGCCATCAGCCTGTTGTTGTCTACACCGCGGTCACGCCGAGCGTCAGCATCGCCGACGTGACAGTCAACGAAGGGGGCGGAACGACAACGGCGAACTTCGTGGTGACGCTCTCCACGCCGTCCGCGTCGGCACAGTCGGTGAGCTTTGCCACCGCGAACGGCAGCGCCGCGGCGGGCACTGACTACGTGGCATTGTCTGGAGTGCTCACCTTCGCCGCGGGCGAAACGCAGAAGATTGTCGGCATCACGGTCACCGGCGATGCCGTCCAGGAGCCAGACGAAACCTTCCTCGTCACGCTGAGCACTCCGTCGGCCGGCATCGACGTCCTCGACGGCGACGCCCTCGGCACGATCCTCAACGACGACCTGCCGCCGAACGTCCTTCCGGTGGCCGTCGCCAGCCCGACGTCCGCGAGCGGCGTCGCCCCGCTGACAGTGACCTTCACGGGCAGCACCTCCTACGATCCGGACGGCTCCATCGCGTCCTACGCATGGACATTTGGTGACGGCACGTCGTCTACCGCGGCCAACCCGTCGCACACCTACACGACACCGGGCACCTACACGGCGATACTCACGGTGACGGACAACCGTGGCGGCACCGACGCGGCGCAGGTCGCCATCACCGTGAGCCAGTCTCCGGCGCTGGTGATGCACGTCGGAAGCATTTCGATGGCGAAGCTTTCGAGCGGCGGGAGCTACTCAGCTCAGGCGAGGGTCACGGTTCTCAATTCGAGCAACCAGGCCGTACCGGGTGCGACGGTGACCGTCAACTGGACGGGTCTCGCCAAGAGCACGTCGGCCGGCACGACGGACGTCAATGGACAGGTCGTGCTGACGTCGCGGGCCTCGAGGAGAAGGGGAACGTTCACCGTCACGATCACCGGCGTGAGCAAGTCGGGATCCACCTACGATTCGGGAAGCAGCGTGAAGACCGCCTCGATCGCGGTGCCGTAGCCGGGAGAGCCGTCGCTCAGGTCTTGGTTCGGCGGAGCTCGTCGCCGAGCACGATGGCTTCGGCGAGCTCCCGTTTGGACTTCCGCCGCTGCCGGCTCTGTTTCTGAATGGTCAGATAGGCCTCTTCCTCGCTGATGCCGAGGTCGCGCTGCAGAATTCCTTTCGCCCGATCGAGCACCTTCCGCGTCTCGAGACGCTCGGACAGCTCGCTGTTCTCGCTCTCGAGCCGCGCCAGTTCGATCTCCGCTCCCACGAGGAACCCCACGGTCGAGACCAACTGAATCTCGCTCCAACTGTGCTCGTGCGGATGCCGGTGCTGGAGGTTGATGACGGCCACGAGCCGGCCGCGGCAGAGCACGGGCACCGACAGGAACGCCTCGTAGTGGTCCTCGGGAACCTCGTGGAACACCTGAAACCGCGGATCCTCGAAGGCGTGGCACCCCACGGCCACGGGCTGGCGATGCTCCGCCACCCATCCCGTAATGCCCTGGCCCACTCGCAGCTTGAGGCGATCGACGATGTCGGCGTGAGGATTCTTCGAGGCCCTCAGCACGAGATCGTCCTCCTCGAGGACGTAGATGAAGCAGGAGTCGCACTGCACGACACTGGCCACGAAGTGCACGACGCGGCCGAGCACCGTCTGCAGTGAATCAGCCGCGGCGAAGCGGCTGCCGATCTCGTGCAGGAAACTGATTTCGGTGGTCGGGCCACCGGGCTCCAACGGGACTTTCTGTTCGCTCACCGTGCTGATGCCTACCTTGTCATCACCGCGCTGCGTTTGGCCTGCAGAAGGTTCGCGCATTGCTCTGCCGCCGCCTTGACCAGCACACCCATCTTGGCATTCGAGGGCTCGAGGTCCACCCGCAATCCCTGTCGCACGACCTCTTCCGACGTCATCGGACCTATGGACGCGATCACCACCTGCGCCAGCGCGCGGCGCACGGCGGAGTCGAGCCCCATGCCATCCGCCACCGCCAGCAGGTGCACGAGCTGTACGGGCGCGGTCAGCAGGACGACGTCGATCTCTTCATCCACCAAGCCACGCACCGCCGCGCGAAGCGGCGCGACGTCGTCCGGCAGGCTCCACTGGTACACGGGCACCTCCGTCACCGTCGCGCCACGAGCTTCGATGCCAAGGGTCAGTTCTGGATTCGGCGCGCCGTACGCCTGCACGGCCACCCGCAGACCCTGCACCGGGGTGTCGATGCCGTGCGCATCCAGCGTCGTGAGCACCTCGCGCCAGGTGTTCGGCCTTGGCACCGTGGCCCACGGCGAGAGCCCCACCTCGCGCAGGGCGGCCGCCGGCTTCAGTCCGCGCGCCACGATGCGTGTTGACGCCAGCGCCTGAACGAATGCGTCGAGTCCGTGCACGGGCCCGGCGATCTTCATGAGGAGGCGCGTGCCCACGCCCGTCATCAGCACCACCATGTCGAACTGCCGGCGGATGAGCCCGTCCGCGAACGCGAGTGCCGCCCTGTTCGACTCGAGCGCCACCTCGCGCAATGCCGGGGCGATCACTGGCCGGCCACCATAGTTCATGACCAGCAGCGCAAGCTCCGGGCTCCGGCGACTCTCGAGCGAGAGCACGCGGCGCCCACCGAACGTGGCGGTCGGGGCGCGATAGCCGTCACGCGAGGCCCGTTCTCTCCAGATGGCGGAGGTGTCGGCAAGGGACATCCGGTGGCTGGACACCTGTAGGTGGCCGTCGCGTGCGTCAATCCGCCGCTTCACGGTGTGGAGATCTCCGGCAGTCCGAGCACGACGATCCCGTCCTCGATGCGCGTGGGATACGTCACGAGGCACTCATGCTTCGATGCCGGACGTTCGACGGCACCTGTCTCCAGCTTGAACTTCCACGCATGAAGCGGGCAGACGACCGAGTCTCCCGCGACGATGCCGTCGCAGAGCGGGCCGCCTTCATGCGGGCACTGGTTGTCGGTGGCCATGAAGCGATCGCCGAGATTGAAGATCGCGATGTCGCGTCCCCCGAGCGTCACCACGCGCCCCTCGCGAAGCGGGATGCTGTCGCACGGCGTCACGCGTACCCAGTGATGTCCGTTCATGCGCGCACCTTCTCGAGCGACTGAATCGGGATGAACTGGGTCGGATGCTTCGGCTCGCGTCCCTCGAGCCAGGGATCGACGGCGCGCGCCTTCGATCGGCTGAAGCGGTCGCGCAGCCCCTGCCGCACCGCGTCGGGCGCGTAGACGGTCTCCTTTCGCACCTTCTCGATACCGAGGCGCTCGACGAAGTCGTAGGTCCGCTCGAGATAGTTCGCGCTCTCGCGGTAGTACTGGAAAAAGAGCTCGGACGCCTCCAGCGCCGCCTCCGAGGTCTCGACGGTGGTCAACAGGTCCGCCTTGCGCACGGACTTGCCGGCCGCGCCACCGACCACCACCTGCCAGCCGCCCTCCTGCCCTACCAGTCCGATGTCCTTCACGGTCGCCTCCGCGCAGTTGCGCGGACAGCCGACCGCCGCCATCTTCACCTTGTGCGGCGTGAAGAGCTGCTCGAAGCGTCGCTCGAGCTCGATGCCGATGGCGGTGGAGTCCTGCGTACCGAAGCGGCAGAAGTCGGTGCCCACGCAGGTCTTCACCATGCGTACGCCTTTCGTGTACGCCTGGCCGGACGGCATGTCGAGATCCGCCCACACCTTCGGCAAGTCTTCCTTCCTCACCCCAAGCAGGTCGATCCGCTGGCTGCCGGTGATCTTCACCATGGGCACGTGGTACTTGTCCGCCACGTCGGCGATGCGCCTCAGCTCATCCGGCGTCGTGACGCCGCCGCGAATGCGTGGGATGACCGAGAAGGTCCCGTCCTTCTGGATATTGGCGTGCACGCGGTCGTTGATGAAGCGCGCGGAACGATCCTCGTCATGGTCGCCGCACCAGAGCATGTCGAGCATGTAGCTGAGCGCGGGCTTGCAGACCTCGCACCCCTGGCCGTTTCCGTAGATCTCGAGCACCTCCTGAACCGACTTCAGCCGCTGGCTCTTGAGGATGTCGCGCAGCCGGTCCTCCGCAAACGGCAGACAGCCGCACATCACTTTCTTCACCTCTTCCTCGAACTCGGGCGCGACCGCGCGCAGCAAGTCCTGGCAGAGGTTGGTACAACTTCCGCACCCGGTGCTCGCACGGGTCGCTTCTTTCAGCTGCGACAGCGTGTTGACGCCCTGGTCGTGGATCGCGCTGATGATTGCGCCCTTCGTGACACCGACGCAGCCACACACCGTGGCGCCGTCCGCCATTTCGGCGACGTCGAGCCCGACGTCCGCCGCCGGCGGCGGGAAGAGGAGATGGCGGCGCTGATCGGTGAGATCGACGCCGGTCCGCAGCCACTCCATGTAGCGGTGACTGTCCGAGATGTCGCCGACCAGGATGGCCCCGGCAAGCTTGCCGTCGCGCAGCGTCAGCTTCTTGTAGATCCCCAGGGCCCGGTCCTCGTACCGGACCGGCTCCGCGTGCTGTTCACTCCAATCGCCGGCGGAGAAGACGTCAACGCCCATGATCTTGAGCTTGGCCGCCTGCACGGTGCCGGTGTAGGTCGGTCCCTTGTTGCCGGTGATCGTGGCGGCCAGCACCTTTCCCTGCTCGAACAGCGGCGCGAGGAGCCCATAGCACACACCGCGATGCTCAACGCACTCGCCCACCGCGAACACATCCGGCGACGAGGTCTCCATGTAGTCGTTGACGAGGACGCCGCGATTGACCGCCACGCCCGCCTTGTGGGCGAGCTCGACATTGGGACGGATGCCCGCCGCCACGACGACCAGATCCGCCTCGAGGCAACTGTCGTCTGACAGCGCCACCCCCTCGACATGGCCGTTGCCAAGCACGGCGACGGTGGTCCGCCCAAGCAACACGTGGATGCCGAGCTCCTCCATCTTGCCCATGAGGTAGTGCCCGCCATCCGGATCGAGCTGACGCTCCATCAGCGTCGGCATGAGGTGCACGACGGTGACGTCACAGCCCTGCACCTGGAGGCCGCGTGCGGCTTCGAGGCCGAGCAGGCCACCGCCGATCACCACGGCCTTCGTCGCGGGCCCCGAACGGCGGATCAGCTCTCGCGTGTCGTCCAATGTCCGGAACACGAGGACGCCGTCCTTGTCGAGCCCTTCGATGCGCGGCATCCACGCGGAGCTTCCGGTCGCCAGCAACAGCGTGTCGTACGGTGTCACGCGACCGTCGTTGCCAGTGACCGTCTTCGCCACCGGATCGACGTCCACAACCCGCACACCGACGTGAAGCTGGATGTTCCGCTGTTGATACCATTCGAGCGGATTGATGACGATGTCATCGGCGGCCTTCTCGCCGGCCAGCACCGACGAGAGCATCACGCGGTTGTAGTTGACGTGCGTCTCGTCGCCGAACACGGTGATGTCGAAGCAAGGCGCGTACTTGAGAATCGCCTCGACACAGGCCATCCCGGCCATGCCGTTGCCCACCACGACCAGCCGTGTCCTCATGGGCGTTCGCTCCGACGCCATAGCGATGCTCCGAGGCCGCCGGAAGGACAACTCCGTTCGACACGAACAGCGGACTGCTTGTAGTTCGGTTCGCGCGACACCGGGTCGAAGGCGCTCTGCGTGACCTGATTGGCGTTGGCCTCCGCGTAGTGAAACGGGACGAAGATCTGCCCGGGCGCGACGGTTTCCGTCACGCGAAGCTCTATGTCGCGAATGCGGCCCCGCCGCGACACGATGTCCACGGAGTCCTGGGCCTTGAGATGCAGGCCGCGTGCGTCGCGCGGGTTCATCTCCGCCCAGGCGTGCGGCGAAAGCCGTTCGAGAATCGGTACGTTGGCGGTCTTCGTGCGCGTGTGCCAGTGCTCGACGGTACGCCCGGTGTTCAGCACGAGTGGAAACTCGCCGGTCGGCTGCTCGGGGAACGGCTCCCACGTCACCGGAATCAGCCGGGCGCGTCCATCCGCTGTCTGGAACACGCCGTCGGTGTACAGGCGGCGCGTCGCCGCGGGATCGGTCGCACCCGCCGGGTACGGCCACTGAATGCCGCCCTGTTCCTCGATGACCTCGTAGGTCATCCCGGAGTAGTCGCAAAGCCGGCCCGCGGACACCCGCTTCCATTCCTCAAAGGCATCGCGCGGTACGCTCCAGCCCGGAAAGAGCTCCTCTTTCACCCCCAGCGCGGATGCAACGTCGAGGAAGATGTTGAAATCCGGACGAGCCTCTCCCGGAGGTTCGACAGCGCGGTTGACCTTGCTGACCCGGCGCTCGGAGTTGGTGTAGGTCCCTTCCTTCTCACCCCAAATCGCGGCCGGCAGCACCAGATCCGCGAACTCGGAGGTGGGCGTGGGATGAAAGCCGTCCTGAACCACGAGGAAGTCGAGCCCCTCCAGGGCCTGCGTCAGCGCGCCGAGGTTGGGAAACGAGACGACAGGGTTGGTCGCGATGATCCAGAGGGCGCGAATCCTTCGCTCGAGCGCGGCTTCGATGATGTCCGGGTACGCCAGGCCTCTGGCGGCCGGCACCCGCTCGACCGGCACGTTCCAGATACCAGCCAGCGCCTCGCGGTCCTCGGCGCTCTCGAACTTGCGGTACCCGGGAAGGCTCGAGGCGAATCCCGCCTCGCGCGTGCCCATGGCATTGCACTGCCCCGTGATCGAGAAGGGGGCCGCTCCGGCTCGACCGATGTTCCCTGTAATGAGCGCCAGGTTGTTGATGGCGTTGACCGTCTCGGTTCCCTTCGTACTGTGATTCACCCCCATCGTCCATGCGATGAACGCGGCGTTCGCGGTGGAATAGATCGCCGCTGTTTCATACAGCAGACCGGGATCAAGACCCGTTGTCTCCGCGACGCGGGCCGGCGTGTACTCGCGCACGGACTCCTTCAGCGCATCGAAGCCGGTGGTGTGACGATCCACGTAGTCGTGGTCCACGAGACCACGCTCGATGATGATGTGGATAAGGCCGTTGAGGAGCGCCAAGTCCGCGCGCGGGCGGATCGGAAGGTGGAGGTCGGCCATCATCGCCGTCTTCGTGACACGCGGATCCACCACGATGAGAGTGGTGCCCGGATTGGCCTGCAGGCGGCGACAGAGAATCGGGTGGTTGTCGGCGATGTTGGCGCCAATGAGCAGGATGACGTCCGCGCGCTCCAGATCCTCATAGGCGCCGGGAGGACCGTCGCTGCCGAACGATCCCTTGTAGCCCGCCACCGCGGTGGACATGCACAGCGTCGTGTTGCCGTCGAAGCTGCGCGTGCCCAACCCGAGCTGGACGAGCTTCCCGAGCGCGTAGAACTCCTCGGTGACGAGCTGGCCCGTACTGATGACACCCACCGAGTCAGGCCCATGCTCCGCCTGCACGCGTCGAAACGCCTCCGCCATCGTTGTCAGCGCCGTATCCCAGCCGATCGGCGTGAAGCGTCCGTCTCGTTTGAGCAGCGGCTGCCGCGCGCGGTTCGACGCGTCGATGGTGTGGTGCTCGGACAGCCCTTTCGGGCACAGGTTGCCTCGGTTGACCGGGTGGTCGGGATTTCCGCGCACGCTCACGGCCCTGCCGTCCTTGACGCCGACGAACATGCCGCACCCAACCGAGCAGTACCCGCACGTGGTCGCGACCCAGCGATCGGGAATCTTCTGCGTGGAGACGTATCCGGCGACGGGATCCAGGCCGTAGGTGTATCGCTCCGCGCGAGTGTCGAGGCCGAGGAGGCTTCTGATGCTCACGCCGCCTCGCTCCCAAGCTCGAGATATGGCGTGGCCATGTGCTTCGGCACAACGCTCACGAAGAAGAGATAGCGGCCGACAATCTCCCCCGCCAACGCCACCACGAGTGCGGCCCACAGCAGGAGGGCGCCTTGTGCCAGCAGCGGCAGGACAATCCCGCCGAGCGCCAGGAGCACGCCGCGCACGACGAAATGCGGCCGCAAGGTCGTAGAGAGCAGGCGCGCGGTCCCCTGAAGCTCGATGCGGCCTGCGGCAATCAGTCGGAAGAAACGGAGTGCGATGAGAACCAGCTGAGCACCCGCCATGGCTGCCGCGGCCAGGGCCAGCCATCGCACGCTGGCATCCCCGACGTTGCCTCCGAGGTCATCTCCCACCCCTGCCCCGGCTCCCTCTCCGATACCCGCGCCCAATGTCGCGTTGACAGCGGCGGCGAGGAGCGGCCCGAGCACGGCCGCCGTCACGTTGAACTGCAAGAGCGTGTAGGGCGTGTTCCAGGCCGGGCGCGACACCACGCGGTAGATACACGCGCTGGCCGTCACCCCGGCGATGCCAATCGTGGAGGTCAAGCCACCAAGAATCACGCCGCCCGGCACGTCGAACCAGAGCACGGCGGAATACAGCGCGGCGACGCCGGAAAACATCGTGAAGAGGAGTACCTCGCGGCTCAGCCACGACCGCTTCCACATCTTCAGCGCGCGATAGGCGTGAATGGGACGACCGAGGTGCAGGGTGGAGGCGTTGAGCGCAAGCCCGGCCACGAGGAGCGCGGTGAGCGCGGCGGCGCCGAGATGCGCGGATCCTCCGAGGAGCTGCAGCAGCCAGATGGAGGCAAAGGCACCTACGGACAACTGGGTGAGCACCGTCATCACGACCAGCGGCCAGTGCGGCTCCGCCGGCCTCACGTTCGTGAGGTGCAACGGGCGCGAATTCGGCGGCAGCGTCGCCGGCATCGTCACCCGCGTCGTGGAGAGGCTCCCGTCCGAGACCGCCACGCCGAGACCGGGCACGGCCGCGGCGACGGCCGCGCGCCAATCGGCGGTCTTGACGATCTCGATGGCGATGGCCCCCTCCGGGCACGCGGCGACACAGGCCGGTGCCTGCCCGTGCTCGAGGCGCCCATGGCACATGTCGCACTTGCCGACGACGCCGCGCTCCGGGTTGTACTGCGGCACGCCGTACGAACAGTTCCAGGTGCAGTACTGACAGCCGATGCAGGTGTCGGCGCTGTGACGCACGATCCCGGTGGCCGCATCCTTGGTATAGGCGTCCACCGGGCAGCCGCTCAGGCACGTCGGGTCAACGCAGTGATTGCACCCCATCGAGAGATAGGCGCGGGTCGTGTTGGGAAACCAACCGCCCTCGATCTCGTCTACACGCCGCCAGTTGATCGCGGCGGGGTTGCCGTTCTGCTCGTTGCAGGCCACGACGCAGCTCTTGCAGCCGATGCAGCGGCCCATGTCGAAGTGAAAGCGGTACTGCTCTCCGGCACCGGGCACGCGGCCGGGCATGCGCTCGGCAACCGACGGCCCGAGCGCGCGCACTCTCGGCGTCAGGACGAACCTGGCATCGGCGCTGTTGGTGCGCGTGAGCAGTGGAAGGGACATCTACACTCCGGAAAGCACGACACGATCCGTTTGCCTCGACGTCATCAAGGCAACGTGTGAATGCTCGTCCTGGAGCGTCTTCACGCGACAATCGCATCAGGGCGCGCGTCGCGAGATCGAAGATACACAGAAGTCTGGCGAGGAGCAACGCACACGAATGTAGCCGCGCGATCGCGCGAGAACATTTTTGGCACCGACACCCGCGTAAAGGGCTGAAGAGAGAATTTTCACCACTGTTTCAGTTGCAGACGCGAGTGACGAATCTCACGTAACTGTCGCTGAGAATTTATTTATCAACAGAGTTGTAGCTTCATGCGCAACGCCACCGTAACGACGGTGACGCGGAAATCAGCGGTAATTGCTGGAGTTTCAGGGGATTCTCAGGGCCGGCCTCGAAACAGTCCCGACGGAACGTGCCTTGCTCCATGTTCGGGTAACCGGCCCCGACGCCGCAGAACGCCCACGCTGGCATCTTCAGACACCCAACTGAACTCAACCGTGGAGTGTTCCCGTGGTCCATCTTTCTGCCCGTCTCATTCGGTGCGTCTCGCGATCGACGTGTGTCGCCGCGGGGCTGCTCATCGCCACCGCCACGATCTCCGCACAACAGAGCTCACCGGCGTCACAGACCTCGCCTGCGCAGCAGACGGCGGCGCCCGGCGCGCAGGCCGCGCCTCCCGGCGCACGACCGCCTGCAATCAATCGTGCCAATGAACTGCTTCCAAAGTGGCTGCGCGTACGCGGCGAGTTTCGTGAACGCATGGAAGGGTTCGATGGGCTGGGCTTCAACGCCGCGCGTGAGGATCTGTACTACCTGTCGCGCGTGCGCTTGAACGCCACGGTCACGCCGGGCAAGGCCCTCTCGTTCCAGGTGCAGGCCCAGGACGCACGCGTCGCGAGGAAGACCGTCGGTCCGACGGGTACGCCATTCAGGGCTCCCTTCGATCTGCGGATGGCCTTCGCCGACGTCGGCGCCGCCACCGGCCCGGTCACCGTCCGCGTCGGCCGCCAGGAGCTCGTCTACGGCGATCAGCGACTCGTCGGCCATGTGAGCTGGCTCAACGCCGCTCGGACCTTCGACGGCGCGAAGGTGACCTTCCGCGGCAAGAAGCTGCAGCTCGAGGCCTTTGGCACGTCGGTCGTGCGGATCCTGGACAGTGAGTTCGACAAGAGCGGCAACGGCAACCGCTTCGCCGGTGTCTACGCGACCGCCCCCTCGCTTGTCCCGAAAGGGACGGTGGAGCCGTACCTCTTCTGGAAGCGCGATCGAAATCAACTGAGCGAAACCGGCACGCCCGGGAATCTCAATCTGACGACGGTTGGCGTGCGCTGGGTCGGCCGCCTGCCGAGGAACGTCGAATACAACACCGACACGGCACTCCAAACAGGCTCGCTCGCCACCGACGATATCAGCGCCTTCGCCGGACACTACCAGCTCCGGACGCCGCCCGCAGGTCGCGTCGCCTTCCGCGTCAGTTCGGAGTTCAACGTCGCCAGCGGCGACGAAACTCCCGGCGACGGCGCCCGCGGCACATTCGACCAGTTGTATCCCACGCCGCACGACAAGTACGGCCTGGCGGACCAGGTCGGATGGAGAAACATCCGCCACGTCCGCGCCGGAATCGAGCTGACGCCGGCCAAGGGACTGCCGGTCGGCGTCAACTACCACTCGTGGTGGCTCAACGAGAAGCGTGACGGCCTCTACAACGCCGGCGGCGCCCTGCTCGCGAGAGTCGCGGCCGGAGCGGCGTCCCGTCACGTCGGACAGGAGGTTGACATCCAGGCGTCCCGCGCGATCACGCCGCAGCTACAGCTCGCGGCCGGGTACGCGCACATCTTCACGGGCGCTTTTCTGAAACAGGCCACACCGGGCGCGTCCTACAGCCACCCGTACGTGATGGCCACCTACGTATTCCTCGCGGAGAGGTGACATGAAGAAGACGAAGACGCCAACGTCCAGACGGACATTCATCAAGGCCGCGGGTACATCCAGCGCGGCCATTCTCATGTCCGGCATGCCGGCCGGCTGGGTCGGCGGGGCGTACGCCCAGGACGGTCCTGAAACGCCCAACATGCGCTTCGGGATCATCGCCC
>JAKFXY010000020.1:4991-48798 GCA_021731165.1 Acidobacteriota bacterium | reverse complement strand
GGGCGGGGGACGATCGGACGAAACTGTCTTCATCAGAAGTCTTCGGTGAATAGTAGAATCGATCTGTAACCGTGAACCCACGAGGACCCATGCGCAACACTGCACCGAAGGACGCGGCGGAGCTCGAAGCGGTCGAGACTCGCGAATGGCTCGAATCGCTTGACTACGTCCTTCAGTCCGGTGGCCCGACACGGGTCAGCCGCCTGCTTCACGACCTCTCGGACTATGCCAGGCAGAAGGGCGTCAGGCAGCCTTTCACCGCCAACACCCCTTACGTCAACACCATCCCCGCCGCGGAACAGCCGCCTTTCCCGGGGAGCCGGGAGATCGAGCGCCGCGTCAAGAGCCTGGTGCGGTGGAACGCGCTGGCGATGGTGGTCAAGGCGAACAAGGCGGAGGAGGGCATCGGCGGCCACATTTCCACATTCGCCTCGGCCGCCACGCTCTATGAGGTGGGATTCAACCACTTCTTCAAGGGCAAGGGCGACAACCACGACGGTGACATCATCTACTTCCAGGGACACGCGGCGCCAGGCATCTACGCGCGCGCGTTCGTCGAAGGGCGACTGCCCGTTGAGAAGTTGGAGAACTTCCGACGCGAGCTGAAGGAGGGCGGCGGCCTCTCGTCGTACCCCCACCCCTGGCTGATGCCGGACTTCTGGGAGTTCCCGACGGTGTCGATGGGCCTCGGACCGATCTGCGCGATCTACCAAGCCCGCTTCATGCGTTACCTCGAGGATCGCGGCCTCAAGAAGCGATCGAACTCGAAGGTCTGGGCGTTTCTCGGCGACGGCGAAACCGACGAGCCGGAGACGCTGGGGGCGATTACTCTGGCCTCTCGAGAGAAGCTCGACAACCTCATCTTCGTCATCAACTGCAACCTCCAGCGCCTCGACGGTCCGGTTCGCGGCAACGGTCAGATCATCCAGGAGCTCGAGGCGGCATTCCGGGGCGCGGGCTGGAACGTCCTGAAAGTGATCTGGGGCGGCGAGTGGGACGCGCTGCTCGAGAAGGATCACGGCGGGCTGCTCATCAAGCGGATGGGCGAAGTGGTGGACGGCGAGTATCAGAAGTACGCCGTGGAGTCTGGCGACTACGTCCGCAACCATTTCTGGGGTGTCGATCCGGCGCTCGTCGACATGGTCAAGCATCTCTCGGACGAGCAGCTCAAGAAGCTGACGCTCGGCGGGCACGATCCCATCAAGGTCTACGCCGCGTACAAGGCCGCCGTCGAGCACACCGGGCAGCCCACCGTCATCCTCGCGCGCACCATCAAGGGCTACGGCATCGGTGAGGCGGGCGAGGGGAAGAACATCACGCACCAGCAGAAGAAGTTGAACGAAGACGAGCTGAAGGCATTCCGCACGCGCTTCGGCATTCCGATCGGTGACGAGGACGTGGCGAAGGCGCCATTCTATCGGCCGTCGGACAACAGCCCGGAAGTCAGCTACATGCTCGAGCGGCGGACGCAGCTGGGCGGCTTCGTTCCGACGCGCTCCGTTGAAGTCGAGCCGCTCAAGGCCGACACGCTGCCGGAGCTCTTCGCCGAATTCCACAAAGGCAGCGACGGCCGCAAGGTGTCAACGACGATGGCGTTCGTGCGCATGTTGTCGAAGATGCTGAAGGACAAGGAGATCGGCGACCTCGTCGTACCGATCGTGCCGGACGAGGCGCGCACGTTCGGGATGGAGTCGCTCTTCCGTCAGGTCGGGATCTACTCCCATGTCGGTCAGTTGTACGAGCCGGTGGACGTGGATACGCTGCTCTACTACAAGGAGGCGAAGGAGGGGCAGATTCTCGAGGAAGGCATTACCGAGGCTGGCTCAATCTCCTCGTTCATCGCCGCAGGCAGCGCGTATGCGACGCACGGCATCAACACCATCCCATTCTTCATCTACTACTCGATGTTCGGCATGCAGCGCGTGGGCGACCTCGTGTGGGCGGCGGCCGACACTCGTACCCGCGGCTTCCTTCTGGGCGGGACGGCCGGCCGGACGACCCTTGCCGGAGAAGGGCTGCAGCATCAGGATGGCCACAGTCACCTTCTTTCGCTCGCCGTGCCGACGCTCCTCTCCTACGATCCAACGTTCGGCTATGAGATCGCGGTGATCATCGAGGACGGCATCCGGCGGATGTACAAGGACGGCGAGAGCATCTTCTACTACATCACCGTGATGAACGAGCAGTACGAGATGCTGCCGATGCCCGAGGGCGCGCGCGAAGGCATCCTCAAGGGGCTCTATCGGCTCCGCGCCGCTCCTGCACGCGGCGCTTCGGGATCGACCGCGCTCGGAAACACCGAGTCGAAGAAGACGCCCGGGCTGCGGGCACAGTTGCTCGGCAGCGGCGCCATTCTCAACGAAGTGCTGAAGGCGCAGCAGATGCTCGAGTCGTATGACGTGGCGGCTGACGTGTGGAGCGTGACCAGCTACCAGGAGCTCTATCGCGACGGGCATGTCGCGGAGCGCTGGAACCGTCTCCATCCTGGCCAGCCGGCCCGGGTGCCGTACGTAACACAGTGTCTCGGTGAGACCGAGGGTGTCATCGTGGCCGCGTCGGACTACGTGAAGGCCTTGCCGGACTCAATCGATCGCTGGATGCCCAGGAAGCTGACGTCGCTCGGGACCGACGGCTTTGGGCGGAGCGAGGGGCGCGCGTCGCTCCGCGACTTCTTCGAGGTGGACGCGAAGTTCATCACGGCCGCGACGCTGAGCGCGCTCATGCAGGACGGCAAGCTCGACGCCGGAGTCGTGCAGAAGGCCATCAAGGATCTGGGCATCAATCCCGACAAGCCCAACCCGGCAACAGCCTGATTCGTGGCGATAGTCACGACACGTGGCCACGGAGACAGAGAGGCGTGTCCGTGCCGCCGTGGCCTGTCGCAATTGTGCGGAGCTGATTAGTGGCGGAGTTCAAGATTCCAGAACTGGGTGAAAACGTCGCGCAGGGCGACGTCACCCGCGTGCTCGTGAAAGTCGGCGATACCGTCGCCCGTGACCAGTCCGTGCTCGAGCTCGAGACCGACAAGGCCACCATAGAGGTGCCCTCGTCGGTGGCTGGCCGCATCACGGAGGTCAGGGTCAAGCCTGGTGACAAGGTGAAGGTCGGCTCCGTCGTCCTCGTGGTGGATGACCCCTCGGCTGGGCGCGGGGCGGGCAACGGGGCGGCGGCTTCAAGGAAGGCTGGCGTAGCCCCTCTGGGCGGAGTCGAGGGGCGGGCTTCCGCGGAACCCAAGGAACAGAAGGTCGTGCCGATGCCGCGGGCCTCCAAGCCCGCGCCGGAGCCGATACCGGCCTCGAAGCCCTCACCGCCGGCTGGCTCGGGAGTCCCTGCGCCGGCCTCGCCATCGGTACGGCGGCTCGCACGCGAGATCGGCGTGGATATCCATGAAGTGCAGGGAAGCGGCGGGAACGGCCGTATCTCCGATGAAGACGTCAAGGAGCACGCGAGGCGGATCCTGAGCAGCGTCGGGGCCACCGGTGCCACGTCCCGCCAGTCTGGCGCACCGGCGGCAGTGTCTCTGCCGGACTTTCAGAAGTGGGGCGAGATCGACCGGCAGCCGATGAACAACATCCGCCGGAAGACGGCCGAACATCTCAGCCACGCCTGGACCACCATTCCGCACGTCACTCAGTTCGCCAAGGCCGACATCACCCCGATGGAGGAACTGCGGGCGATGTTCCGCGGGCAGGTCGAAAAGTCCGGCGGCAACCTCACGGTCACCGCGGTGCTCGTGAAGGTGCTGGCTGCCGCGGTGAAGCAGTTCCCGCAGTTCAACACCTCGGTGGACATGACCTCCAACGAGATCATCTACAAGAAGTATGTGAACGTCGGCGTCGCGGTGGATACCGATCGAGGTCTGCTCGTCCCTGTCATCAAGGACGCCGACCGGAAAAACATCACCCAGATCGCCATCGAAATGCACGAGCTCTCCGAGAAGGCCCGCAGCAAGAAGCTGACGCTCGAGGAGATGAGCGGCGGCGGCATCAGCATTTCGAACCTCGGCGGGATCGGCGGGACCTACTTCACGCCAATCATCAACTGGCCGGAAGTCGCGATCCTCGGCGTGTCGCGCGGAATTCTCGAGCCGGTCTGGAAAAGCAATGCCTGGGAGCCGCGCCAGCTCCTCCCGTTGTCACTGTCCTACGATCACCGCGTGATCGACGGCGCCGATGCGATGCGCTTCCTCCGCTGGGTGGTTGAGGCAATCGAACAGCCGTTCCTCCTGTCGCTGCTCGGCTGATGGCCACTGAGACGACGCAACTGGCCGTGCTCGGCGCGGGACCCGGAGGCTACGCCGCGGCGTTCTACGCCGCCGACCTCGGCATGCAGGTCACCCTCATCGACGAGGAGAAGAACCCCGGCGGCGTCTGCCTCTATCGCGGGTGCATCCCATCCAAGGCGCTCCTTCACGTCGCCAAGGTTGTCGACGAGGCGAAACATGCCACCAACTGGGGCGTGACGTTCTCCGCGCCGGATGTGAACGTGGACAAGCTCCGTGCCTTCAAGCAGGGGGTCGTGGACAAGCTGACCGGCGGGGTCGGGCAGGTCGCGCGGATGCGCAAGGTGAACTTCATCCAGGGCCGGGCCACGCTCACCGGACCGAACGGGATGACCATCGCCGGGGCGGGCGGAACGACCGAGCTGAAGTTCGATCACGGCATCCTGGCGACCGGATCGAGCCCAACGAAGATTCCGTCGCTCTCGATCGACAGCCCGCGCATGCTCGACTCCACCTCGGCTCTCGATCTGCCGGACATTCCGAAATCCCTGCTCGTCATCGGCGGCGGCTACATCGGCCTCGAGCTCGGCACGGTCTACGCCACCCTCGGCAGCAAGGTGTCGGTCGTTGAAATGACCCCCGGGCTGCTGCCGGGCGCCGACCGCGATCTCGTGGCCGTGCTCCAGAAGCGTCTCGAGAAGCTGTTCGCGGCGATCCTCGTGGATACGAAGGTCACGAAGGTGAGCGAAGACGCGAAGGCCGGCGGCATTCGCGTGACGTTTGCGGGCCCCGCATCCGGCGGCGCGCCTACGGAACAGGTGTTCGATCGCGTGCTCGTCGCCGTCGGCCGTCGTCCCAATTCAAGGATTCCCGGGCTCGACACGACGCGCGTGGGCGTGGATGCGAAGGGGTTCATCGAGACCGACGGCCAGCGGCGCACCGCCGAGCCGACGATATTCGCCATCGGCGATGTGGCGGGCGAGCCGATGCTGGCGCACAAGGCGTCGCACGAGGCGCGGGTGGCTGTCGAAGCCATCCTCGGCCTTAAGGCCGTCTTCGAGCCGCTCGCGATTCCGGCTGTCGTCTTCACGGATCCGGAGATCGCGTGGGCCGGGCTCACCGAGGCGCAAGCGAAGGCCGAGGGGCGCGAGGTCGAGATCGCGAAGTTCCCGTGGGGGGCGCTTGGTCGGGCGATTACGATAGACCGGCCGGAGGGACTGACCAAGCTCGTGCTCGAGCCGAAGAGCGGCCGCGTGCTCGGTGTCGGCATTGTCGGATCGGGAGCCGGCGAGCTCATCGCCGAGGGCACACTGGCGATCGAGATGGGCGCCACCGCCGAGGACCTCAAGCTGACGATCCACGCGCACCCGACGCTCTCGGAGACGCTGATGGAGAGCGCCGAGGTCTTCTTCGGCCAGAGCACGCACGTGTACAAGCCGAGACGAAAATAGCGGCGCCTTCGCCGCTGTTTCCGCTTCGGCTTGTACACGCTTCCGGGTTCTCAGTCAAACGCCACAGAGGCACAGAGAACACGGAGGTATTCTTGTCAACCCCATGATCTCTGTGGCCTCTGTGTCTCTGTGGCGTTCTTGGAACGGGATTTATGTTCACCCATATTGTCTTGTGGAAATTGAAGGAAACGGCTGCGGGCCGCAGTCGTGCCGAGAATGCGCGCCTCATGAAGGCACGACTCGAGGAGTTGGCCAATATGATGGATGGTCTCCGTCGTCTCGAAGTCGGGATCGACGTGATTCATGAAGCCGACTCGGCTGATGTCGCGCTGTACTCCGAGTTCGAGTCGCGCGCCGCGTATCAGGCATATCAGGACCATCCCGCGCACAAGGCGCTCGCGTCGTTCGTCAAGGACGTGCGCGTGGAGCGGCGCGTGATCGACTACGAAACGTAGCGCCGAGAGCGCTGGAGCTGCTCCGGCCTTGATTCTGCGCGAGTCCCCCTATATCGTACGAGGTTGGCTCAATCAGTCTTTCCATCTCGGAGGTATATGGAAGCGATTCCGGTGAGGGTGGTGCCGCGTGGTTTCGGTGAGACGAACCGGCGCGACGCCTGGTGGGTGACGCCGATCGTCGTCTTCATCGGGCTGGGCGCATTCGTCGTCTACTCGACGTGGGCGGCGTTCCAGGGCGAGCACTACGCATTCGGTCCCTACCTGTCGCCGTTCTACGCGCCGGAGATCTGGGGCGATTCGCCGCACGCATGGTTCGGCCCGAAGCCCGCATGGTGGCCGTCATTGGCGCCGTTCTCCCCGGCGCTCCTGATTCTCCCGTTCCCGGGTCTCTTTCGCTTCACCTGTTATTACTACCGCGGCGCGTACTACAAGGCGTTCTGGGGGGATCCGGTCTCGTGCGCCGTCGGTGAGCCGCGCAAGAGCTACTGGGGTGAGCAGTGGTTCCCCCTGATTCTGCACAACGCGCACCGCTACTTCATGTGGATCGCGGTCATCTTCCTCTTCCTGCTCTCGTACGACGTGTGGAAGGCGATGTGGTTTCTCGATCCGGCCACCGGCGAGGAAGTATTCGGCATCGGCGTCGGCACGCTCATCCTCGCCGTCAACGTCGTCCTCCTGAGCTCCTACACGCTCGGTTGCCACGTCATGCGCCATGTCGTCGGCGGCGTGTTCGACGAGGTCTCGAAGCATCCGGTCTGCGACAAGGCGTATGCCTGCTCGACGGCCCTCAACCACAGGCACCAGTTGTTTGCCTGGTGCAGCCTCTTCTCCGTCGGCTTCTCGGATATCTATATCCGTTGCTGCTCGATGGGGATCTTCACGGACCTGAGGATCCTCTGATGGCCGCCTACTCGACCTACAGCTACGACGTGCTCGTGATCGGGGCCGGTGGCGCGGGGCTGCGCGCGGCCATCGAGGCGGCCAATGCCGGCGTGTCGGTGGGGCTCATCTGCAAGTCGCTGCTCGGCAAGGCGCATACGGTCATGGCGGAAGGGGGCATGGCCGCGGCCATGGCCCACAACGACGACCGCGACAGCTGGAAAGTGCATTTTGCCGACACGATGCGCGGAGGCCAGTACGTCAATAACTGGCGGATGGCGGAGCTGCACGCCAAGGAGGCGCCCGATCGTGTGCGGGAGCTCGAGGGGTGGGGCGCGGTCTTCGACCGGACCCCGGATGGCCGCATCAACCAGCGCAACTTCGGCGGTCACCGCTATCCGAGGCTGGCGCACGTAGGCGATCGCACCGGTCTGGAGCTGATTCGCACGCTCCAGGATCACACGACCTACCTGGGCGTGACGGTGCACATGGAGCACACGGTCATCGAGCTGCTGCTCGATGGCGGTCGGGCCGCCGGCGTGGTGGCCTACGACCGCGAGCGCGGGCGCTTTCACGTTTTCTCCGCCAAGGCGGTGATTCTGGCGACCGGCGGCATCGGCCGTGCCTACAAGGTCACGAGCAACAGCTGGGAGGGCACCGGCGATGGTCATGCACTGGCCTACCGCGCCGGCGCCGAGCTCATCGACATGGAGTTCATCCAGTTCCATCCCACCGGGATGGTCTGGCCGCCGAGCGTGAAGGGGATTCTCGTCACCGAGGGCGTGCGCGGTGAGGGAGGCATCCTGAAGAACAGCGAAGGGCGCCGCTTCATGTTCGACGACATCCCCGACAACTACAAGCCGCAGACGGCCTCCGATCCCGAGGAGGGCTGGCGCTACGTGCAACACGACAAGAGCGCCCGCCGTCCGCCCGAGCTGCTGACGCGCGACCACGTGGCGCGCTGCATCAACCGCGAGGTGAAGGCCGGGCGTGGCTCTCCACACGGCGGCGTCTACCTCGATATCGCGTGGATCAAGGAGAAGGTGGGGAACGCCGAGGAGCACATCAAGCGCAAGCTTCCGAGCATGTACCACCAGTTCAAGGAGCTCGCCGACCTCGACATCACGAAGGAGCCGATGGAAGTCGGTCCGACGACTCACTACGTGATGGGCGGCATCCGCGTGGACGGCGACTCGCAAATGTCGAGCATCCCTGGCCTCTTTGCCGCCGGTGAGTGCGCTTCCGGCATCAACGGTGCGAATCGCCTTGGCGGCAACTCGCTCTCCGATCTGATCGTGTTCGGCAAGCGCGCCGGTGAGTACGCGGCCACGTTCTCGCGCGAGAACGGCCAGGCGCGCGTGGATGATGCCGCCGTGGATCGCGCGATCGAGGAGGCGCTCGCGCCGTTCGATCGCGGCGAGGCGGGCGAGAATCCTTATACCGTTCAGGCCGATCTCCAGGAGTCGATGCAGGCGCTGGTCGGCATCGTACGGCTCGAGGACGAAATGCAGGAGGCGGTGAAGCGGATCCAGACGTTCAAGGCGCGCGCGTCGCGCGTCGGCGTCACGGGCCACCGTGAGTACCACTCCGGTTGGCACACGGCGCTGGACCTGCGCAACCTGCTGGCGGTGTCTGAAGCGGTGGCGCTCTCGGCGATCGAGCGGAAGGAAAGCCGTGGCGGCCATTTCCGCGAGGACTACCCGGAGAAGCTCCCGGAATTCGCCACCTTCAACGTCATGACCAAGCAGGGCCCTGGCGGGTCCGTGCAGGTGTCGCGGGCGCCATTGCCTCCGATACCGGACCACCTCAAAGCCGTTATCGAGGAGCAGAAGACTTAGTGGGCCGGTCGCACTGCTGGGGGTGGGATGACAACCAACCGCCAAGCGCGATCCATCGGGCTGTGACAACGGAGCGGCCCGCTATTTGTTTCGAGGAGAATCTCCACTAAATGGCGAAAGCGACATTCAAGATCTGGCGCACGCACGAGGGCGGTGACGGCACGTTCCAGACCTTCCACACCGAGGTGACGGAGGGGATGGTCGTGCTGGACGTCGTGCACAAGATTCAGGCCGAGCAAGCCAACGATCTCGCGGTCCGTTGGAACTGCAAGGCCGGCAAGTGCGGGTCCTGTTCGGCGGAGATCAACGGCAAGCCGCGCCTGATGTGCATGACGCGCATGAGCCAGTTGAACCTCTGGGAGCCGATCACCGTCGAGCCGATGCGCGCCTTTCCGCCGATCAAGGATCTCGTCACGGACGTCTCCTGGAACTTCCGCGTGAAGAAGACCATCAAGAAGTTCCTGCCGCGAAAGCCCGACGCACCGGATGGCACGTGGCGGATGGCGCAGCGCGACGTGGATCGAGTCCAGGAGTTCCGGAAGTGCATCGAGTGCTTCCTGTGCCAGGACGTCTGTCACGTGCTGCGCGACCACAACAAGCACGACGAGTTCATCGGCCCGCGCTTCCTCGTCTACGCGGCCAACCTCGAGATGAACCCGCTCGACACCGAGGACCGCGTGCCGGACCTCAAGAACGAGCACGGCATCGGCTACTGCAACATCACGAAGTGCTGCACGACGGTGTGTCCCGAGCACATCCACATCACCGACAACGCCATCATCCCGCTCAAGGAACGGGTGGTCAGCCGGTTCTACGATCCGATTACACGCATCCTGCGGATGGCGAAGTAGGACTGGCGGCGCTTAGGCCGTGTCGTCTGCTTGCTGCCGGGCGTCGTAGGCGTCCGCCTGCTCGCTCGCATGGTACGAGCTGCGGACGAGCGGACCTGATTCCACGTGTACGAAGCCGCGGGCGAGTGCTTCCGATTTCAGGTGGGCGAACTCCGTGGGGTGGTAATAGCGCGCCATCGGCGCGTGCGCCGGGGTCGGCCTGAGGTACTGCCCAATCGTCAGGATCGACACGCCGACGCCGCGGAGATCGTCGAACACCGTCATCACCTCGTCGATCTCCTCGCCGAGCCCGACCATGATGCCCGTCTTCGTGGCGATGGCGGGAGCATAGTGGCGCGACCGATCGAGGAGCTCCAGCGATCGCGGATAGCGACCGCCGGATCGCGCCATCCGATAGAGGCGGGGCACGGTCTCGATGTTGTGGTTCAGCACGTCGGGGCCGGAGTCGAGCACCGTGCGCAGCGACGCCTCGTGTCCCTGAAAATCCGGGATGAGCACTTCGATGCGGCAGCCAGGAACGCGCGCCCGGGTCTGTCGGATTGTGTCCGCGAAAATCGAGGCGCCGCCGTCGGCCAGGTCGTCGCGATCGACGGAGGTAATCACGGCGTGTTTCAGCGCCATCGCCTCGATGGCGCTCGCCACGCGGGCCGGCTCGGCGACGTCGAGCTCGTTCGGTCTGCCGTGGCTGACGGCGCAATACGCACATGCCCTCGTGCAGATCTCACCGAGGATCATGAACGTGGCCGTGCCCTGATGCCAGCACTCCCCGATGTTCGGGCAGCGGGCCTCCTCGCACACGGTATTGAGCCGCAGATCCTTCATGATTCCCTTGAGCCGGAGAAAGTTCTCCGACCCAGGTGCTCGAACTTTCAGCCATTCCGGCTTGGGGGTCTTGGGTCCGATGAAGGTCAGAGGCGCGTCGAGAGGCACGATAGTACCTAGTGTAATTGACGTGGACGACTCGCGGGAGAGCACGGCTCGCCAGCTCTGCATCGTCGTGGATCGCTACTCTCGAGTGCGCGGTTCGCCCTTGCCGATGAGGACGATCCCCGCCGCGATGAGTACCGTCGCCACGCCGCCGCCCGCGAACAGCAGGAGCCCGAGGCCGATCGGATTGGGATTCGGATCAGGCCAGAGGCCCAGTCCCGCCGCGCCGGCGACGGTGAGGAGGGGGAGCGCGCTGGCAATGCCGAGAGCCATGCCCGTCCGAACCCACGGTGAGCGCAGGTAGTCGTTCCGGCGCGAGCCGCTCAACGCGATCCAGGCCAGCAGGCCGATGGGTGGCGCCGCGAGGCCGAGAAGGACGGCCACGGGAATTCGGAGGGTTGAAGGCGGGTTGTCGTCAGTCACGAGAAGCGTCGCAAGCCAGCTCGTGATCGACTGACGGCGACGAATCAATGTACATCGAGTTTCGCCAATCGATCACTGCCCAGGGTCTACTGAATCACTATCGATCCCTGGAGCGATGTGTTGGAGGGCTGATTGTGATCGTGGTAGCCGCACGTACGCGGCGTGTTGAGGTTGCCCGTCAGCTTCGTTTGACCAGCCGAGATGAACCCCACCTGATTGATCTCGGGGCAGTCGGTGTGCTCCGGATGAGGGTCCGAGCTCATGTCATGCGGCGAGTTGCTGTTGTTGACGAACGTCACGCGCGTCCCTGGCGGCACGGTGATCGTCTTCGGCGACACGCCGCTCGCGGAGATCGTAATCGTGTTCGTGGACGGAGCCGGCGATGGTGCAGGCGCGGGCGACGGTGACGGCGTCGTCGGCGACGAGCTGCCGCCGCAGGTGGCCGCGGCCAGCGTGGCAGCCAGGATCAGGGTTGGGAACCAGAGCGTGTGTACCCGCATCAGAAGAACTTCCTGGAGATGTTGAATCCGATGTACCAGTCGTCGCTCCCGGTGCCGCCGCGCGCGAGTTGCCCGATCGTGGACCCGGTACCGTTGGAGAAGTTGAGCTGGAACGAGTGGCCGCCGGCGCGCTTCTCGATGCCGATTGAGCGGTGGTGCGCACCGGCGTCGTAGCCCGCGAGCCGCGGTGCGAACTCACCGACGAAGTAGACGGTGGGTCGCAGGCGAATTCGGGCGCCGAGTCCAACCAAGACCGTGTTGTCGTCGCCGCTGACGAAGGATTCGAAGACGTTGACGTTGCCTACCCACATCGGTTCGGCGTACACCGATCCGACGCCCTTGATCTCGCGAGACAAGGCGAGGCCAAGCGATGGGGTGTATCTTTCCTTGAAGTTGTTCATGCCCTCGACGGTGACGTTGATCCCGAGGCCCACGGGATGTCCCGCGCTCTGCCGCCACAGGTCGTGCTGCCCGAAGAGTTCCACTGTTCGGTCGCTCGTGCGATGGATACCGAGTTGTGTCCCGCGCATGAGGCCGTAGCGCAACTCGAGGCCAACCTGCGCGCCGGTATCGAGGCCAAAGAGGTCCGCGGCGAGGTTGCCGAAAGTCCCGGCGCCGAGCGGACGGCCGAAACGGTGCGTCAGCCGGAATGCCAACTTGTTGCGGGGCATTCGCAGGGTCGTTGGCAGATTGACGATGGTGAACTCCGGCTGGAGCGAATTGATGTCCAAGTCCGGGTCATCCGGGGGCGCGGAGGGTGCGGCTTGCTGCCCCGTCGGCGTCTGGTCGCCGGCGTTCTCAACGCCGGCGGCGTACGCCGGCCCGAGCCCGGCGGTGATGGCGAGCGCCATCATGAACATACGTATCCGCATCAATCGGTTCTCCTACGGTGTGTGAACCGCGCGTGCCGCGACCACGAGTGTGCCCCTCATGTCGTCGTGGCCGTCTCCACAGTATTCCGAGCAGAGGATGGGGAAGCGGCCCGCCACGTTGGGCGTGAAGTCGATCACGACCGCTTCGGTGCCGCGCGGGATCTCCTTGCCAATCTTGAACTGCTTGACTTGAAACCCGTGCACCCCGTCTCCCGACTTGACCAGGAGGCGAATGGGCTCGCCTTCTGTGACTTCGATGATCGCCGGTTCGAAGGAGTACCTCTTCGCGACCACCTCAATCACGCGCGGCTCAGCGGCCTGGCGTGCTTCGACACTCGGCCAGGACATGGTCATGGTCACCTGCGCGACCGCAAGGGCTGTGAGGGCAACGGAGCATGCGCGCGGCATCATCTGGAAATCGGACCTCGGTATGTCCTAGCAATCCCGATGCCTGCCACCCGCGGGGAGAATCGCGTGAAAACGAGGGCAAATCGTAGGGATGAGGCGGGACCGGAGTTACAGGACCGGTAATCGCAGACGCCATCGGTAAGTTACTGTCACCCTGCGGCGACAGGTCTGGCCCTGACCCTAATCGATGCGGTACTTGCTCAGGTAGTAACTGAGCGCTCGCTGGCTGATCCCCATCAGCTCGGCGGCCTCCTTCTTGACTCCCCCCGACTGTTCCAGCGAACGGCGGACCGTCTCCTTCTCCACCCACTCGATGTTCTGATGAAGCCGGAGCGACGGCAGACCCGGAGGCGGCGCCGACGTCGCACCGAGCAGAGACACGGACTGAGGCGTCAGCACGGCGCTGGTGGCGAGCACCACGGCGCGCTCGATGGTGTTCTCCAGCTCCCTGACGTTGCCGGGCCACTCGTACCGCTGCAGGATCTGCATGACCTCGTCATCCACGCGCTCGATCGGCTTGCCGGTGCGGCCCTTGTGCTTGTCCACGAAGTGCTCGATGAGGACTGGGATGTCGTCCCGGCGATCGCGGAGCGGCGGGATCACGATGGGGATCACATTGAGCCGATAGTACAGGTCCTCCTGGAACCGGCCGTCGCCGACCATCTGTTTCAGGTCGCGGTTGGTGGCGGCAATCACGCGTACATCCACGCGCTGCGTCCGCTCCGCTCCGAGAGGCTCGAACTCGCGCTCCTGCAGGACCCGGAGCAGCTTCGATTGGACCGCGGTAGTCAACGTCCCGATTTCATCGAGGAAGATGGACCCGCCGTCGGCCAGCGCGAACTTGCCGCGTTTGGTCATCGTGGCGCCGGTGAAGGCGCCGCGGACGTGGCCGAACAGCTCCGATTCGAGGAGCGTGTCCGGGATGGCCGCGCAGTTCACCTTGATGAGCGGCATATCGCGCTGTGCGCTGTGATGGTGGATGGCGCGGGCCACCATTTCCTTGCCCGTCCCTGTTTCGCCGGTGATGAGCACGGTGCTCTTGGTCTGCGCGACCAGCTCGGCGCGCTTGATGACCTCCTCCATCGCGCGGCTCCGGCCGACGATGCCATAGTGGTTGAACTCGGCGTTGCGCTCGCTGATCAGGTACTGGCGCTCGGTGCGCAGGCGCTGGTGTTCGAGTGCATGGCGGACCACCACGAGCAGCTCCTCCACCTCGAACGGCTTCTGGAGATAGTCGAGCGCCCCGAGCTTCATGGCCTCGATGGCGTTCTCCACCGAGGCATGGGCCGTCATCATCAACACCTGCGGGCGTTCGGACGGAGACATGGTGAGCCCGAGGTCGCGAATGAGCTCGAGCCCTGTCATACCCGGCATGACGTTGTCCACCACGAGGAGGTCGAACGGCCGTTCCCCAAGCAGCTTCTGGGCTTCCCGGGCGGACCCCGCTTCGATCACTTCGTGGCCGTCGTCCCTCAGTGCCCGGCCGAGCCGCTTGAGGATCTTTTCTTCATCGTCGGTGAGCAGGATCGAGCCGCGTATGGCGCTCATGCGTGTGCCTCGCGTGCCGTCAACGGCAGGTCGATGCGAATCTCCGTGCCTTCGCCATGCCTGCTCGTGACCTCCAGATGGCCGCCAAGCCCTTCGATGATGTTCTTGGCAATCGGCAGGCCGAGGCCGGTCCCGGCGCGGCGCGTCGTGAAGTACGGGTCGAAGATGTGCACGAGGTCCTCGGGCGTGATGCCGATGCCGCGGTCCTGAATCGACAGGCGCACGCGGTCGCCGTCCCGCTTCGTCGTGACGCGGACCGCCGGCTCCGTCACCGCCGCCGCCCGGCTGCCGCCGCGAGCCTGCATATCGGCGCTCTCCGCGGCGTGCACGGCATTCCGAGCGTTGGCGAGAATATTGACGAGCGCCGTTCGCAGCCGTTCCGCGTCCGTGACGGCGGCCGGCAGCGCGGCGTCGAGATCGAGGTGTGCGCCGCAGTTCGCTTCGCCCGCCCACGCCGCCGCCGCCGAGTCTCGGCAGACGTCGTTGATGCTGGCCTCGGCCAGCTCGAAGGTAATCGGCTTCGCGAAGTCCAACACCTCCGCGACGATTCGATTCAGACGACGGGTCTCGTCGGCGATGTCCGTCACCGCTTCGCGCCGTTCGGCCGCCGAGACATCGTCCTGACGCAGGGTGCCCAACGACGTCGTGATGATCATCAACGGATTCCTGATCTCGTGGGCAATCACCGTGGACAGCCGGCCGAGTGACGAGAGCCGGTCCTTGTGCGCCGCCTCCGCCTGGAAACGGGCAATCGAGTCAGTGAGCGTATTGAACGCCGAGGCCAACAGCCGCGCGTCCTCGTCGTCCCACGGCCCGCTGTGAAGGGAGACCTTGCGTGTGAGGTCGCCGGTGGCAGCGACCTCGCGCATGGCGCCGGTCACCGCGCTGAGAGGCTTGGTGACCGTCCGGGCGACGCCGTAGCTCACGATGGTGGCGAGGACGAGCGTCAGGACCAGTACGCCTGCCAGCCCGGTGCGAATTGTGTTGAGAAAGCGCAGCCGCTCCGTCCGAGAGCGGAGCACGAGTGCCATGGGCGTGTCCGCGTCGGCCTCGGCCCGAGGGGTGGGTAGCAGCGGGTGGCTGACGCCGAGGAACTCCTCCGTGCCGAGTGTGACCGACGCGACATCGCGCGACTGCATCATCGGGCGGAGCCGGTCACGAAGTTCTGGCGCCAGGGTCGATGCGAGGATGCGGCCGTCAACCCCGAACGCAATCTCGCTGCCGGTCAGGCGCTTGAACTGGGCCGCGAGCGTGTCGTCGAGAAAGAAGCCGACGGTCAGGCGGCCGAGAATCTCCGGTGGTTCACCCGCGAGCTGAACCGGCACGCTGACGATCTGCAGCAGGCCTTTCGGGTGCCTGGAGAACAGTGCCAGCTCCTCCGACGACGGTTGACGGGGGAGGAGCGCCAGCAGGGCGGAAGGATCGGCACCCGCGGCACCCAGCACCGTCCCGCGCGGGCCCGCGAGCACGAGGACGTCCGCGGCGAGCTCCTGGCGGTATTCATCCGCAAGTGGCTGCACCGTCGGAGCGTCGCCGGTCTCCACCGCGGCTTTCAGCTTCGGAAGATCGGCGATGAGTCGCGTGAGGCGCGTAAATGTCTCGGTCAGATTTACGCGGTTCTGATCCACCAGGGTGCTCGCTTCATTGAGGCCACGCCTCAACTCGGCCTCCGCTTCCGTCGTGGCTCGCGCGTTGATGTAGTAGAACGCGAAGCCGAGCGAGAGCATCGCCAGCAGCGTGCACGCGAGGAAGATCCGGTTCGTGAGGGAGGAAAGCACGCCTGTCACTCGAGCGCGGCGATTATACCGGCACGGTTCCGCCCGCCCGTGGCTTTCGTACCCGGTCGCAGCCTCGGGCGCGAGGCGCAGACGCTCTCTCCGGGTATACTTCGGGGCTGGCGCTCAGCCGAGCGACGGCGGGGATCGGGTCAGCCCGCCGAGGCGGCGGAAGCGGGGACCTTGCCGGTTTGGAGTGTCGCGTGGCGTATATCATCTGCGAACCCTGTGTCGGGACGAAGGACAGTGCGTGCGTGGACGTCTGCCCCGTGGATTGCATTCACCCGCGCAAGGACGAAGCGGGGTTCGACGCAGCGGAAATGCTCTATATTCACCCGGACGAGTGCATCGACTGCGGCGCGTGCGTGCCCGCGTGCCCGGTTGAAGCGATCTTCGCGCTGGACGAAACTCCGGAGAAGTGGGAGCATTTCATCGGGGCCAACGCGCGGTTCTACCAGAAGACGTAGCATCCTTCGCGATTCGAGTCGAAAAAGTCGAGGCCCAGAAAGGTTGGGTTGCATGACGCGTAGCACGCTCCGGTTCGCCGTGTTCACCGCCGCGATTGCGGCAGCATGCACGCTGGTGCTGCGTGCCTCGGACGCGATTACCTCCGGCGATGCGGAGGTCCAACTCCAACTTGGCAATCTGTTCTCCGAGGAAACCCGCTATCCCGAGGCGTTCCAGGCGTTCGACAAGGCCACGCACGCCGAGGACCGGGCGCTCGCTCTTCGCGCGCGGAAGGGGAAGGTCAAGACCGCGCTGAGGCTCGCCCGGTTCGACACGGCGCGACTGGAAGCCGAGACCCTCAGGAAGGATGCCCCCGCGGATTCGGAAGCGATCACCCTTTACGGTGATTCGCTGTGGTCGTCGGGTCTCTTCGACGAGGCAGACGCCATCTACCGCGACGTGCTGGCCCGGAACCCCGGTTCGTCGCGCGCGCGCTTCGGCGTGGCGCGTTCCCACGCCACGCGCAGCCAGCTCGACCAGGCGCTGAACGAGGCGCTGACGGCCGTCGCGGCGGCGCCCAGAGATGGCGAGATTCACGCCACGATTGGAGACATCTACGAGCGGCTCGGCCGCTTCGACGAAGCCGCCAACGCCTATACGAACTTCATCAACCTGCTGCCGAACAAGGACCGGAGCGACAAAGCCGCCTGGTCGCGCGCCCAGGTACGTTTTCTCGAAGCCTTCCAGGGAAAGATTCCAGTAGACGTCGATCCCGAGGATCTTCGCTCGCTGCACACGGTGCCGTTCCGGCTGGTCAAGGACAAGATCGTCGTCGAGGCTCGTGTCAACGGCGGCAGCAGGCAGGATTTCGTGCTCGACACCGGCTCCGAGGAAACGGTTGTCTCGCGCGAGACCGCCCAAAGACAGGGTGTGCAGCCGATCACCTACACTCTCAGCGCCGGCGTTGGTGAAGTCGGTCTACGTGGGCTCCAGTTGGCGCGAGTCAACTCGCTCGACATCGGGACGCTCCAGGTGCGCAACCTGCCCGTGCTCATCAAGAACCCGGCGCTGCGCGGAATCCCCAAGCGGGAGGGGGAGAGCTTCTCGCCGCTCTCCCTCGGGATGTCGATGGCGATCGACTACAAGCAGCGTCTCCTGACGATCGGCCATGACATGCCGGACGTCGGCGCGGACTTCCGTCTGCCAATGCGTGTTCATCGCCTCGCGATGGTGCGCGGGCTGGTCAACTCCACCAAGCCGGCCTATTTCGTCGTCGATACCGGTGGCGAGGTCATTTCAATCAGCACTGATCTGGCGGACCAGCTCACGGCGCCCTCAGCCGAGGTGGCGGCGTATCGGCGCATCCCGCTCAAGGTGTACGGCACGTCGGGATGGGATCGCGATGCGTTCCTTCTCGCGGGTCAGAGCCTGGATTTCGATCGAATCGAGTACCGTAATTTTCCGCTCGTCGTCCTGAACCTCCGGGCGCCAAGCGCGCTGCTCGGCTTCCAGCTCGGCGGGATCATCGGCCACAAGTTTCTGAGCGGCTACCGGGTGACGATGGATCTGGCCCGGAGCGAACTGCGGCTGCAGAAGAGCTAGACGATCAGAAGTCGTAGCCGATCCAGACGGCGAACTTCGGTTTCCGGAACTCTTTGCTTCCGCCGTAGGCGGCGAACAGCGCATCCTCCCAATCCTTGTTCAGGAGCGTCTTCCACGACCAGTCAAAATGGATGGGGAAGCCGAGCGCAAAGGTCTCGAGCCCCACGCCGTACGAGGCGCGGGCGTCCACGAGGCGAAGGCCCGACACAGTGACCGGCGTACCCGGAACCGCGATCTGGTTCCCCAGCGCATCGGTGGTGTAGCTGTCGACGGGTGTGTACCGAACCGCCGAGGTGGAGAACCACTTATAGTTCCCGCCCTCGGCACCCTTCTGGCCCTCGAAGCTCCCTCCGCCCATGTTGGCGAACAGCACGCCTCGAATTCCGCCAAGCACCCCGACCGGGGTCAGCATGGCTTCGATGAGCGGAAAGCGCAGCTCGGCGTTCAGGAACCCGGCCTTCGATCCGATGAGGGACAAGTAGTCGTACCCCCGCAGCTCCGAGTTGCCCCCGAAGTACATGAAGTCGGGGGAGCTGCCCCAGCTCTTGAAGCCCTTCGCCCGCAGCGCGAGCAGGCCTGACCCGCCGAGACGGAGGTAGTACCTGGCATCGACGTCGGTTGTCTGCCGTGAGAGCGTGTTGCCGATCTTCGGCGACACCTCGTAGGCAAGCCGCATCGTGTTGCCGGCGAGCGGTCCGAACTCGCGGAACACCGTGGTCTCCTGCACGAGCGAGACGCCCAACGGCACGTAGGTGCCAGACTGGAAGAGCTGGCGGCCGAACTGCTCCTGCTGGTACCCCTGTGAGTACTGCTGGAGACTCGGATCGTTGAATGACTCGCGGTACTGCATGACACCGCCAGACACCTCGATTCGCCGGTACCGGTTGAACGGCCAGATGCCGAACGCGCTTCCACCCCGGATGGTGCGTGTCGCCAGCGCGAAGTCCCTGTCGATCTGGCCGCTGTAAATCGGGTCGTAGAAGACGTTCTCGAGGTTGCCGTAGAAGAACGACGTCTGCGAGAAGCCCTGGAACATGTAGTTGAAGCGGCGCGCGATGTTCGAGTACGAGAGCGCCAGAGTGCGGTACTGCGAAATCGACGCGGCGTACAGGTTGAATTGCTTGTCGCCCAGCACGTCGCTGAATGCGACCGCGGTACCGCCAAAGACGTCGCCGCCGCTCGTGACGCCGACGTTCACCGGTGGGCGTCCGTCGAGGAACATCTTCTCGAACGATCCCTTCTTCCGTTTCTTGTCGGGCAGCAGCATGTGTGCGAGCGGAGCCTGGAAGTCGATGATGGGGCCCGGCGCGCCGAAGTCGGCCGACGCCGCCGTGACGATGGCCTCCTTCCGGTCGAGGGTGTGCAGTTCGTACTCGCCCTTGTACGTGCTGACGAACGCGATGCGCGAGGAACTGCCGCCCTCGCGGAGCAGCACCGGAGACACGTTGCTCACCGCGACATCCGTGTACTGGCGCAGCTCACCGTTCTTCAGGCCGAGCGTCCAGATGTTGTAGATGTTGCCGTTGCGTGCGACATCGGGTTCGATCGACTTGCTCGGGTCGGTGGCGGTTGACGAGAACACGAGCGTGTCGGCGTCGATGAACTGCGCGGCGCTGTCGTCGTGCGTGCCGAAGGTGAGCTGCGTCTTGACGCCGCTGGCCACGTCGATGCGGAACAGCTTCTCGTTGCCGCTGACGCGCGCGATGTAGACGATGGATCGGCCGTCGGGCGACCAGGTCGGGCCCGAGTCGCCGAAGTTGTCCTTCGTCAGGTTCGTCACCTCTCCGCTCTGGAGATTGACAGTGAAGATGTCGCCGACGCCGCTCCGCAGCGCTGCGAACGCCACCTGGCGTCCGTCGGGTGAGATGTCCGGCGACTCGGGATCGTCCACGGACCGCATCACAATCCGTTGTTCGATATCGCGGTTGAGGACGTTCTGCATGATGAGCGTGCGCGACTTCTCCGTGCGCACGAAGTAGGCGAGGCGGTCTCCGGTCGGCGACCAGGACATCCAGGGCACCGTATTGAAGCGGCCGCCAGGCTGCACGATGAACTCGAAGCCCTTGTCCTGATCGAAGCCGTTGGTCAGGTTGCGGATGACCGAGCCGTCCTTGGCCGAGGCGAGCACGAAGTCGAGCTCGCGGTCCTTCCGATTGAAGGTGGCCACGGCCATGAGATCTCCGGACGGCGACGGTTCGACCGACACCGCCGCCGTGAACGCCGACTTCTCGGGGTCCGGTGCGAGGTTGCGCCCGTAGTCCGACGGCCGCTCCTTGTCGCGGAACGGCTTGAAGCGGTCCTTCAGATACTTCTCGAACTGCTGGTCGAACTCCTCTGGCGTGAGGCGCAGCGCCTCCATGTAGGCGTCCTCGCCACCGCCGATCACCGCCTTGCGCAGCGCGAACAGATACTGCCGCAGTCCTTCCTTGCCCCAGCGTGACTCGATGAACTCGAACACCGCGTGGCCCAGGTTGTAGACCATGCGGACGTTCGTGAAATTGCCGTATTCGTCCATCCGGCTCATCTTCGGGATGATGTCGGCCACGGCGGCGTCGCGGATCGACGCCAGGTCGAGCGGCTGCCAGATGCCCGTCATGTAGTCGGACAGCCCTTCGTTGACCCACAGCGGCACGCTGCGGCGGATGAGGGAGGTCGGGATGATGTCGAACTCGAACTGGTGCGTGAGCTCGTGGACGATCAGGCGGTAGAGGAGATCGGGCGGATCGTCAATCGGCAGCACGATACGCTGGCGAGTCGGCTCGGCGAAGGCGCCGACACCCTCCTGTGCCGCGCCCGGGATGACGTTCTGCGTCTGGAACTCGCTGCTCGTCTTGAAGACGATGAGCGGGACCTTGAAGGCCAGATCGTGACGCAACTCCGAGCTGATGTGCTGGTAGGCACTCTCGGCATAGCTGGCCACGCGCTCCAGGTGCTGTTCGGTCTCGGGGTAGTAGTAGATCTCGAAATGATCCGTGGTGTAGATCTGCCACCGGAAGTTGTCGTAGCGGATCTGGTTCTTCCCGAAGTAGGGAACATAGGGCGTTTGTGCCGAGGCCGGCAGCGGTGCGGACGCGATGGCGGCCGCCAGCGCGGCGACAGCGAGTGGGAGCCATGTCCCGCGCCGTGTGCAGTCGCTCATGTCGTTCTACTCCTAGCAGACGGGCCGAGGGGTTTTATTACCACCGGCACTCTGGTCTGACGGTCATTCCGGCCGCGGTATTCACCGCGCCCATGGGAGGCCGATCATACTGCCGGCCGTTCAACGCTCGCAATGAGCCGCCGCGGTTGCGGGGCAGCAAAGGACGTACCGATGGGCTCGCCTCGCGTCGCGCCAGAATTGACGGAAACCGCGGCAACGAGTCCGTGCGGGCCGTCATCCGCCGTAGACTTGAGGACGGAATAAACGGGTCGCCGCGGGGGTTATGCCCCAAGGACCCGAGCGCTTGATGCTTGGACGCCGACCGCCATCCGATCCGATTCGCGCGGACGCTTTCGCGTCGGAGGTGCTCGGCTTTCTGGAACCGCTATACGCCACGTCGCTCCGACTGACGCGCAACCGCGCGGACGCGGAGGACCTGGTCCAGGATACGGTGGTGAAGGCGCTCCGCTTTGCCAATCGTTTCGAGCGGGGCACCAACCTGCGAGCCTGGCTCTACGCCATTCTGCACAACACGTGGCGGAATCGACGCCGGGGGCGCGCGCGGGACACGGTGGAAGTGGACAGCGACCGTGTGGAGCAGGCCGCCACGCGGCCGGACGGCCCCGCCGCACTCGATACGCCCGAGCGCATCCTGCTGCGACAGTCGCTCGACGTCGATCTGCAGGCTGCGCTGGACGCGCTGCCCGAGGCGTTCCGCGAGGCGGTCTGGATGCGCGACGTTGAAGAGTTCTCCTACGGAGAGATCGCCGAAGTGCTCGGCGTGCCGCTTGGCACGGTGATGTCGAGGATTTCGCGCGGCCGCCGTCTCCTGTTCGAGCGGCTGCGCGAAGGACGCGGCATGGCTCGGGCCACCGTTGAGGCAGGAGGGCGACGATGAACCGTTCCGAGTCAGGCAGGGGTCCAACGTCAGAGGGCAGAGGTCTACCGTGGCGATAGAGGACTGTCGGCGAGTCGCCGAGCGGATAACGCAATACGTCGACGGTAACCTGCCGCCGGATGAGCGCGGGCACGTTGACGATCACCTGGCGGCCTGTCCGCCGTGCCGTGGCGCGGCCGCGGATGGCCAGGCCGGACGCACCGTGCTGCGTGGCTGCGCCCAGCGGCTGCGTTCCTCCGACAGCGAGACCACCCTGCCGCCTGGACTACGGACCCGGTGCGAGGCGCTGGCGCGCGAGCACCGGCTGGCGCTCGTGCACGCCACCGGTTGGATCTCTCGTTTCGCGCCCGTCGGGCTGGCCGTGCTGTTTGTCGCCCTCACCGCTGCCGCGATGGTGGCGGTCGCCACACAACATTCCGATACCCTGCTTGCGGCACAGCTCACCGCGGATCACATGAAGTGCTTCCGCGGTTTCCCGCCACAGGGCGCCACGGCCGATGCCGGGCAGGTTGAAGCCATGCTGCGGGCGCGCTACGGCTGGGATCTCCACGTGCCGCCCTCTTCGGGGCCCGTAGGGTTAGGATTGGTTGGCGCGCGAAGGTGCCTCTATGCCGACGGCCGAATTCCCCACGTGATGTACCGAGCGCACGGCCAGGATGTCTCGCTCTTCATCCTTGAAGGTGTGGCCCGAGCCGATGCCGACGTTACATCGCTCGGTCATCGCGCTCGTATTTGGTCGCGCGGGTCGAACACCTACGTGATGGTATCCTCGGCGACCGGCGGGGACCTCGCCAATGTAGCCAGCTACGTACGGCAGGAGGCGCATTAGAGCAATGGCGAATAGCGATCGTGGATTCGCGAATGGCAGCCGGGGTGATTCGCCGGAGCCGCCCGAGCCCCTCCCAGAACGGCGAATGAGCCGCGCCGGCGCTTTTGCCGCGATGGGCATCGTGGCCGTGGCCATCATCCTGCTCATGATGCTCTCCCCCGGTTCGGGCGTGGAGGAGGACGCGCCGCCGCCGCCGGCGGATGGGCTGGCCATCGCGACAAGCGATCCCAACGACGCGGCCGTCACCGGGAAGGAGGCGCCGCTCAACTTCACGCTCAAGGACATGAACGGCGTGAGTGTGAAGCTGGCGTCCTTCAAGGGAAAGATCATCCTCTTGAACTTCTGGGCCACGTGGTGCGGGCCGTGCCGGGCGGAGATTCCCGCTCTGGTCGAGCTTCAAACGAAGTACGCCGACGACCTGGTGGTTCTGGGTTTCTCGGTAGACGACCCGGTCGAAAAGCTGAGGCCCTATGCTGCCCAGTACAAGATCAACTACCCGGTGCTCGTCGGCAATGGGCGCGAGGATGTGCAGGACGCGTTCGGTCCGCTGTGGGGCATCCCGGTATCGGTCATCATCGGCCGAGACGCCCGGATCGCGAAGAAGCACTCCGGGATCGGGACTCGCGAGCAATTCGAGAAGGAGATCATCGCCCTGCTGGATCAGCCGAAGGTCACCGGAGAAGGGTTGTAGTATGATCCGCGTATGTTGAAGGGATTCACGCACGCGCGCCTCGCTTGTGGCTGCCGTCTGGCGTTCCGCGAAGGCGTCGAGGGGAGTCCAGTCACTGTCATGGTTGACGAAAAGGGACCCGGATGCGTGATGGCGCTTCACGTGCGCGACCTGCCGGTGTACGACTACCGGGAGGCGCTTCGCCCGCCGACCCGCTTCCTGTCGCTCGAAGAAGAAGAGTACGAAGAAGAAGGCTAGGTAAACTGGACTCTCAGCTCTGCCACCAGCGGCAGATGATCCGACGCCATCAGGGATAGCCGCGTCCGCGGCAGCTCGAGCTTCACGACCTCCATCCGTCCGTCGTAGTAGATGTGATCCAGGTGCAACACCGGGAACACACCCGGATACGTGCGCCGGCGGCTCAGGTGTTTCCTCAGGTCGATGCTCTGGAGCCGCTCACTCAGCATCGACGTGGCAAGTCCCTTCATCCATTCATTGAAGTCGCCGAGCACCACCTTCGGCTGTCCGACCCGCCGGTCATGAAGAATCGTGCTCAGGCGTCCGGCCTGGTGGCGACGCTCCAGGAACGCCGTGCCGAGGTGCACGTTGTACAGGTGCAGCGTGTCCTCGCCGACGGCGACATCCACCCGTTGCGCGCAGCGGGGCTCGCAGGTCTTCCACGACAGGTCGTACTGGGAATGATGGCGGATGGGCAGCCGGCTGAGGACGACGTTGCCGAACGTGTGCCCGCGAAGATGGCGGGTCGCGGCCATGACGCAGCCCATGCCGAGCAGCGCGCCCAGTTCCTCGGCATGGCCTCCGGAGTTCGGTCCTGCCCCGAGGACCTCCTGAAGCGCGATGACGTCCGGCTCGATCGCGCGGATGACCTCCGCGATGCGCTCGGGGTTCGTGCGGCCGTCGAGGCCGCGGCAGCGGTGGACGTTGTAGGTGGCGACACGGAGGGTGCGCCAGTGGCCGTCGGGCATCGGTTGGTGGTTGGTCGTTCGTAGTTGGTAGTCAGGATTGACGACCATCTACCAACTACCCACTAGAATAGCCCCATGGCGAAGTTGAAGAGCGAGATCGAGCTGACGTGCCCCTGTTGCCAGGCCATGCTCGTGGTGGACACCAATCTGGGTCGAATCGTGTCGCATCACGTTCCAGAGCGCGCCGACAAGCCAGAGTTGAACCAGGCCCAGAGGATTCTCGCAGCCGAGGAGGCGCGTCGCGACGCGCTGTTCGAACAGTCGGTCGAGTCCGAGAAGACGCGCGGCGATGCGCTCGCACGCCGATTCGAGGAGGCGCTGAAGCAGGCCAGGCAGGAGCCGGTCAGCAGACCCGCGAGGGACTTCGATCTGGACTGAGGCGTGCGACCTCAGCCGCGCTTTCTGACGTCCGGCGGCAGCGCCGTCCACCGGTCGCGCCGCGGGTAGAACTTCCAGGGCTTGTAGCCATATGCGTCGCGGAAGGCGCGGTAGCGGCGCCGCCACCGGTCGGCGCGGCGGTCCGAGTAGACGAGAGGCCGGTGTGGCCAGTCGAGCAGCACCTGTTCCACTTTCCAGACGTTGGTGGCGGCGAGGCGCCAGTCGTAGCGGCCAAGCACCTCGCGTAGATCGACGACCCCGTACGCTTTCACGCGCCCCGTGAAGTCGATGTACGGGTCAAGGTAGCTGAGCGCCAGTGCGCGTGGCGTGGCAAAGACAGGCTTGCGGCCGTGCAGCCCAGGATCCCGCGAGCGCGCCACCGATCCCCATCCGCCTGCGCCGCGGTACACGAAGATCACGTGATCGAGCAGGTCGATCGATTCAAAGCTGAGGACGAGCGGAGGATAGCGGTGCTGCTCGAGAATCACCGCCGCCGAGAGGGCCGCCTCGAGGCAATGTGCCGTGCCGGTGCGCACCACGCCGCGGAAACTCCGGAGCGTTTCGCCGCCCTTTTCCACGTTGTAGGGAAGCAGATTGAGCCAGCGCTGAACAGCGCCCGGCGTGGCCAGGCTGCTGACGAGCCGCCGCTCGGCAGGCGTCAACGGCAGCGCGGGCGGCTCGATCCGATCAGCGTGCGGGAGCGGGGGCCGCTTTGAGTTGGGCAACGAGTTCAGCGGGAGTCCACTGGTTGGTCGAGTACAGCTTCACGAGACGTCCGTCCGGGTCAATCACCGCCGTTCCGAGATTGTGAATCAGCGTCGGGGTGCCGTTGCTCGTGACGGTCACGCCGAAGAGCGAGGCGAACTTCCCGATTGCGGCCGCCGGGGCCGTGACGAAATGCCAGCGCAGGGGGTCCGCCTTGAGTCTCTGCGCCTGCGCCTTCAGCACGGCAGGGGTGTCGAACTCCGGGTCGAAGCTGATCGAGACGAGCTGCACGTCAGAGAGCTCGGGCGTGCTCGCGATGATCTTCTGAACCGCGAGAAAGTTCTGGTTCATGAGGGGACAGAACTCCGCGTCCGGGCAGCGCGTGTAGATGAAGGTGAGCGCGACGCGGTGGCCCCGGTAGGAGGCGAGCGGACGCGGCTTGCCGTCTTCATCGAAGAGGGGAGCGTCCGGGACCGGCTTGCCCTCCTGCACCATCTCCAGGGCGGACACTTCGGGCTGCGTCGGCGGTACTTCGATCGCCGCGTGGCCGGTCTTCGTCAGCGTGGACAGGTGCGCCTCGGTTTCACCGACGACGAGCGTGGCGGTGATGAGATCGCCAGGCTCCTTGCCGGCCAGCAGCGCCGCATCCGACACCTTGTAGGGCATGGTCATGGCGGGCATGAAGCCTGCGATGTCCTCGTGCTTCACGAGCAGCTCCTGCCGCTCGGGCTGGATGGCCAGGATCTGCCCTTTCAGCTCGTACTTCCTCGGCTCTGGCCCGCGGTTGCACCCACCGGCGATTGCGGCCAGCAGCACGAAACACGCGATGCGTAGGAGGGTGATGCCGTTGAAACGAGTCATGTGCTTAACTCTACCAAATGATCCGGGTTGGTACCTCCGGCTACAACTACCCGGAGTGGAAGGGCCGCTTCTATCCGCCGACGCTGCCGACGGCGAGGATGCTGCCGTACTATGCCGAGCGTTTTTCGACGGTCGAGATCAACTACACCTTTTACCGGATGCCCACCCTGAAAATCGTGGAGGCGTGGAGCAGGGTGACGCCGGAGTGTGCTCAGCTCCTCGTCGCGGAGCTGGGCCCGTGAAAATGTGCCTGGGCGAACCGCAGTAGCTCACGCTCCGCCCAATACCCGTCGTACCCCGGCGCCACGTGCTCCAGATACGCGCAATGGCCGCCGTGCGGCGTGATCGCGACGGTGATGTTCGGGTTGCCCGTCACCGAGCGGTCGCGGAACGGATCGACCGGGACAAATGGATCGTCGGCCGCGGTCAGGATCAGCGCCGGCACCCGGATGCGATCGACGACTCGCAGCGCGCTGGCCCTGTGGTAGTAGTCAGCGGCATCCACGAAGCCGTGATGCGGCGCCGTGTACGCTTCGTCGAACTGGCGCACGGTCCAGATGCGCCCGAGCGGCGAGAGGTCGAACGTCCCGGGAAACGCCGCGGCCTTCCGGCGCATGCGTCCCTTCAGGTTCCGCACGAAGTTCCACTGATACGGGTAGTTCGTTCGGCGCTCGAGGGCCTTCACGCACAACGCCAGGTCCATGGTCGGCGACACGGCGCAGACGGCTTTCAGTTCCGGTGGTGCGGCATCCCCCAGTTCGCCGGCCAGCTTCAGCGTGAGGTTGCCCCCCAACGAGTACCCAGCGATAGCCACAGCGCGGATGCCGTCGCGCTCGATGATCTCGCGCACCACGAAGAGCGGGTCGTCGGTCAACCCGGAGTGGTAGAGGCCCCGCGACAGGTGCTCGGTGTTGCCGCAATTGCGCTGGTTGAGGCGCACGATGTTCCAGCCGGCCGCCCAGGCCTTGTTCGAGATGCCGCCCATGTAGTGCGCGAAGCTGGATCCCTCGAGCCCATGCAGGAGGAGCAGCGTCGGATGGTCGGCGGGATGCTCATGCCAGTGGCAATGGGCGAGCACGCGCGCGTCGGCGGCCACATCGAAGTAGCGTGCGGAGGGCGCGGGCAAGTCTGGGAAGTGTCGCGGCCTGGCCCATGCGTAGAGCGTTTGCGTGTGGCCGCCCTTGAAGAGCGGCCGGTACGGGGAGGGCTCGAAGGCCACGCGCGCCACTACTTGAGCGAGTAGATGCGCATCTGCGCATTGCGGTAGGCCATGGGCAGCGCGAGGTCCGCCTCCGTGACCAGATAGTCGAGGTCGTAGCGTCCGGCCAGCTCGCGCGCGTGCTCCGGCGTCATCTGGGCGAAGTCACCGATGGCCGCCGAGCGTTCGACCACCCGCACGCCCACCTCACGCGCGTACAGCGCCATCGCTGAATCCTTCCCGCCCTCGAGGAGCACGTCGCGCTCCGCGCCAATCCTCACACTGGTGGAGTACTTGAAGGCGTGATTGGGATCGGCGAGCACGTGAGTGTCGAGTGGCTGGCCTCGAAGCCAGTCCATGGCGTCCTGCCAATCCGTCGCCGGCAGTCCCATTCGCGCAAAGCGGCGCTCGGGATGTTCGAAGAAGACGATGTAACCGCCGCGACCGACGGTGAGCGCCGCGAGAAGCGCGACGACCACGACCCGACGCCGATGGGTTGCCGCACGCGTGGCCGATGGCCGATCGACCAGCCACCAGGTCAGGTAGATCGTCGCGAGCAGGTCGAGCAGCCAAAACACACGCGAGGATTGCAGTTGCACGGCCAGCGCGACATGCGTGTGAATGAAGGGCAGCGAGATCAGGAAGCAGGCGAGCAGGGCGGCGGCTCCGGCCATGATCCCTGCATCCATCCCCGCCGTCGCTGTTCGTGCCCGAACCTTCAGGATCCAGAAGATCAGCGCGGGCAACATCAGGTTGAGCGCCCAGGTGCTCACCGGCCACGCCGTGGGAAACACGTAGTCTTTTCCGGCGAAGGCGCTGATCCAGAGGTCATCCATGATCGCCAGGCGTGGGCGGAGCGGCCCAAGGAGCGCCCAACCCGCGAAAACCGCGCCGACTGCGGCCCCGGCCAGCAGAGGTCGTCGAAGCGACGGGGTTGACACCACGAGCGCCGGTCCGAGCAGGACAGCGAACCAGATAGCGGTGGTCGGATGAATCAGGGCGGCAAGCGCGACCAGTGCGATCGCCGTCCACGCGCGGTGTCGAAGGAATGCAGCCAAACCGAGCGCTCCGAGCGCAAAGGCCAGCATGCGTGGGTGAAAGTAGCCTTCGAGTGTGTTGGCGCCTGTTTGAGTCACGCGGTGGCGCAGCGTCAATGCCAGGCCAAGAGCAACCGTGCTCCAGGTCGACTGATACAACGAGCCGCCGATGAGCCAGATGGCGGCCCAGAGCCCCGCGAGGGCCGCGATGTATCCCATCGCGCACAGAAGGGGCAGGGAGATGCCCGTATGCCGAATGATGGCCGCGCCGATCTCGTCGATCGTCGTCAGCGAGCCTTGCGGAGCGAGTACGACCCGGTCCCGGGGATAGGCGCCAGGGTGCAGGTCCTCGAAGATCGCCGAAACGTAGAAGCCCTGGTCGGACACGCCATAGCGATAGCCCGCGGCGTTCGCGGTGGCCAGGAGCGCGAAGATGAGGCCGGCGCCGACGATTGCGGCCACCGGCCACCGGGGAGACGTCACGCTAGAAAGTGGCCTCGTCCGCGCTCGGGCCGTAGATCGACGGCACAGGGACGTCGTGCAACCGCAGATAGACGCTCAGCTGGCCGCGGTGGTGAATCATGTGGTTCATCACGAACGAGCGCATGACGGCAACCTTGGGCATCGTGAAGAGGGTCTTCCCGTCGCGCTTGAGACTCCAGGGCGCCATGAAGTCCGCGTCGCTCGCGGCCGCGAGTGACGCCCGCGCCGCTGCCGTCTCCCTGTCGAAGGTCGCCAGCAGTTCGGCCCGGGTCCCGATCGCCGGCGGCGTGAAGGGCCCGGAGAGATCGACTTCCGACTGCTTCAACGTCATCGTGCCCCAACTGATCATCGTCGCCAGGTGGCTCGCCAGCTGGCCGAGCGACATCGACTTCGCGTGCGGTTTCCAGTCGAACTTGCCGTCGGGCACACGTTCGAGCAGTTTACGTGTCGTGCCTGTCTCGTGGTCGAACTCGGGGAGCAGCGCGTCCGCGATGGCCATGGCGATCTCCTATGAAGGCTTCTGTCCGAAGTCCACGCGCGGCACGCGCTCGGCCTCTGGAGGAGCGTTGAACAACGGGTATTCCTTGAAACCAAAGATGCCCGCGGTGATGTTCGCGGGGAACTGGCGCCGCGCCGTGTTGTACGTCTGGATGCGCTCGTTGTACCGCATCCGTTCGACGGCAATGCGATTCTCCGTTCCAGAGAGCTCGTCCATCAGCCGGTTGAACGTCTCGTTCGACCGGAGCTGCGGATAGTTCTCGACGACCACGAGGAGGCGCGCGAGGGCCGCGCTCTGCTCGTTGGCGGCCTGCATCGTCTGGTCGGGCGTCCGCGCGCCCGCCAGCCTGGCACGCGATTCGGCAATCTGGCCGAAGACGTCCTTCTCCTGCTGGGCGATGCCCTTGGTGGTTTCCACGAGGTTGGGAATCAGGTCGTTACGTCGCTGCAACTGATTCTCCACTTGTGCCCACTGGGCCTTGATTGCCTCTTCCTGTGACACGAACGTGTTGTATGAACAGCCGGACGAGAGCCCGGCTGCCGCCGCCACCAGCAACACCAGCACGATCGAGCGAATCTGTCGAGTCATAGCCTCACACCTTTGTGCATAGTGCATTGTGCACTGCCTACCATCCAGCCCCTCCGCCGCCTCCGCCACTTCGGCCGCCGCCGAAGCCACCGAAGCCGCCCCCTCCACCGCCACGCCCGAACCCGCCAAAGCCGCCCCCGAACGGTCCCCCAAATGGCCCGACGCCGCTGTGCCATCCGCTCCAGGGCCCGACGCCCCGGCGGCGTCGGGTGCGGCCGGCGATGGCATTCAACAGAATGAAGATGACGACGATGGCGATGAGAAGAGTCCCGCCTGGCCCGGTGTCGGGCGTGTCCCTGGAGCGCGGTAGCCGGACCCCCTGCAGCGTCACGTTCCGCCCATCGGCTATGCGCGCGACGATGCGCGAGACTCCGGCGAGGAGCCCGGCGCCGTAGTTGGCCTGCCGAAACTCCGGCACCATGAACTCACGGCTGACCTGCCCGGCGAAGCCGTCGGTGACGAACTGCTCGAGCTCGTAGCCGACCTCTACCCACACCTGACGTTCCTTCACCGCCAGCAGTACGAGCAGGCCGTTGTCCTTGCCGCCCTGGCCGATCCCACGGCCGCGGTTCTGAAACATCTTCACGGCGTACTCGCGGATGTCGGCGTACGGGGCAACGGTCTCAACCGTGGCGACAACGACCACGTCGCCGCTGGCCTGCTGGAGCGATCGGATGAGCGTCTCCATCGACTGCGCGCTGCCCTGGTCGATGACATTCGCGAAATCGTTGACCGGCGCCGTGAGCGCGGGTGGTTCCTGCGCAGCCGCGGTCGCCGCTACGAGAAGGACGAGAATCAAACAACCACGAAGCGCACGAAGATGTGGGGCATCGTGTATGCGGTGCCGCATGACCTTCATGGCGTGGAGAGTCGTCGTGGTCATGCTCGCCAGGTGTCAACCGTACGGGCAAGCTGTTCGACGGCGGCCAGATACTCGGGGAACAGACGAGCCGGATCGGCTGGTGCCATGCCGGAGGGATGCTCCAGAGCGATGATGTCGCGGACCAGCCCGTCGGAGAGCCCCGCCGCGCGGGCGCCTTCGCGCGTCGCTTCCGCGCGGTCGCGCACCTCGAGGCCCGCGAGCCGTGCCACGCTCCTCAGGAGCGCGGCGAAGGCGGCCGCGGAAGCGGTGACCATCTCCGCGACACGACCCGGGTGCGCGCCCGCCGAGATGTAGCCCTCGCGCAAGTGTACGAGGTGACTCTTGATCTGGGTTTCGCACGCGCGTCGCAGGTCGTCGCGTGCAATCGTGACCCCCTCGAACGGGTCGTTGCCGTGGACGCGCTCATGGGCGCGGATAATCTCGCCGTATTCGAGCGGGAACGCGTCGAGCGAGCGGCGGAATTCCTCCTCCGGCAGAATGAGAGGAACCGCGATCCGGTCACGTTGCCAGCGCGGCGCGAGCGAAGCGCATCCGTCCAGGTCACTTGCGGACAGGCCGGTGACCAGAGCGAGACACGTGAGCGGGGCATCGACCGCGCCGTCGAGATGTCGCCCGTAGACGACCACCGATCGGAGACGATCGCCGAAGACGGTGCGGAGATCCCGTACCAACGATTCAGCCGCCGGTCGCCATGTCGTCTCCATCAGTTCATTCTAGTGCCCGCGGCCACGGTGCAGGTTGTCGCGACGGCGAACCACGCGCCTCGACTTCGATCCTCCTTCGACAAGCCAGGACGATCCTGAGCAACCTCGAAGGATCGGACGTCCTGAAGGGGAGTCGAAGGACGGTGGCACAGAAAAATCCAGCGGAAAGCGCTCTAGAATTGCATGGTGAAGTTACGTGAGCTGAACATCGGTTGTGTCGGCGGCGGTACTGGACTGCCGAGTTTGCTCGGAGGTCTGAAGAGGAACCCCTGGCTCCATCTCAACGCTGTCGTGACGATGTTCGACAGCGGCGGCAGCTCAGGCCAGCTTCGTGATGAGCTGGGCGTGCTGCCCCCGGGGGATGTCCTGAAGTGCGCGCTCGCGATGTCCCGGAACGAGGGGGAGGCGCGCCGCGTGCTGTTGTCGCGCCTGCCCACGCTCGAGCACCACGAGCGGCTTGGCGGCCATACCGGCGGGAACCTCCTGCTCTCGATGATGGAGCAGTACAGCGGGGACTTTCTCGCCGCCGTGGACGGACTGCGCGGGTTGCTCGGCTGTCGAGGGCGCGTGTGGCCGGTGAGCGTGCAGCCGGCGACTGTCTGTGCCGAGTACGCCGACGGGACGCAGACGAAGGGCGAGGTCGAAGTCGATGCGGGTCAGAAGCACGGCGAACCGGTAACCCGTCTCTGGCTCGAGCCGGAAGCGGCCATTCATCCGAAGGTCGCCGCCGCCATCGGGGGATTCGACGCCGTTATCATCGGCCCCGGCAGCTTCTTCACGAGCCTCATGCCGCCACTGCTGGTGCACGGCGTGCGGGAATCGCTCGCCGGCGTGAACGGCCCGATCATCCTGATCGCGAACCTGCTAACGGAAGGGCGCAGCATGGCCACGTTCACCGCCGCCGATGCAGCGCGTTGGGTGTCCGGCGCCATCGGCCGCCAGGTGGACGTGGTGATCGCCAATACCGGCCGCCCGTCGTTCGATGGCCTCATGCGATATTCCGCTGAACACAAGGAGCCACTGGAGCTTGGTGTCCTTCCGCCGGAATGCGAAGTCGTGTCCGGTGAGTTCTGGTGCGGCGAAATGGCGCGGCACCACCGCCGGCGGCTGTCGCTCGCCGTCTGGAGCGTGCTGAGCGAACGGCTGCTCGGGGCCCGGGCGCACGGAGTGTAGTCGGGCCGCCGTCGTTCGCGAGATGCCGCTCACAGAATCCGTGCTGCGACGACACGGTCGCACGATCGCCTTGTGCTCCCGTCGATACAGATGCCCAGGCTTGCACAACGGTGCTCACGTCGTCCTCTGGCACCACGCATGCTCACAGACATCGAACGGATGATCGCGCCATGGGGTGCGACATCGGTTCAAACGCGCTTCCAGAGTGGGGGTACATGGTGAGTGAGAAAAGCGGTTGGTTACGGCAGAACGTTGTGAGGTTCGGGCAGGCTTCGGCGCTCGCGGCCGCGTTGGCCCTCATGGTGTCGGCTCTGGGTCCCGCGGCACGCGCGCAGGGCGAGGCACCGATTGTGCCGACCCCATGCGATTTTGCGACAAGCGGCGGGTTCGTGATCACGGACTCAGGGAAGAAAGCCAACTTCGGTGCGCATGGCGGCTGTAAGAACGGCGCCTTCTGGGGACACCTGAACTTCATGGATCACACGACCGGGTACCACATCGACAGCGTGCAGATCACCGGCTACGGCACGCCCTTCGTCGGCTCGAACATCCGGGACATCTGCGGCCTCGCCACGACAAACCGTGATGAGCCTCAGCCGGTGTACTTCCGTGTCCAGGTGACCGACAACGGTGAGCCGGGCCTGGCCGATGCATTCGGCATCAGGCTCTCCAACGGCTACGTCGTCTCCATGAGAGCGTTGAACAACAGCCGGCCGGGTGGGGGAGATGTGGAGATTCACCAGCCGAATCCATCCACGACACCGCCGAATCCGCTTCCGGACGAATCGACGATGTGCAATGGCGTAGCCCCGCCATTTGCCGGAGGCAGCCCGGACTAGCCGACCGTCGGAGGTCGATGGGGGCCACCGCGGTGTGGCCTCCCTCGACTCACCGCCCGGTTCCTTCACGCGTGAGGCTTTCTCTCCAGCGGTTCTACTGTGGCCTGCCTTCGAGGCGGGTGATCGGCCGCGCCAGCAACAGCAACACAATCCCCGCACCAACGCCGAAGGCCGCGACCATGCCGAACAGCGTGGGAAGCGGCATCGACTCGTAGAACGCCGCCAGTCGTCCGCCGATGTAGTTGCCGACAGACGCTGCCAGAAACCAGACACCCATGACGAGCCCACCGATGCGGACAGGGGCCAGCTTCGACATGGCGCTCAGTCCCACAGGGCTCAATGTCAGCTCACCCCAGGTGTGAAGGAGATAGACCACGGTCAGCCAGAGCGGGCTGACCCTCACTCCCTGCTGCGCGATCGTACCGGCGACGACGAGAACGGCGAACCCCGCGCCGACGAGCATGAGTCCCACGGCGAACTTCGCCGTGCTGGACGGCTCCTTGCCACGCCGACCGAGCCTGACCCACAGCCAGGCGAACACCGGAGCGCACGCGATGATGAAGAGCGCGTTCATCGACTGGAACCAGCTGCTCGGAAACGCCCAGCCGAGCAACGAGCTATTCGTGTCGCGATCGGCGAACAGGCTGAGCGTGGATCCCGCCTGCTCGAACTCCGACCAGAACAGGGCAGCGGCCAGGAACAGGACGCCGATGACGTACAGGCGCTTACGCTCCTCAGGGGTCCAGCCTGGCGAAAAGAACAGCCAGCCAAAGAAGGCGACCGTGACGATCAGGAGGAAATAGCCGGCCACGTCGGCCACCGCGGTGGCCGTGACAGGCAGTACCCCCGTGGCGGCGCCGATCCCGAAGAGCGCACAGCCGCTGATGACGGCCGCGGACCACACGAGAGCGCTGCGCCGTCTCCGAGCCGTCTCGGCAGGCGACCCGGCGTCGGCAGGGTGAAGGCCGGCGACGCCGAGATGCTTCCGGCCCGCGGAGTACTGGATCAGCCCGAGCGTCATGCCCACGCCGGCGGCGGCAAAGCCGGTGTGCCAGCTCACCCGTTGCCCGAGGTACCCGCAGACGAGCGGCGCGATCATGGCGCCAAGGTTGATGCCCATGTAGAAGATGGAATAGGCCGCGTCTCGCCGCACGTCGTCTGGCGCGTAGAGGCGGCCGACGATGACGCTGACGTTGCCCTTGAGCAGCCCGGTGCCGATCACGATGAGGAAGAGGCCCAGATAGAACGTCATGAGCGAGGGAAAGGCCATGCTGAAGTGGCCGCAGGCGATGAGAATCCCGCCGTAGAGTACCGCGCGCTGCGCGCCGATGAGGCGGTCCGCAATCCAACCGCCTGGGAGCGTGGTCATGTACACCATCGAGGTGTACAGGCCGTAGATCGCCGCGGCTTGTCCCGTCTCGAATCCCAGCCCTCCCGCCGTCAGCGGTGCCGTCATGAAGAGGATGAGAAGGGCGCGCATCCCGTAGTAACTGAAGCGCTCCCACATCTCGGTGAAGAAGAGCGTGGAGAGGCCGCGCGGGTGGCCAAAAAATCCGGTGTCGGTCGGAAAGACCGGCTCCGTGCTTGCCTGGGGTGCGGCGCTCATCGCCATGCGGGCAAGCATAACGTGATAATGGAGCGGTGCGCGCCCTGCTCGTGTCCACTTATGACCTTGGCCGTCAGCCATTCGGTCTTGCCTCGCCGGCGGCATGGCTGCGCCGGGCAGGCATCGAGACGGCGTGCGTGGACACGTCACGCGAGCGGCTTACGGACCAGCAGATCGCCGACGCGTCGATCGTGGCGTTCTATCTCCCGATGCACACCGCCACCCGTCTGGCTGGGCCGCTCATCACGCGTACGCGGCGACTGAACCCTGGAGCGATGCTTGCCGCTTACGGCCTCTACGCGCCGCTCAATCGGGACTGGCTGACCGAGCGGGGGGTCACGCACGTGCTCGGCCCCGAGTCAGAAGCCGAGCTCGTCGAGATCGCGGCAAATGCCAAGGCTCAAGGCCCAGGGCTCGAAGCTCAAGGCCCAACGTCTCGGACCCAAGGCACTGACTCCGCGGCCCGCGGCATTGCCCGACTCACGCTGATCCAGCCGGATCGAGCGGGGCTGCCGCCTCTTCAGCGGTATGCGGGGTTGGTGATGCCCGATGGCTCGACCCGGGTTGTCGGGAGCACGGATGCCACGCGCGGCTGCAAGCACCTGTGTCGCCATTGCCCAATCGTGCCCGTGTACAACGGCCAGTTCCGGACCGTTGCGGTAGACGTGGTGATGGACGACATTGCCGCGCAGGTCGCGGCTGGAGCGCAGCATATTTCTTTTGGCGATCCTGATTTCTTCAACGGGCCGGCACATGCTCGCAGGATTCTCGATCGGTTTAGGACGGCCCATCCCGGCGTCACCTATGACGCGACCATCAAGATCGAGCACCTGTTGAGCCATGCCGACATGCTGCCGCTGCTCGCGGCCACTGGATGCCTCTTCATCACGAGCGCGGTCGAATCAATTGACGACGAAGTGCTCGCGCACCTGCGCAAGGGCCACACCCGCGCCGATTTCCTCGAGGCGGTCGCGCTGACGAGAGCGGCGGGGCTGACGCTTTCGCCGACGTTCGTGCCCTTCACTCCCTGGACGACCGTGGAGGGGTACGTCGAGCTGCTCGACCTGCTCGACGAAGAGGATCTCGTGGACCAGGTGGCCCCGATTCAGCTCGTCATCCGACTGCTCGTGACCTCGGGATCGCCGTTGCTCGAGCTGCCGGACATCGCGGCCTCAGTCAGCGCGTTCGATCCGGCGTCGCTGACCTGGCCGTGGCGCCACACGGATGCGCGAGTGGATGCGCTGCAGGACGCGGCCATGCGGCTGGTGGGAGCCCGTGTCCGCGGTGCTCGCGGGGAGACGTTCCATGCGCTGGCGGCGTTGGCCCGACAGCATGCGGGCGTGCCGCCGATGAAGGTCGCACGACGCGCGTCGCGTTCGGTGGCCTACCTCGATGAGCCGTGGTACTGCTGCGCGGAACCGGCCGCCGACGACTTGAAGTTCATTTGAGATTCGCGGTCTCTGATGAGCGATGTGAAGACCGTTCTGCTCTTCGCCACGACGACCGGCTACCAGATTCGCTCGTTCGGCGAGGCGGCCGAGCGGCTCGGCATCCGTCTGGTCTTTGCGAGCGATCGCTGCGATCAGCTCGACGATCCCTGGTGGGATCGCGCGATTCCAGTGCGTTTCCACGAGGAGGCACTATCGGCTGATGCCGTCATGGCGGGATTGGGGGGCACGCGGCCAGCAGGGATCCTCGCTGTTGGCGATCGTCCCACCGTGCTGGCCGCGCTCGTGGCGGAGCGCCTTGGTCTCCCCGGCAATCCTCCCTCTGCCGCCGCGGCCAGTCGCAACAAGCTCGAGAGTCGTCGCGCGTTCAAAAGAGCAGGGCTTCCAGTCCCCGACTTCCGCCATGCCCCGGTCTCGGTGAATGCCGCGACCATCGCGGCCGCGCTCACCTACCCGGCCGTCGTCAAGCCGCTGGCGCTCTCCGGGAGCCGCGGCGTCGTGCGTGTCAACGATGCCGGTGAGCTCACGGCCGCCTGCGCGCGGGTGCGGAGACTGCTACAGGCATCGGACGTGCAGCTCGAGCGCGACGCCGCGCACGACGAGCTCATCATCGAGTCGTTCATTCCGGGGCGCGAGTATGCCGTCGAAGGCGTCCTTACGGCCGGCACACTGCGCGTGTTGGCGATGTTCGACAAGCCGGATCCATTGGACGGACCGTTCTTCGAGGAGACGATCTACGTCACTCCCTCGCGAGAGCCTGCAACGGTCCAGGCCGCGATCGCCGATGCGGTGGCCCGCGGGTGCGAGGCGCTGGGACTGCGCCATGGGCCTGTCCACGCCGAGTGCCGCGTCAACGAGAACGGGGTGTACATGCTGGAGGTCGCCGCCCGTCCGATCGGGGGACTCTGTTCCCGGGCATTGCGCTTCGAGGCGGGATCGGCGGGTCTTGCTTCGCACGCCATTCACTCGCTCGAAGAGCTGCTGCTGCGCCACGCCGTGGGCGAGGACGTCAGCGGGTTCGTGCGCGAGGCGCGGGCGTCGGCGGTGATGATGATCCCCATCCCACGTCTCGGCGTCTACAAAGGGGTGGAAGGGGTGGAGGAGGCGGGGCTCGTCAGAGGCATCGACGAAATCCGGATCACCGCAAAGCTGGATACCGTCGTGCTCCCGCTACCGGAGGGGAGGAGTTACCTCGGGTTCATCTTCGGCCACGCCGCCGTGCCGGCGGAGGCCGAGGGCGCCGTGCGAGCCGCACACGCGCACTTGCATTTCGAGATCGGACGCGAACTGACGGTGGTCCGGGAGACCTGAAGGCCTCAGGCTACCTTGACGCGTTATTTCGTCTGCTGGGGCACGTAGCCGGGCGGCAGTGCCGCGCTTTCGCCGAAGAAGAAGTCTTCCATCTGTTTGGCGATGATCTCCTGGGCCTCTTTCTGCCAGGGCATGAGGCGGTACTCATTGAGGATCATCTTCATGCGTTCCTCCCAGAGCTTCCACGCCTCCACCGAGACGTTCTCGTAGACGCGCTGTCCGAGCTCACCGGGCCAGGGCGCCGCGTCGAGCGCCGGCATGTCCTTCTGGAACTTCACGCATTTCACCGTCCGGCCGCTCTTGTTCCCGGCCGGCGGTGCGTCGTTGGGGGCGGGGTCGCACTGAGCCATGAACGATGGTAACCCGCTTTGGCGGGTCGGCACACGCCCCGTAGCTCACCGGTCCGATTGTAGGGTCTGGCTAGTTCGCCAGTCTTTCCACTTGCGCCCGCGCGTCGTTGAAGCAGGCGCCTCCTCCCAGGTCGGTGAGCGTGTCAGGGACGAGCGACGTGCCGGTGTAGCCGTTGGCCGTGTGTTTCCGCCAGAGCCCCTTGGGCAACGACACCGTGCCCGGCCGGATCGTGTCACCGATCGTGACCCTGCAGCGCACCTCGCCCAACGCGTTGTAGATGCGCACGAGGTCGCCATCCGTCAGCCCGCGTGCCGCGGCATCGTCTGGATGCATCAACAGCCGGACCTCGGGTCTCGGCAGCTCCGCGAGTGTTGAGCTGATGGTGCGATTGCTGGCCGGCGAGATGAGTGCCAGCGGGTACATAGGGGTGCCAGGGTCGGGCTGGTAGCCGTACAACCCCGCGGGTGCCAGGGAGTCCAGGTGCCGTGGAAAGAGATCAGCCTTGGCATCGGGCGTCAGCGGCCAACAGTTGCCGAACTGCACCGGCCGTCCCTCGAACGGCGGCGCGGCGGCACCCGACTCGCTAAGCTCGGTGCCAATCGACGCCGGCAGCCGCGCAAAGATGTTCAACATCTCCTCGATCTCGCCTTTCGGATCGGAGGGGTCGTCCAGGCCAAGCTTCGTGAGCAGGTCGCCGAAGACGTCCGCGTTCGAACGCGATTCACCAATCGGCTCAATGGCAGGCTTGGCGAGTCGCATCGTGAGCGGCCCGTAGGCCTTGGCGATGTCGTAGCCCTCGAGGAAGGTCGTGTTGGGAAGGATGACGTCGGCGTAGCGCGCGGTGTCGGTCATCACCTGCTCGAACACCACCGTGAAGAGATCCTCGCGGGCAAGCCCCTCGAGCACGCGCTGCTGGTGCGGCACGGTGACGGCCGGATTGCAGTTGTAGACGAACAGGACCGAGACCGGCGGGTCCGTGTAGTCGAGCAGTGCGCGCCCGAGCTGGTTCATGTTCACGAGCCGCGTCGCTTGTTCCGGGCCGACCCAGGGCCGCGTGATTCCCCACGACGCGGAGTTGCTCATCGCGTAGCCGCCGCCGCGTACGCCGAACTTTCCTCCAACGGCCGGCAGCCCCAGAATGGCGAGGGAAGCGTTGCCGCCGTTGCGGTTCCTCTCCTGTCCCCACCCGCAGCGAATGAGCGCCGGAGACGCCGCGGCGTACATCTCCGCGACCTGTTGCAGCACTCCAGCGTCGATGCCGGCTTCCTGCGCGGCCCGATCGAAGGTCCACGGCCGCGCCCGTTCGCGAAGCATGTCCGCGCCGCGCGTGTGGGCCGAGAGGAACGCTTCGTCCGCGAGCCCCTCCTCGAAGAGGTGCCGATGAATGGCGAGCGCGACGGGGAGATCCGTGCCAGGCCGCACGGCGAGGTGAATATCGGCCTGCTTCGCCAACGGGGTGGTGCGCGGATCGACGACCACGAGCGTGGCGCCGCGCTTCCGTGCCTCGCGGATGTACGGCACTAGGTGAATGCCCGACGCGGATGGGTTGACGCCCCAGAGAATGATCAGCCGGGCTTCGGGAAAGTCCTCGTAGGTGACCGACGGCATCTTGCCGTACATGGCCATGTTGGCTGCGCCGGTCGGTGCGGCACAAAGCGTTCGCGCCAGCCGAGAGGCACCGAGCCGACGGAAGAGCAGTGCGTCGCTCGTATCCTGCGTCAGCAGGCCGTTGGAGCCGCCGTACGAATAGGGGAGGATCGACTCTCCGCCGAACCGATCGCGCGCCTCCCGCATCCGAGTGGCGACAAGGTCGAGCACCGTGTCCCACGAGACCCGTTCGAATCGCGCCGACCCCTTGGGCCCAATTCGCACCGCCGGGTAGAGCAGCCTGTCGCGCCCGTAGACTCGTTCCGGGAACCGGCGGACTTTGGCGCAGATATATCCGCCCGTGACCGGGTTGAGCCTTGAACCGTCTACCTCGGTGATTTTGCCGTTCTGGACGGTGACATCGAGGCTGCAGGAGTCGGGACAATCAAGCGGACATGCCGTGGCGACGATATGCTCGCGGGTGAAGGTCTTGGCTCGCTTCATCGGACGAGACATTTTACGCCACGATATAATTCGCCACTCGATGCTGGCAGCGGGAACGCGGCTCGGTTCCTACGAAGTCGCGGCGCTCGTGGGCGCTGGGGCGATGGGCGAAGTGTACCGTGCCCGCGATCTCCGGCTGAGCCGCGATGTCGCCATCAAGGTGCTGCCAGGAGCGGCCGCCGCCGATCCTGAGCGGCTGGTACGTTTCGAACAGGAAGCGCGCGCCGCCGCGGTGCTCAATCACCCCAACATCCTCGCGGTCTACGATATCGGCGCGTACCAGGCGCCAGGTTCCGACGCTCCGTCTCCCTACATCGTTTCCGAGTTGCTCGAGGGGGGGACGCTGGGCACGGAACTGGCCGGCGCACCGCTGCCGCTGCGGAAGACGCTCGAGTACGCCGTCCAGATTGCTCATGGCCTCGCCGCCGCGCACGACAAGGGCATCGTCCACCGCGATCTGAAGCCGGACAACGTGTTCATCACCGCCGACGGGCGGGTCAAGATCCTCGACTTCGGCCTCGCGAAGCTGACAGAGACCGAGCCGGCTGCCGTTGGGGCCAGCATGCTGCCGACGAGCCCGCCCGGCACGCTGGCCGGAATGGTGCTCGGCACCGTCGGCTACATGGCGCCGGAACAGGTGCGGGGGCTGGTGGCCGATCACCGGGCCGACATCTTCGCCTTTGGCGCGGTGCTCTACGAGATGTTGTCGGGCCAGCGGGCGTTCCGGGGCGATACCGCGATGGACACGATGATGGCGATCGTGAAGGACGATCCGCCGCCGCTCGCGTCGATGAGGAACGACGTACCGGCAGCCGTCGTGCGTGTCGTCGAGCGCTGCCTCGAGAAGAATCCGGCAGCGCGCTTTCAGTCCACCCACGATCTCGCGTTTGCGCTCGAAGGACCTTCGGGCGCCTCCAGTCCCACCGCGACCGTCTCGGCGGCTCCTGCTCGACCGAGACGCATGCGGCTGGCCCCCTGGTCTGTCGCGGGGCTTGCCACGGCGGTTGCGGCGGCCGCTTTGATCAGTCCGCACCTGCGGCCGGCGCCGCCTGACCCTCGGGTAATTCGGTTCACCATTGCCGCGCCGGCAGGTACGGCTTTCCCGGTCGCCTTTGGGTCTCCCGCGCAGGCCATTTCCGCCGATGGGCGTCATATGGTGTTCGTGGCGGTCAAGCCTGGTCTTCCCGCGCAGCTGTGGGTGCGATCGCTTGACGCGGTCGAGGCAAGGCCACTGGCTGGTACTGAAGGCGCGACCTCTCCGTTCTGGTCGCCCGACGGCCGGTTCATCGGCTTCTTCGCCGATGGCAAGCTCAAGCGGATTTCACCGTCCGGCGGATCGGCCTTGGCGCTGTGCGACGCCGCGTCCGCTGTCGGTGGCAGTTGGAACGCCGATGGCGTCATCCTCTTCGGGCGATCTGACGGTGGCGTGCTGCGTGTGTCCGCCGCGGGCGGCGAGCCCGCGCCGGCCACGACCTTGGACGTGAATCGCAAGGACGCGTCGCATCGGTATCCGCGCTTTCTGCCGGACGGCCGCCGCTTCGTCTATCTCAACGTCGGTGCCAATGCAGGCACGCTGTTTCTGGGCGCCCTGGATTCTCCCGAGGCGACACCGCTTGGGCCCGCGGATTCAGGGGCGTTCTTTGCGCCGCCGGGATACTTGCTCTTCGTGAGGCAATCGGTCTTGCTGGCACAGCCATTCGACCTCGCTCGAGGCCAGTTGTCAGGGGATGTCGTGTCGATCGCGGAAGACGTGACGTCGAGCACGGGCGGGGCGACCGCATTTGCCGTGTCGCCGGCCGGAGTCGTCTCCTTTCGATCGACGCCGGCGGACGCCGTGCAGATGACCTGGTTCGACCGCGCGGGTGCGCGTCTGCGGCCATTGGGAGAAGCGGCGCCATATCAGCAGATGGTCATCTCTCACGATGGGACGTACGTGGCTGCCCAGCGCACCACCCGCTCGCAACCGGAGATCTGGGTGATCGACGCCGAGCGGGGAACACCCACCCGCCTCGCGGCGGACAGGAGTGACCCGGTCTGGTCTCCGGATGGGCGAGAGCTCGCCTACTACGCGGTGGGAGAGGGATCGATCGTCCGCAAGGCGGCGAACGGCACTGACGAGGCCGCGTTCATCTCGGGACTCGGTGGAGGACTGGTGCTGGAGGACTGGTCACGTGATGGGCGACATCTCGTCTACAGCGCCAGAGGGAGCCTTTGGGCACTCCCGCTGCCTGGAGAGTCACAGCCCGCTGATGCACGGTCTGGTGGCACGTCGACCGCTGCGGGCACGCCAATCCAACTCACTCGCACAGGCGGAGCAAACGAACCGCAGGTATCTCCCGATGGGCGCTGGCTGGCGTACAGCTCGTCGGATTCGGGTCGGGTCGAGATCTACGTTCAGCCGTTTCCAGGGCCGGGACAGCGTGTACGCGTGTCCACCTCCGGAGGCGCGCAACCGAAATGGCGTGCCGACGGACAAGAGCTCTTCTACCTGGCGCTGGATGGGACGATGACGGCTGTCGATCTCACTGTCGGGACCACCGCCGGGACCACTGCCGGAAGCGCCGGGACAAACGCGGGGATGAGTATCGTGCCTGGCACCCCGAAGGCGCTCTTCCGTACGACGCTCAGCGTGAACAGCTCCTACGATCAGTACGGCGTCTCTCCCGACGGCCGGCGCTTTCTGGTCCTGACACCGGCGGGTGAGAGGACCCAAGCACCCCTCACCGTCCTCGTCAACTGGACAGCAGGACTTACGAACTGAGCTTCGACTGCCGGTCCTTGCGGCGTCCGAGCCAGTCGAGCAGCACGATGATCGAGGCGATCAGTGCGATGCCGCCGAAGAGTATCAGCGCATTTTCCATTGGTCGTCTCCTTCCAGCATGAGCGCTAACGAGACAAACGCCAGCCACAGAGACATCGCAGCGAGCAGCAA
>JAKFXY010000020.1:0-4891 GCA_021731165.1 Acidobacteriota bacterium | reverse complement strand
ACGATGATCGAGGCGATCAGTGCGATGCCGCCGAAGAGTATCAGCGCATTTTCCATTGGTCGTCTCCTTCCAGCATGAGCGCTAACGAGACAAACGCCAGCCACAGAGACATCGCAGCGAGCAGCAACCACCACGAGCGGGGTTGCTGGCCGATAAACTGGCTCAGGCCCAGTGCCGCCGCCGCAAGGTTCGCGAACTCTCGCAGCGTCTCGCCGAGCGGCCCAGGGACGAAGACGCGCACCGCGACGCCACGCCGGAGGTGCGCGTCTTCAGTACGGCGGCGAGCCACCCGGGGCCGTTCGCCTCCTGATTATCGCCACACGCCAGCGCAGTCAGGTCCGCACGCTCCCCCGGGACCATCCGAACAGCACCCGCGCCGATTGCTCCTCACACAAGAGTAAGAGATTCTCGATATCAGTACAAGTACGTAGAAGTTGTGGATCGCTCCGTGCGCGGCCTTTGACCGAATGAAAGAGTGTCAGGCATTGAAGGTGCGGGACCCACAATCGATCACGTGGCCTGCTGACGTCTCGTTCTTGTGCGCCTTTCCGCCACTAGCGAGGCTTTGAACCAGGGAAGAGGCTCACGTTATTGCCGGGCCCGAGATGCTGTGCAGAAGGCCGTCGCAGCAATCCGACCCTGGCCCACCTTTTGAAGACCTTGCGTTCGACAATGCCGGAAAGCCGTCTATTCATCGCGTTGTACATGCTCGTGTTCTTGACCTGTGTAGGCTACGCCCTCCTCACGACCGAGTCACCATTACGACCGCCACCACCTCGCGTCAATGTCAGATGGAATGGCCACGTGACGGCGTCACAACGGGAAGCGCTGGAGGCTCGGTACCGTCTCACCAAGCCTGTGCGCGGAGGCGCTGATGCCGAAACAACCTGGTCGTACGAGATCCTCGATGTGTCCACGGCCAATCTTCGTGGGCTAGTCCTAGACCAGGCAGTCGCGGATACCCACCATATCGATCGGAGCGAATACCGCATCGCCGATGACGCTTGGCCCGGCGGCTCACATCTTGGCTTCCTCCTCTGTGCATGCCTGATCGCCTTCTCCATCGCGTGGGTGTCCTCCTGGTTCGGTCGAGACTGGCGGGGGGGCATCGGCGCCGTCGTCACGCGGGGCATCCCGGCGGTTCCCGCAGAAGTGCTCGGTTTCTTCCGGATCTTCTACGCAACATTTCTCTTCATCGCGTTGAGCACTCATCGTCTTCAGATCGACAAGGGATTCGCCGGGACGGAGCGGTCGTTCGAGTGGGTCAACTGGCTGGTGAGCCGCCCCGATCTGATCAGGACGCTCGAGAACGGCATCCTTGAGTTCCTGGTGCTGTTCGCCCTCGGCCTGTTCGCTCGCGTGACGTACGGCCTCATCGCCGCCGGCATGACGATCTGGATCACGGTGCTGCTCCAACCGGCTTCGACCAACATCCATGTATGGGAAGTGTCGTTTCTGACGACACTGTGCCTCATCCCCGTTCCCTGGGGCGCGGCGTTCAGTCTGGACGAGACGCTTCGCCGCTGGCGAGGGCGCGACCGCGCCGAACCGCTCGTTGGCAGGCGGTATGGCTTTGCGATGTGGCTGCCAGGATTCGTGCTGGGCGCCGTCTGGGCCGGGGCTGCGTACACCAAGATCGAGTCCTCCGGGCTCGAGTGGATCCTTGGCGGAGCCGTCAAATACCATTGGGTCATCGACGCTGCTGACGCGCCCGTGGCCTGGGGCCTGTGGGTGGCCAGCCACCATTGGGCGGCCGTGCTCCTGTCGTTGTTCGGCGTCACTTTCGAGGCCCTGTTCATTCTCTCGGCCTTCGTGGGCACGATGCGCGCGCGTATCGCACTGGTCACGTCCATCGGCGTGCCGCTGCTCGTCAGCTTTTACCTGTTTCATGGCGTGCTCTGGTGGACGTGGTGGCTCGTGCTGGTGAGCTTCGTCCTTCCCTGGCACGTGATCTTCAACGCTGTGGCCAGGCTGGTGCCCAGAAAGATCGTGGAGCTCGATCTGTCGAGTCCGGAAGGCCGGCGGACCGCTCGCTTCTGGCACGGTCTGGATTGGTTCAATACGCTGCAGTTCGTGGACACCGGTGGGGGCGGCGATGTACGCGGCACGCAGAATGCGCCGCACGTCTCGTCTGAGTTCACCCAGGCATCCGTGACGCCACGAGGCCTGCAACCGGTGCATGCGGGCGTCGTATGTCTCGTGTGCATGCTGATGCTCACGGAACTACCGGAAGGCTTCGGACGCTTCACCTCGTACTCCAACACATATGCCTCGACGGGCGAGTTCGACAAGCAGAACCCGATCGCGGGGACTGACGAGCTATGGATCGGATACGGCACGCAGAGTGCCCTGCGTGTATTCGAGAACGCCGAGTCGGCGGAGATCCTCGTGGATGCCATTGCGCCTCTCAGCCGGGGTGAGGCGCTGCAATCCGGTTGCGCTGATGTCGTCCACGACCTAGGCGACGTGCTGGCTCGGGTGTACGGTGAGGAGGGACGGCGCGTCACGCACGTGCGGAAGATACGAACCTTCGACTGGACGCATGGTGGCTTCGTGACCGGCGATGAGGTGGTCGAAACGATTGATATGAGTACCGCGACACTCGTCCGGGCAAGCGACTGACCTTTACCTACGCGTCCAGCATCGGCGAGCCCTCGTCGCCCGAAGCCGTGGGTGTGCTCAACGATCCGGACCGCGCAGCCTTGCCACCTCCCTCGCCCCTCGCCGTCGGGGGCTCTATACCCGGATCTCGATCTCCGCGACGTTCGGGGGGCAGGCATTCCCTCGCTGTACACTCGAGGTCGCCGCAGGCGCCCGTCACCGTCCTCGTCAACTGGACAGCCGGGCTCACGAACTGAGCTTCGACTGCCGGTCCTTGCGGCGTCCGAGCCAGTCGAGCAGTACGATGATCGAGGCGATCAGTGCGATGCCGCCGAAGAGTATCAGCGCATTTTCCATTGGTCGTCTCCTTCCAGCATGAGCGCTAACGAGACAAACGCCAGCCACAGAGACATCGCAGCGAGCAGCAACCACCACGAGCGGGGTTGCTGGCCGATAAACGCTTCCCGCCTTGACGTCCGCCCGCGCGGTGCCGCGCTAACGAGGGAACTTCTCCGGCCAGCGCCGCAGGCCGGCGTCCTCGGCCGCATCCCACAGCTCGTGGTCGTAGGTTGCCAAGAAGACATCTTCTCCAACGGCTTCTTTCCACGTCAAAGCCGACGCCAACTGCAGGGCATCGTACCCGCGCAGGCCGTGGTCCCACGCCACCGTCTCGGCCTGGTTGATCAGCGCCTCGGTGACAAGCACCTTGGCCACGTCCGGCCATCCGCGAGCGAACGCCCGTTGTGCGGCACGGCCAGAGGTCGCGGACAGCACGCCCACGCGTGTGGCTCTGGCGAGCGCCGCCGCCACCTCCACGCGACTGATGATCGACGTGCCCACGATCTGCGCCCTCGTCAACAGCTCCGCAACGTCGCTCGAACCGCGCTCAGTCACGTAGAGCTTTACGATCGCAGTCGCATCGGCGTAGACGATCACTCCCGATTCTCGACGAGGATGTCAGACACCGCTTTCCGTCCGACCGTCTTGATGATCTGGCGAGGGCGCCGCAGCCGGCGTCCGCTCCACGCGATCGTACCGGCCTTCCTCAGGACGTGGAGCCGTTCGGCCAGGGATGTTGAGCCGGGGATGAGCCGCGCCACGGGCCGGCCGCGATCGGTGACGACGATCGTGCCGCCGGTCCTGACCTCGCGCACACACTCGCTGAGTGTTGACTTGAACTCGCGGATACCCACCTGGCGTTCGCTCATGCTGTGTCCCTGAGCCTCAACACGCCGATGAGGCCGCCGACGATCGCATAGAGGCCCGGCGAGGCGGCGTTCGCGGCGCCGTAGGCATAGCCGATGAGCGCACCAACGACGAACAGCAGCCACGATGCTCCCGTGGCCGACGTCCTCTTCGAGGAAGCCGTGCGCGGTCCTGCCGCTGCCGAGTGCCCTTGGAGGGCGTTCCCGTACGCTGCTTGACGTGCATTGAACCGCGGCGCAGGTGCGCCGGGGCCAGCGTTCCACGACGAGGGCCCGGCTGTCGGGTCGTCGCCGCAGGATCTCGTGAACTACCAGCTCGGCATCAGCAGGCTGCTGATGATGGAGGCGCTCCGGCTCGGAGTGCGCAGCAGGCTCTACGGTCGTGTGGAGTTCAGGGACGGCACCCTCGGCCCCATAGTGGAGTTCGGGGGATCGTCGCCGGTGAGCGCCCCCTCACGCCAGGCGGTTGCCGCTGCGCCCGCGGGTCCGTCAGGCCTGGCCGCGAGCGTTCCGTCGGCGGCGTACACCCCGAGGCCTCCGCGTGGGCGACGATTTGCCGCAGCGCATCGCATGCAGAGCGATCGCAATCGACGAAGCGCTCACCATCGCGAAGCAGATCGCGGGCGCGCTCCTTGCTGACGACGATGGTAGGATTGCGCCTTCCGTTCGAGGACTGAGCGGATGTTGGCGTATTCCGGAGGGGATGTCACTACATGGACCGGCCCAAGTTGGAATCAGTTGTCAGCAACATCGATCATCGCCTCACCGTTATTGAGCAGATTCTGCCAACACTCGCCACGAAGGAAGACCTGCGAGCCGCTATCGCCCCGCTTCCCACACGTGAGGACATTGCCCCGCTTCCCACACGTGAGGAGATGTATCAGGCCATTCATTCAGTGGTACGCCAGGAGGGCGAGCAAACTCGTCGTCACTTCGACATCGTGGCGGAGAGCCTTCGCGGAGACATCCGGCTCATCGCGGAGGGTCATGTGACGCTGCAACAGAGTGTTGACGGCCTGAGAACCGAGCTCAAGGGCGACATCGCGAAGCTCGATCGGCGCGTCACGCGCCTCGAAGCGGCGCGC
>JAKFXY010000017.1 GCA_021731165.1 Acidobacteriota bacterium | reverse complement strand
GGCACGACCGCCGGGGCAGGTGGTGATGGCGGCTGAGGAGCCGGAGGCACAACCTTCTTCGCGCAGCCTGCTAGTCCGATCGCCAGTACTAGGGCGATGACAGTGGTCGGCACCCAATGGCGGACACTCATCGTCAATTCTCCTGCGAACTTTACGTGCGTGTTGAAAACGGGACGAGCTTACCGTCCGATCTATCGGCTGTCAATCGCTGGACCGACAGTCGTAACGCGCGTGTCATACAAGCGAAGGCCAAGATGCCGCTCGTCGCCGGTGCCCTCGGCAGGACCTGGGAGGTAGACAGGGTCGGTCTCGATTGCAATCGCGCCACCGGAGGCAACCCAGGCATCGGCCGGGACATCGACACTCCACTCGAAATCGGCGCTCGGGTGAAACTTCGCCAGCGTCCTCCCGCCGGCCACTATCGTGACCGTAGGGGGAACGGCAAAATACTTGAGAGGTGACTGACCTCTCAGCATCACCCGAACGGCGACGGGTGGACCTTTCAGCCGCAGAACGGATCGCTCGCTGGTCCACCGCCACTGGAGTCCGATCGCAGGTACCGCCTCCGCCTCATGCCAGCCTTCCCCAAAACCGACGATCACGTCCGTTGCCGGCTGGATGTCAAACTGTCTGATGGCCACTTCCGCGCTTCGGGCATCGTCTGATGCGGTGCGCGAGGCAATCCGCAGCCGGGCGTATTGGCCCGGACCAGCGGCGAGGCCTGGCACGTCGATGAACCGCAGAAAGTTTCGCTCGGCAACCGTCAGGCGCCAGTGATCCAGAACCACGCCGTCGATCGACAGCTCAAGCTCGCCATCCGGATCGCCGGGGTCGCCAAGGTGACGACCTCCAACGACCAGGTGCATGGGGCCAGGTCGCCTGCGCACCAGCGCCTCGATCGGTCGATCAGTAGGGCCGGCACCGGTGGCGCGCGTGAGACCTCCTGTTTCCGGCGTGAGCGACCAGCCTTCTCCCGCAATCCAGCCGGGCGGCTGAAGGCGATACCAGTCCACTCCGAGAGGACGGGTGCCCCGCAACTCAGGCCGCGATGCGATGGCCCATCGATAGCGCACGACATCGCGCCGGCTGCGTGGATCGATTAAATCAAGATCGCTGCGCAGGGGATCCGCGAAGAACCAGACAGGTGCAGTCCCGCCGCCTTTCCAGTAGTCCATCAGGCCGAGCCACTCGTATTGCCGGTGAGGCTCGACAAAGCGCAGAGAGGCCACGTTGGCCACCTGCAGCGGCCGCCGGATGGCATAGTGGGCATACGTGGCAGCCGGGGGCTGCAGTTCCGCCCGGCGAGCCGCGTCGGCAATCGCGCGAAAGCCGGGATGGGGGTTGCCGCCGTAGGCGATCCCCCCGGGAACACCGACAACGAGCGCAGCCCCCACCATCGGGACGGTCACCATGGGAGTCCATCGACTGGCGAGCTGCAATCCCTGCGCGGCCAGCCAGGCTACCAGCGGCAGCACCGGCAGCGCGTAGCGCACGGTGATGGTTTCCTGCAGGAGGAGGTGATACACCACATAAGGGGCGAACGCCACGAGCATCAGCGCGAATGCGGTGCGCGAGCGCACGAACGCCGCGATCCCACCAACAATGGCCGCCGCGGCAACCGCCACGAAAAGGGAAATCGAGGCCCATGGCGGCACGAACGTGTCGTACAAGGCAAAGGCCAGGCGTTGCGGCGTGGGGTTTGACCAGAGCATGTCCACCCACGCGAAATCCTCGCCCGCTTGAGAACCGAACGCCCGCATGAACTCATTGACGCCGCCGCCAACGAGGACGAGCGGTATGCCCCATAACAGGACGCCCGCCACCAGCGCGCCAAGTGGCCGGACGAGTGTCCAGGTGAAACCGGCCCAGTGTCCGCTGCGCGGTCTTGTCCAGGTCATCATCACAAGAGCCAACGCGAGCAGCGGCACGGTCAACGCCAACGTCTGAATCCGGATGCCGGCCGCGAGACCCGCCACGAGCGCGCCCTGCGTGAGCCGGCGCGGGTTGCGCATCCCCTCCAACAACAACGTCTGTGTGGCAAGCGCCGCCGCCAGCCCTGGCATGTCGCTCATTGGACGCAACCCGCACATCCAGAAGAGCGGTGCGGCAGCAAGCAGCGCGGTGGCCCACAGGTTGGATGGTGAGTAGTGGGTGGTGGGTGGTGGGTGAGGGGTGGCGGCCGGCGACTGGTCCAAGAATTCGACCGCTCTGAACAGGCGCGCCGCCGCAACGATCGCCAGGGCGCCCGCCAAGGCGGACCACAATCCCAATGCGAGCGCCTCGGTCTCCATCGGCGCCAGCGATGTCAGGCTGGAGACGGCGGCGAGCGACATGTGTGCGAGCACGATATAGACGGGATATCCAGGCGGATGCGGCTGGTGCAGCGCCATGTTGAAGTCGCGCAAGCCGAGGGCAAAATTAATCGAATCGATGTCTCCGAGCGAGACAGGCAGGAAGGGCAGGTGTGCGGCGAGCCAGACACCTGCGATGACGAGCGGAATGCCTACCGCGACACGTCGGCGACCGGCGTTTTCAGGCAGGGTGGAGACGGACGCCTTCATTAAGGCTGCCCATCCTATACCCCTGAAGGTCAATCGTGACGTGTTGATAGCCGATCGCCCGCAGCTCGCGGGCGATGCGCTCACGAAGCTCCGGCTCGACCGCCCGGGCCAGCTCGTCACGCCCAATCTCGAGCCTGGCGAGAAAACCGGCCGCCGCCCCCGCGGGCACCGTCTGACCCGCCAACGGCGAATCGTGATGCCGGACGCGGCACACGCGGAACCCCATACTGCGCAGTACCTGCTCCGCGCGTTCGATCATCCGGAGTTTCTCGTCGGTGACCTCGGACAGATACGGAATGCGTGACGAGAGGCATGCCGAGGCCGGCTCATCCCAGGTGGGCAACCCCGCCCTGCGCGACAGCTCACGGATGTCGTCTTTCGTGAGATCCGCCTCATCGAGTGGACTGATGACTCCGAACTCCCGTGCCGCCTGCCGCCCGGGCCGGTAGTCACCGCGGTCATCCGCGTTGCTCCCATCCACGACGGTGGTATAGCCGCGGCTCTGGGCCATCCTCGATAGTGCGGTGTAGAGCTCGTGCTTGCAGTAGTAGCAGCGGTTGACCGGGTTGGCGCGGTACTCCGGCCGCTCGAGTTCGGCGGTATGCACCACCTCGTGGTGCATACCGAACTCCCGCGCGATGCGAAGGGCGAGCTGGCGATGATGGTCGGGGTAGCTGGGGCTGTCGGCCGTCACGCACAGCGCGCGCGGACCAGCCACGTCGGTGGCCACCCAAGCGAGATAAGCACTGTCCACGCCGCCGCTGAACGCGACGATGACGGAGTCGAGCGAGGCCAGACGCTCGCGGAGCCTACGGTCCCGCTCGACAAGCGCATCGCTCTTCGCGACGCTGGCCGGATCCCTATCGGCGGACGCTCGATCCGTCGGCTCTGCAGGAGAGCGCCGCGCCGCGGCGGGCACGGTCGCCTGGTGGATCAATCGTCGAGTTCCTCTTCTTCTTCGACGTCCTCGTCGTCCTCGTCCCCGTCGTCGTCCTCCTCGTCGTCGTCCTCGTCTTCATCGTCGAGGTCTTCGTCTTCGTCGGCGAAGTCGAGCCGATCGGCACCGGCCAGGACCAGACTCGTACCGCACTCTGGGCAGCTCATCGTGTCCCCTTCCTCGTGGTCCTCTGTGTCAATCTCATCGAAGTCGCACTCTGGGCAGGTCGCCATACGGGCTCCATGGCAGCGGGTTGGGCGCTGCCCGAAGGTCCGGAAAGCCGGAATCCCTTGTAGAGATTCAGTACTTTCCCTCGGAAAGTCCAAATTATAACGAGATCAGAATACAACCTGCAACGAAGCCTACGGTTGTACGCAGGCCGCTCCGATACTTCCCGTGATGCCTGTCACGACGATGGTTGCCGCCAAGACCGTCGTGGTGGCCGACGATACCGCATTCGTGCGCGACCGCTTCCGGGCGGCGCTCGAGAGCGCCGGACACCGGGCACTCACCATGCGCAGCGGCGCTGAGTTGATGAAGTGCGCGCGGGCGGATCTTGAGCGGCTGGATCTCATCATCCTCGATCTTCGACTGCCCCGTGCGCGCGGTGCCGATCTGGTGCGCGCGCTGCGCGCCGTCACGCCGGCGTACGTGCCCATCGTCGTGTTCAGCGGCACCATTGCGAGCGCCGACGAGGTGCGCGAAATCGACGCGCTGGGCGTGGCTGGCTACGTGAACGAGTACGCGACCGCGCAGCACATCGTACCGTCGCTCGAACCCTACCTCTTCCCGGAGAGCGTCAAGCGGCGGTCGAGCCCGCGGGTCACGCTCGGCATACCGGCGACGTACCGATTCGGCAGCACGATCGCCTCGTCGGTCACGTTGAGCATCAGCCGCGGCGGGTTGGCCATTCGCACGACAAGCCCGCTCGACGTGGGCGCGAGGGTCAGGGTCCGATTCCGGCTACCGGGCACCTCCACCGACGTGGACGAGGAGGCCGGGATCGTCTGGACCGAACGGCGCCTCGGCATGGGCCTGCAGTTCACGGCGATTGCACAGCGCGAACAGGCCGCCATAGACGACTTCGTCCGCATGCGATTCTTCTCGAACAGGAAGGCCTAGTCAGGCCGCCGCTCACGTCCAGCAGGCGCGTGCCACTTCGTCCTGCCATCCTCAACGACCTTGACATCGTGACCTCATGGGTCACCTCGGCCCGTGAGTGCGCCCTCTGGACCGGCCCCGACGTCTCCTTCCCAATCGACATTGAAGCACTCCGCGGCGCAATCGACTTCGACTTCGTGAAGACGTTCTCGATGATTGAAGGAGACGAGTTGGTCGCTTTCGGACAGATCGTACCGAAGGGGACCCGACGCGGCCATCTGGCCCGCCTGATCGTGGCGCGGGAACAACGCCGGCGCGGTTACGGCAGGGCCCTCGTAGGAGCCCTCGTCGAGGAGGCACGAGCCGCCGGACACGAGAGCGTCAGCCTCAACGTCGATCCCTCGAACGGCGGCGCGATCGCCCTCTACGAGAGTCTGGGCTTCAGATCTGCACCGCGGCCCGACGACGAACCCGACCCAGCGGGATCGCGGTACATGGAAATGCGTCTATGACACGAACGCACTGGCGTCTTTCATCCCGACGAAACACCGAGCCACTGCGGCATCGTCACCGCGCGCGGAGCAGGCGCAGTGCGTTGGCGACGACGACAAGCGTGGCGCCGGTGTCGGCGAGGACCGCGGCCCAGAGAGTGGCCGAGCCGGTTACGGCGAGCGCGAGAAACGCGAGCTTCAGCACGAGCGAGATGGCGACGTTGGTCCGTACGTTTCGCAGCGTGGCACGGGCGAGCCTGATCGCATAGGGCAGCCTCAACAGCTCGTCCGACATCAGAGCGACGTCCGCCGCCTCGAGGGCGGCGTCGGAGGCGGCCGCCCCCATCGCGGCACCGACGTCGGCCACGGCAAGCGCGGGTGCGTCATTCACCCCGTCGCCAACCATCAGCACGACGTCCCCACGTGCCCGCAAGGACGCGACGATGGCATGTTTGCGCTCGGGGAGGAGCCCCGCGTGGTACTCGTCCACGCCGACCTGGGCGGCAACCGAGCGCGCGGAGTCGGCGTTGTCCCCGGTGAGCATGACGACCTTCCGGATCCCCTGCGCCCGCAGCAACTCAATCGCCTCGCGCGCGGTCTCACGAGGCCGGTCCGCCACGGCAATCGCTCCGCGCGTCACATCCTCGACCGCCACGAACACGAGGGACTTACCTTTGCGGCCAAGCCCCGAGATCCAATCGTCGGCACCCGCCAAGGACAGTCCGCGCGACTCGAACAGGGCCTCGTTTCCCACGACGACGCGCAGGCCTTCCACCACGCCCTCTGCGCCGAGGCCTGGCATGGACATGAACGCGGTTGCCGCGGGGACCACAATACCGGCTGCGTGAGCGTGCGCGGAGATTGCCGCTGCCACGGGGTGCGCTGAGCGCGACTCCACGGCGGCAGCGTACCGAAGCAGCTCTTCCGGTTCACCGGGACCGGTTTCAGGTGACAGCACGAGCACATCGGTGACACGGAGTTCCCCTCGCGTGAGGGTACCGGTCTTGTCGAAGGCCACGACCCGGACCGCCGCGAGCCGCTCGAGGTGCGCGCCGCCCTTGATCAGCACGCCGTTTCGGGCCGCGGCGGAGAGTGCCGCCACGATGGAGACCGGCGTCGAGATGACCAGGGCGCACGGACAGGCAATCACCAGCAGCACGAGCGCGCGGTACGCCCACGCGGCCGGGTCCTCCATGCCAGACAGCCAAGGGAGGAGCCCAACGCAGAGGGCGAGCAGGACCACCACGGGCGTATAGATGCCCGCGAATCGGTCGACGAAGGTCTGGACCGGCGCCCGCTGAGCCTGGGCACGCTCGACGAGGTGAACGATGTGCGCCAGGCGGGTATCGCGGCCCAGCCGGCTCACGCGCACGTCAAGCGTTCCGCGGCCGTTAATCGTGCCGGCGAAGACCTCGGCGCCCGCGACCTTGTCCATCGGCAGCGACTCGCCGGTGATCGACGCCTCGTTCACGTCGCTGTGGCCGGCGAGGACAACTCCGTCGAGCGGAATTTTCTCGCCGGGCCGGATGACCATGTGTTCGCCCACGGCGATCTCTTCCACGGACAGGCGGAGGTCCCGTCCACCCCGCCTGACGAGCGCCTCACGCGGCGCCAGATCGATGAGTGCGCGTATCGCCTGCCGCGCCCGGTTCATCGTCCGCACCTCGAGCCACTGAGCCACGGCGAACAGAAACACGACGCTGGCTGCTTCGAGCGTGTCGCCCAGCACGATGGCGCCGAGGGCCGCGAGGACCATCAGTACGTTGATATCGAGCGCGCGCGCGCGGATAGCCACGGCCGCGCGCCGGGCTGGGAATACGCCTCCGACGAGGGCAGCCGAGACATAGAGCCCCGACGCCAAGCCGGGCAGCCCCCCGCGCGCGCAGACAACTCCGACGAGGGCAAGCGCGCCGCATGTGAGCACGAGCCGCCAGCGCCAATCTCCGGCACGCTGGCTGGCAGGCTCGTCGTGCTCGAGCCACATGCGCATGCCGGTCTGCCCCACGGCATCGACCATCGTCGACGTGTTGAGCTTGGCGGCGTCGTACTTCACGTGAAGTCGCTGGCCGATCAGGTCGGCCGAAACCGCTTCGAGTCCCACCAGCGGCTTCAGCCGGCGCTCGAGAATGACGACCTCCTCGCGGCAATCCATTCCCTCGACACGGAAGATCGCCTCGGCGTGCAGTTCGCAAGTGGCGCAGGTGGGTGCGGTGTCAGCCATTTCGTGGGCGACCGGCGGGCCGGTCATATCAACTATCTTCGCGGATTCCCGGCCGTCCGCGCGGTGTGCGCGTCAGAAGTTCCGGATGGGATACGCCTTGCCGACCTCCGCTGGCATCAGCTACGATGTGCGGCTGGGCGTGGCGTAAATGGCGCTGCGTCTACGGGTTACAAGCACCACGGAGGCATTTCTGTGATCGAGGTCCAGCACCTCACCAAGCGGTACGGTCCATTCACGGCGGTTGACGACGTCAGCTTCAAGGTTGAACCGGGCGAGATTCTCGGTTTCCTCGGCCCCAATGGCGCGGGCAAGACCACCACCATGCGGGTGTTGACCGGCTACATGCCCCCCACCGGGGGCAAGGCGATCGTGGCCGGCTTCGACGTCTTTGAGCAGCCGATCGAAGCCAAGCGCCGGATCGGCTACCTTCCGGAAACGCCGCCGCTCTATCCCGACATGACTGTGCGGGACTACCTCACCTTCGTAGCGAAGATTAAAGGGGTGCCGCGGGCGGATCGGAAGGCGCGTCTCGACTCGGTGATGGAGCGGACCCGGATCAGCGACATGGCGACCCGGCATTGCGGCAAGCTCTCCAAGGGCTATCGCCAGCGAGTCGGTCTCGCCCAGGCCATCCTGCACAACCCGGACGTGCTCGTCCTCGATGAGCCGACGGCCGGCCTCGACCCGAAACAGATTATTCAGACACGAGAGCTGATCAAGGAACTCGCCGGCAGCCACACGATCATTCTGAGCACGCACATCCTGCCGGAGGTGAGCCAGACCTGCCAGCGGGTTGTCATCATCAACAAGGGGAAGGTCGTGGCCGTGGACACGCCCGACAATCTCACAGCGCGGATCCGCGGATCCGAAACGATGTACGTGCAGGTGGATGCCAGCGGCGCGGATGCGCAGGGGGCCCTTTCACAGGTGCCGGGGGTGAGACAGATCGCCGTCACCGAGACACGCGGCTCGGTCACGGGATTCGAGATTGACAGCGAACCTGGGCGCGACGTGCGCCGGGAGCTGGCCTCGGCCATCGTCACGCGCGGCTGGGGTCTGCTGGAACTCCGGCCGATGCGCATGAGCCTCGAGGATGTCTTCCTGCAATTGACAACCCAGGACGCGGCGGAGCCAGAGGTCGCCCATGAGTAACATCCTCGCCATCGCGCACAAGGAGCTGAAGGCGTACTTCGCCTCCCCGATCGCCTATATCGTCATCGGCTTTTCGTCGATCCTGTTCGGCTGGTTCTTCGTCAATCTGCTCTACTACTTCAATCGCCTGTCGTTGCAGGCGGGCGCGGGGATGGGCGGACCGGAGGCGGTCAGCGTCAACGACATGCTGATCGGCCCGCTGTTCCTCAACGTGACCGTCATCCTGCTATTCACGCTCCCGCTCGTCACCATGCGGATCTATTCCGAGGAGAAGCGCTCGGGAACGATCGAACTGCTGCTGACTTCGCCGCTCACCGACGTGCAGATCGTACTCGGCAAGTTCCTCGGCGCGTTTGTGCTCTACGCGACGATGCTCGCTGTCACGCTGGTGCACATGGGCTTCCTCTTCGCATTCGGGAATCCCGAGTGGCGGCCGGTTGCCACGAGCTACCTGGGCATGCTGTTGATGGGGGGCTGTTTCCTCTCCCTGGGGCTGTTTGTCTCCAGCCTGACGAAGAACCAGATCGTGGCGGGGATGGTGACCTTCGCGATCTTCCTGATGTTCTGGGTGATCAACTGGATCGCCACGTTCACCGGGCCGACGATGCAGGCGGTGCTGAACTACTTGTCGATCACCGAGCACCTCAACGATTTTACCAAGGGCGTGATCGACACCAAGCATCTCGTCTACTACGTGTCCTTCATCGTGTTCAGCCTCTTTCTTACCGTGCGATCGGTGGACAGCGAACGCTGGCGCGGCTGAGCCCTGGGCACAGACGCCGTCGCGATAGAGCATAGAAACGCATATGGTGCAGACAATCCTCAGTATCGTCGGCTGGTTCGGCACCGCGCTCGTCTTCGGCGCGGTGGCGGTCCGGTTCGTCCGGCCCGAATGGGATCAGTACGCCGTTGGCGCCGCATGGGCCGGCCTCGTCTGTGTGGTCCTTTACACGCTGGGCCAGTGGCGCGAGATCATCGAGTTCTTCCGCCGGCGCCAGGCTCGATACGGCGCACTGGCCACGGTCAGCGTTCTCGTCGCGCTTGCCATCCTCGTCGCCGTGAACTACCTCTCGACGCGAGAGAACAAGCGCTGGGACCTGACAGCGGGCAGGCAGAACAGCCTCTCGGAGCAGACGATCAAAATCCTGCAGAACCTCACCGAGCCGGTGAAGTTCGTGGCCTTCGACCGGCAGACCGACATGGAGAGGTTCCGGACGCGCCTCGAGGCGTACGCGTATCAGTCGAAGAACGTGTCGGCGGAGTACGTCGATCCGGATACGAAGCCGATCGTGGCGAAAGAGTACGAGATCCAGAACTACGGAACGGTCGTCGTCGAGTACAAGGGGCGCCGTGAGCGCGCCACCTCCGAGAGCGAGCAGGATCTGACGAACGCTCTGATCAAGGTGCTCTCGGGCAAGGAGAGGACGGTCTTCTTCGTGCAGGGCCACGGAGAGAAGGACCCGGCGCGCACCGAGCGCGACGGCTACAGCGCGGTCGCGGACGCATTGAAGCGCGACAACTACAAGATCGAAACACTCGTGCTGGCGCAGCAGATGGACGTGCCGGCCAACGCCACGGCGGTGGTCATCGCGGGGCCGACGAGCGACCTACTGCCGGAAGAAATCGGCGCGCTGACGCGCTACTTGATGAAGGCCGGCAAGCTGATGGTACTGGCCGACCCGTTCCTCGAGCCCGGAAAGACACTGCCGAATCTGGAAGCGTTGCTGAAGGACTGGTCCGTCAGCCTCGGCAGCAATGTCATCGTTGATGTCAGCGGCGCCACCAACGAACCGAGCCTGGCGGTGGCGGCCAGCTACCCGCAGCACGCGATCACCGACCGTTTCGAGACGCTCACGGTGTACCCGGTGGCGCGCTCGGTGGAACCGACCGACAGCGCCACGCTCGGCCGCGTGGCGCAGAAGCTCATTGAAACGGGCCAGCGCAGTTGGGCGGAAGCCAGTTTGGACACGCTCAAGAGCGCGGCGGGCGTGAAGTTGGAACCGGACAAGGGAGACAAGGTAGGTCCGGTCAGCATTGCCGTCGCCGTGACCGCTCCACTCGCAGCCCCGGAGAATCAGCCGGCGTCGGCGCCGGCTCCTGGCGCAGAGGAGGAGCCGAAGCCGGAAACACGAATCGTCGTCTTTGGTGATTCCGATTTCCCCACCAACGCGTATGGCGGGGTCGCCGGCAACCCGAACCTGTTTGCCAACGCGGTGAACTGGCTGGCGCAGCAGGAGGATTTGATCGCGATCCGACCAACGCAACCAAACGATCGACGGGTCACGATGACCGCCCGGCAGCAGCAGGGCGTCTTCCTGGCGTCGATTCTCGTGGTGCCGGCGCTCATCTTCGGCGCAGGCATCCTCACCTGGTGGCGGAGGCGGTAGCGTGCGCGGACTGGCGACTCCACTCATCCTGGTGGTCGTGCTGGCAGGCCTCGGCGGCTACATCTATTTTGTCGAGATGAAGAAGCCCGAGGCGAGCGCCGACAGCAAAGCGAAGGCGTTCAACGTCACCGCCGAACAGATTGAGGAGCTGGAGATCAAGGTCACTGGCGGCGACACTTCCTTGGCACGGCGGACCGACAGCGCCTGGAAGCTCGTCCAGCCGGTTGAGGCCGACGCTGATGGCTCCGAGCTCACGAACATGGCCTCCAGTCTGGCGACCCTTGACGTCCAGCGCGTGGTGGACGAGAACCCCACCGACCTGGCGCAGTACGGCTTGAACCCGCCAGCCGTCGAGGTCGGGTTCCGGACGAAGGACCAGAAGAACCAGGGACGTCTGCAGATCGGCGACAAGACCCCCACGGGCGGTGATGTCTACGCCAAGCGACCGGACGAGAAGCGGGTATTCCTCGTCTCGTCGTTCCTCGAGGACACCTTCAAGCGCAGTGCCTTCGACCTGCGGGACAAGACCATCCTCAAGTTCGACCGCGAGAAGGTGGATGGCCTCGAGCTGACGAAGGGCGGCACGACACTGCAATTCGCCAGGAAGGGAGCCGATTGGTCGATCGTCAAGCCGGCTTCGATGCGCGCGGACTACGCAACCGTTGAGGGCCTCGTCACCAGCCTCTCGTCGACACTGATGCAGAAATTCGTGGCGCCGGACGCCACGCCGGCCGAACTGAGGCAGTACGGGCTCGACACGCCGTCAGCGTCGGCGTCGATTCTCATGGGAAGCGCACGCGCGTCGCTCCTCCTCGGGAGAACGGAGAACGCGGAGACCTACGCGAAGGACGCCGCAAGGCCGTCCATCATGATGGTGGCACCGACGATCGTGACTGACCTCTCGAAGACCCTCGCGGACTTCCGGCGAAAGGAGCTTTTCGACCTTCGATCCTTCAGCACGAAGCGGGTGGAATTGAAGCGCGGAGCCGACACGTTCGTCGCCGAGAAGACCTCGAAGGACGGCAAGGACGTCTGGCGCGACGCGGCCGGCAAGGATCTCGACACCGCCAAGGTCGAGGACATGCTGACAAAGCTCTCAGGGCTCAAGGCCGTCTCGTTCGACGCCGGGACAAGCGCGGCTTTGAGGTCGCCCACGCTCACGGTACAGGCGAGTTTCGGCGAGAACACGGACGAGAATCGCACCGAGTCGGTGACCTTCGCCAACGCCGGAAACGCCGTCGTCGCCAGCCGGCCGGACGAGCCGGGCACGGCGAAACTCGATGGACAGGGATTCAGTGACGTAATGCAGGCGTTAGACTCCTTGAGGTGATCAGGCGCGCCGCCTTCGCCCTTTGCCCTTTGACGCTTGCCCTGTCTGGCTGCGCCAAGGCGCCGCCGGCGGCCGCGCCAATCCCCACCGTCGTCGCCCCGGTTGCAGCCCCGACGCAGCCGGCCACGCCGGCCGCCACCGTACTTCCAGAGGCGGCCACGCCGCCACAGCCCCCACCTCCCCGTTCGAAATCGGTTCAGGAGCAGCTTCAACAAGCGATCGATGAGGTCCTCGGGTGGCCAGGAGTCGGCCGCGGAACGTGGGGCATCATCGCCCAGTCGTTGACGAGCGGCGATCGCCTGTTCGAGCACAATCCTCGAACGCTGCTCGTCCCCGCTTCGATAGCCAAGCTCGTGAGCCTGGCGGCGGCGGTGGACGCGGTCGGCTGGGACTACCGCTTTGAAACCACGCTCCGCGCGACGGGGCCGGTCGTGGAAGGCGTTCTCCAGGGAGACCTCATCGTCGTTGGATCCGGCGATCCAGCGATAGGTGGCCGCGCGGGAGATGACTTCACCGGCTGGGTGGAGGCCGTGAAGGCCGCCGGCATTCGCCGGATCCAGGGACGGATCATCGGCGACGACGACGCGATCGACGATCCACGGCCGGGGGCGATGTGGGCCTGGGATGATCTCGGATACACCACGGGCGTCCTATTCGGTGCGCTCAACTATGGTGAGAACCGGATGGTCGTCACCGTTGCGCCCACGATCGCGGCGGGGGGATCCGTGTCGATCACCGTGGACCCGCAGGCGGCGACCCGGCCGCTCAACAGCCGCGCGCGCACGGGCGAAAGGGGCTCACCGCAATTGCTCTGGCCTGAACAGCGCCCCGGCGAGCTGTCCCTCACGATCGCGGGCTCCATCCCCGTGGACGCGCCGCCGGTAAGGATGAGTGTATCAGCCGGAAACCCGACGTTCTGGTTTGTCAGCGTCCTGCGAGACAGCCTAATTCGCGCGGGAGTCGAAGTCGCCGGCGGGGCGTTCGACGTGGACGACCTCCCGGCTCCTCCGGATCGAGAGTCGGCGCGGGTCCTCTACGCCTACCACTCTCGCCCGCTCTCGGAGATCGCGCAGCCATTGTTGAAGGAGAGTATCAACCTCTACGGCGAGGCGGTGCTTCGCCTCAGCACGGGCGCCGGCGGCGGTCGCACCAACGACGATGCCCTCCAGGCCATCGGGCAGCGTCTCGCGCTGTGGGGACTCCCCACCGATACGCTGCAGATTGTTGACGGTTCGGGCCTTTCGCGGCGGGATGCGGCGTCGGCTGAAGCGTTCATTGCCGTGCTTCACAGGTTCTACGACGGGATGGGCGCATCGCCGTGGATGACGGGAATGCCGGTGGCCGGGCAGGATGGCACCCTGGAAGGGCGATTGAAGGGCACGCCAGCCGAGAGAAACGTCCGGGCCAAGACGGGAACGATGTCAAACGTCCGGTCGCTGGCGGGCTACCTGCGTACCCGTGACGGCGAGCCGCTTGCGTTCGCGATCATGGTGAACAACTTCGAGGGCACTGGCGCGCAAGCGACGGCGGCGATTGATGCGATCGCCGTCCGCCTGGCGTCGTTCAGTCGTAGCCAATAGCGACGCCGCGCGCCTCGAGAAGTTCAGGCTGGCTCGGCCGGCGCGGCAGGCAGCTCGAAATAGAAAACCGCGCCGCCGGCCACGGCCTTGCGATAGCCAATGCGCCCGCCGAGTGAGTCGATAATCCCGTAGCTGATCGAGAGCCCAAGGCCTGTGCCTTGTCCCACCGGTTTCGTCGTGAAGAACGGTTGGAACAGCTTTGCCTCGTTCCCTGACGGGATGCCGGGCCCCGTGTCTTCGACTTCGAGCACGACGTGGTCGTTCCTATCAAGTGTGCGGATCGTGATGCGGCCCGGCAGGCGGCCTGAGCTCAGTATCGACTGTTCGGCGTTCACCACGAAGTTGAGTGTGACCTGCTGCAACTCGGTGAGAACCGCCGACACCGCACGACTGGTCTTGTCCTCCACGCGCACCTCGATGTCCTCGGACTCGAGCCTGCGCTGGCGCAATTCGACCACGGCGTTGATGACATCGGTGAGCCGCACTGGAGACGGCTCGCCGGGTTGCTGCTGCGCGAACAACGCGAGATTACGGATGATGCCGCAGGCCCTGGCGCTTTCCTTTTGGATGAGCTTCAGGTCGTGCTTGACCGGGTCCGGCACGTCGGCCTGCATCTGGAGGAGCTCGGAGAATCCCAGGATGGCCTGCAGTGGATTGTTGATCTCGTGAGCCACACCGGACACGAGCTGGCCCACTGCAGCCAGCCGTTCCTGGCGGATCACCTGGCGCTCCAGCGACTCCAGCTCCTGACGGACGCGACGCTCCGCGGTCAGGTGGCGATCGAGTTCAGCGCGCGTGTCGTTGAAGCGGCGGAGCATCTGCTCAAACGCGCTTTGGAGCTCCCTGAATTCGCGCGTCGGCATCGGTTTCGGCTCGACCGGCGCGAAGTCCCCGCTTGCGATGCGCTGTGCGTCACCGGCTAGGTGCGAGAGGGATCTCACGAGCCGCCGCGACATGATCACGGCAATCGCGAACCAGCCCAGAAGACCGGCGGCCATGATGCCGAGGTTGCGCACCCAGAGCGACTGGGATCGCGTCAGCGCCACCGACATCGGCAAGCCCACCGTCACGACCCATGGCACCCGTACGAGCGGTGAAACCGCGTACATCCGCCGCACACCGTCAACCATGCTCACGCGTTCCTCCGGCGGCAGCGGCGGCCCGCTCCAGATCGGCTCCCCCATCTTGCGTCCGACGAAGCGCTCGCCGTCGAGGCTTCGGGCAAGAACCTCACCACGGGCATCCGTGATCGTCACGACAGAGCCTTGCGGCAGCGCCACGGAGCCGAAGGCCTCCCGCATGCCGGCCAGGTCGATGAAGAAACCCAGCGCGCCTGTCGTCTGCCCGTCGGCACCATGTACCGGATAGGCGATGACGATGTAGTGGACAGGAGGAGAACCAGAGGAACGAATGGAGCCGATCACACGCTCGTTGGCTCTCATCGTGTCGGCCGCCCACGCCACGTCGGAGTCGCTGACGTCGCGTGCGAGCTGCGCCCGTGAGATCTCGGCACCGTCCGAGCCGACCAGGCGCACGCCTCGTATCAGTGAGCGGCCGAGGGCGATGCGGGTGAGCAGGTCCTCGGTTGCGATGCCGTCGCGCTCGAGCGCGACGTCGTTGCCGACAGCTTCAGCAACCCGATCGAGCTCGCGCACCTCGCGTTCGACGTAGGCGGAGGAGGTGACGGCCACAAGGCTCGCCTGATCGCCGAGCTCGACTGCTCGTTCGCGAAACGTTGACCAGGCGGACCAGATCGCGGCCGCCAGCACCGGTACCAGCAGGAGGAAGATCCCAAGGAACAGCTGCCGCCGCAGCGGTTGTGCACCGGACCAGAGCATAGGAACGTGCGCCAGCCGAATGGTAACAGGCTGTTTCGATACCCTTATCGGACCGACGCGGGATCCGCGACACCGGCCTGCGCGAATCCGGCTGCGCGCAGCGTGCAGCTGTCGCAACGCCCGCACGCCCGGCCGTGCGGTTCCGGATCGTAGCAGCTGTGCGTGAGGGAATAGTCGAGCTGTAATGACAACCCGGTACGAATGATTGCAGCTTTCGTCATCGATTGCAGCGGGGCGTGAATCCGGAACCGATAGCCCTGGACGCCCTCGGCCGTGGCCAGCAAGGCCAGGCGTTCAAAGGCGGCGATGAACTCCGGACGACAATCCGGGTAGCCCGAATAGTCAAGCGCGTTCACGCCGATCACGATATCGTGCGCGCCGAGCACCTCCGCCCAGCCGAGCGCGAGTGAGAGGAACACGGTGTTACGCGCCGGAACGTACGTGGACGGTATCTCGTCGGGAATGATCGCCCTATCCTTCGGAACCGGTTCCTCTGTGGTCAACGACGATCCGCCGAAAACGGAGAGATCGACGTCCAGCTCGACGTGCCTGGCCACAGCGAGCGCGGCGGCAACCGCCCTGGCTGCCTCGAGTTCCCGTACGTGCCGTTGGCCGTAGCGCACGGTGAGCGCGAACAGCGTGAACCCGTTGGCGCGCATCATGGCAGCGGCCGTGTACGAATCAAGGCCTCCGCTCAGGAGCACGACGGCGTCAGGCATGGAGGCCGTCCTTCACACGCCTCGCGTGTGTGCGTCCCAGATGAACTTGTGAAGCTGGAGCTGGACACGAACGGGCAAATGATCAGCAAGCACCCACTCTGAGAGCGTCTTTGGCGGAAGCCCGGCATGGACGGGCGAGAGATGAATTGCCGCCGCGCGGTCGGCGAGCCGATGCCGGGCGATGACCTCACGTGCGTACTCGTAGTCCACGCGGTCGGCGATCACGAACTTGACCTCATCGTGCGGACGCAGCCGAACGAGATTCGTCCAGTCGTTCCGGTGTGACTCGCCGCTGCCGGGGCACTTCACGTCCAGGACAGTGACGACTGCCGCAGGCACGCGCTCGGTGCTTCGATGTCCACCGGTTTCAAGCAGCACCGTGCGGCCACCTTCGAGCAGCCGCTGCATGAGCGAATAGACCTCCTCCTGGAGCAACGGCTCGCCTCCGGTCACCTCGACCAGTGGGCAGCCGAACGCATCCACTTCGACCAGTACCTCATCGAGAGAGCGTTTCCGCCCTTCGTGAAACGCATACGGCGTGTCGCACCAGGAACAGCGGAGGTCGCAGGCGGTCAGCCGTACGAATACGCACGGCCGGCCCGCATAGGTAGACTCGCCCTGGACCGAGTAGAAGATCTCGTTGACCGTCAGCAATCCCTTTGGCTACTTCCCTGCAGGCGCCGCGGCCTTGATGGTGACTCTCCTGATCACGTCGTTGATTTCGATCTTCTGGACCACGTCCATTCCCGAGATCACCTGACCGAACACCGTATACATGCCGTCGAGACGGTGCACGGGCGCGAGTGCGATGTACATCTGACTATCGGCGGCCTTCGGATCTCCTGAGTGCGCCATCGCCACGGCGCCGAGATTGTGCGTGCGGGTCTTGGTGATCTCCGCCACGCCGATTCTCCGGCCGCTCCCGCCGGTGCCCCAGCGATCCTTCTTGGTCATGTCGCGCGACTGGGGATCGCCGAACTGGACAACGAACCCCTTGACGACTCGGTGCACGCGCTGACCGTTGTAGAAGTTCCGCTTCACGAGCGCGAGAATCTGCTCGACGGTCTTCGGCGCGTCAGCCGGATACGTCTCGATCTCCACCGTGCCCTTGGCGAGCTCGATCACGATGACCACTCCGGCACCAGGTGATGTCTTCGCCAACGCCGGCGCGGCAGCCGCAGGTCGCGGCGCCGCGGGGGCCGGCTTCGGCGCGGGCGCCTGCGCAGACAGCGGCACCGACAGCAACATCGCGACGACTCCACTCACCACATGACGCATCATCGATCTCCCTCACCTTCACGACGGCGGTCTACGGAGGCACCCTGGCGCCGCACTCCAATTCTTGGACATTGGCCGGCGATCACGCAATCCCCGCAGCGCGGGTAGACCGGCCGGCACACGTTCTGACCCCAGGTGACCAGGTACAGATTGATATAGGGCCACCACTTAGGGCTTGTCACCTTGTACAGCGCCTCCTCCGTTTCATCCGGCTGCCTGGTCCCCACCCAGCCAAGCCGGTTGCTGATGCGGTGTACGTGAGTATCGACGCAGATGTTGTGAAGGCTCTTGAAGGCGAGGATGAGCACGAGGTTGGCGGTCTTGCGGCCGACCCCTGGCAGCATCACCAGTTCCTCCATCGTGCGCGGCACTCGCCCGTCGAACCGGGACACGAGCATCTCGCAGCACGCCTTCACGTTCCGCGCCTTGTTGCGGTAGAAGCTCACCGGGTAGATCAATCGCTCGATTTCCTTCACCGGAAGCGTTGCCAACGTCCGAGGAGTTCGGGCCCGTTTGAACAGGCGCGTGGAGGCCGCGTGCGTGGTGGCGTCTTGCGTGCGCGCTGAAAGCGCGGTGGCAATCAGAATCTGAAAGGGATCCTCCGCCTGCGCCTCCGAGATCTTCTCAATGGCCGGCAGCTCGAGCCCCGTGATCGCGCGAGCCAGCGCGCGCATGATCGCTTCGACACGGCGAACAGATGGTTTGCGCATCAGGGGGCCTTCGTGGTCGAACGTCAGGGAACGGGCGTGAGCGGCGGAGCGCCGGAGAGCACGGCAATGACGTTTCGTACGGCCAGATCGGCCATCGCGGTGCGCGCGTCGGTGGTGGCGCTTCCGAGGTGCGGCGCGAGCAACACGTTCTCGAGGTCGAAGAGATCCGGGTGAATCCGCGGCTCCGCCTCGTAGACGTCGAGCGCTGCGCCCGCAATCAGTCTGTTCTTCAGCGCCCACACCAGAGCGGCCTCATCGACGACCGGTCCGCGTGACGTGTTGATCAGATAGGCACCGCGCTTCATCCGCGCGAGCGCGGGTTGGTCAATCAGATGGCGCGTCTCGTCTGTGAGCGGAACGTGCATCGAGACGACGTCAGAGGTCGAGAGTAGGCGATCGAGCGGCATCGGCTCCGCGACAGGCGGACCTGAAGGCGAGGGCGGACCTGAAGGTCCGCCCCTACGATGCGGTCGCGCGGCGTAAGCCACGTGCATGCCGAACGGCTCGGCGCGGGCCGCGACCGCTTGACCGATGCGCCCCCAGCCGACAATCCCGAGCTGCCGACCGCGCAGCTCCATCCCGAGGAGCTGATCGAAGGCCCAGCCCGGCCACCCCTTTCGGCGGACCATTCGCTCACCTTCGCCCAGGCGTCTGGTAATGGCGAGGATGAGCGCCCATGTCAGGTCGGCGGTGGCGCCGGTGAGCACGTCCGGAGTGTTGGTGACGACGATGCCGCGCGCGCGCGCCGCGGTGAGATCGAGATTGTTGTACCCGACGGCGATGTTGGCAATGATCCGAAGATCGGTGGCCGCTTCGATGACGCGCGCACCGATCTGATCGGTCAACATGGACAGAATCGCCTGTTTTCCGGTGACACGCGTCAGCAGCACGTCTGGCGAAAGCGGCGTATCGTCGTCATGCCGATCAACGTCGCAGGCCGTTTCAAGCCGCACCATCACTGATGCCGGGATCTTGCGCGTGACAAGGACCTGCGGGCGCATTGTGCCTACCTTCCCCCCTCACCTATCGTCGATTTCATGTCGACGAGCCACGGAGGCACAGAGACACGGAGGTTATTCCTAGGATCTCTCCGTGCCTCCGTGGCTACGTCGAGATGGAAAGCGCTCTAACTAGTGGCCCATCGACTTGCAGTAGCCGCAGTGATTGCACGGGACGGCCGGCTCGATCACGCACGGACCATCGGCATCCGAGCCGGTTGGCAGCAAGAACATGCCGTGGCTGGGGTGCTGACGAACGATGGAGGGGGCCACGGCCAGAGAGGATGACACGCGTGCGTTCCCAGCCTGCCGGGCGATGGCATCGCGTACAAGCGCCCGCAGCTCTTGTTCCGTCATGCTGGAATGTCCACCTCGTCGATGATGCCGATGATTGCCGCGTCAACGGGAGCCGCCTTCTTACCCAGCGCCTCGCCCGCAGCACGCCCCTCAATCACGACGAGCACTTTTTCGTGGACACCCGCGCCGACCGCGTCTATGGCCAGGAGCGCCGCTCCACGCGGCTGGTCGTCGAGCGTCAGCGGCTGCACGAGCAGCAGCTTCGACCCCTCAAACTTGCGGTGTTTCTGGGTCGCGACCACGGTCCCGATGACTCTGGCGATCTGCATGGCGTTCGGGTCACTAGGCAGTTGGATGGCTGGATGGTTGGAACAACCCAGCCACCGAGCAACCCAGCCACCTACTCAACATCATAGTGGTCCACGATGCCGACAATCCCAGCGTCCACCGGAGCCTCCTGAGGATAAAACGGAAAGCTCGCTTCCTTGCCGCGGACGAAGAATACCGTCTCGCCGACGCCGGCGCCCATGGCATCGGCCGCGACGAGCGTTCGTCCCGCGTTGGTCCCATCAGCCGCGATCGGCTGGATGACGAGCAGCGTCAGGCTGGCGAGGTTCTCGTCTTTTCTGGTGATGACGACGTCGCCGACCACACGGGCCAATTGCATGGTTCAGAGTTTGGGTTCAAGATCCCGGGTTCAGTCGCCGGCGGCGACTTCCACGTGATCGACGATGCCAACGATCGCGGCATCCACTGGGCAATCCTTCAAACCGGAGGCCATCCGCGCCGAGCTGCCGCTGACGATGAGCACCGTCTCTCCGACACCCGCGTCCACGGTATCGACGGCCACGAGGTAGCTACCTTCCGCTTTTCCGTGGGGATCCATCGGACGCGCCACGAGCAGCTTGCTGCTAACCAGCCGCGAATCCTTCCGTGTGGCGACAACCGTCCCGACGATGCGGGCGAGGATCATGGCGAGGCCCTCCGATCAACAGGCAGGGGGGCCGACTACGCTCTTGCGCCGGCGTTCGTCTTGCCGATCGGCAGCGCGTCCTCGAGGCTGGCGTGCGGCCGCGGAATGACATGCACCGACACGAGCTCGCCGACGCGGCGCGCAGCCGCGGCACCGGCGTCGGTTGCGGCCTTGACCGCCGCGACGTCGCCGCGCACGATGGCGGTCACGTAGCCGGCGCCGATCTTTTCCCAACCGACCAGCGTGACCTTCGCGGCCTTGACCATGGCATCAGCCGCCTCAATCATGGCGACCAGCCCCTTGGTCTCGATCATGCCCAGCGCCTCGCCCATTTTGGAACCTCAATCTCTCAGGTGCTTGATCGCATCGGCGATCAAAGCCGTGAGTTCGCCGTATGTTAGCCGAATTTCTCCGTCCCTGCTCGCCTTCCGGAGCATCGCCGACACGTCCGGCACCAGTCGATCGCCTGACTCCGGCGCTTCGAGCACCTGACAAAGTGCCTGGTCGCCGGCAGGGACGTCGGCGGGATCGGTGCAAAGCGGCGCCGTAGCCGGGATGCCATAGAAGCCGCGAAGTCCCTGCAACCGCTCCACTTCCTCACGCGAGATCAGGTGCTCACCCCCGAGCTGCCTCGCCACGAGACTGATTCTGGCGAAGTGTTCCACGGTTTCCATCTTGTAGTACGCGGCCATGACATCCGGCCCGCACGTCACGGCACCGTGGTTGGCGAGCAGCATCGCATCGTGAGCCTTGATGTACTTGCGAACTGCCTCCGGCAACTCCGCGGTGGACGGGGTGCCGTACGCGGCAATCGGGATGCTCCCGAGCGTGGTGATGACCTCTGCCAGTACCGCCCGCGTCAACGGAATACCCGCCACAGCGAAGCCTGTCGCCATCGGTGGATGGGCGTGCACCACGGCGTTGACGTCCGGCCGATTGCGGTACACCTCAAGATGCATCGGCAGCTCGGTAGACGCGTCTCGCTCCCCGGACACTTTTTTCCCGTCATAGTCCACGATCACCATCATGTCCGGCGTCATGAACCCCTTCGAGACGCTCTTCGGGGTCGTGATCAGGCGACGCTCGTCAATACGGGCACTGATGTTGCCGTCGTTGCTGGCCACATAGGCGCGCGCGTACAGGCGGCGGCCGGCTTCGACAATGTCTGCACGGAGCTGTTCTTCGGTACGGATGCTCATGGGCTCACGCGCACCGTTTGCTAGACATGCGGACTCGCACGATACGTCTCGAGACACTTCTCGGAGCAGAAATACTGCATCGTGCCGCCGGCCATGAGTGACCTTGACGTCCCTGGCGGGACGAAGGTGCCACACACAGGATCGCGCATGAGCTTCATGCCGCGCGCTGGCGTTCGCGCTGAGCGCCGGGTCGTACCTCCCGCCGCTTCAATCACTCCGTCGAGCACGCGCCAGAACGCGCGCGCGACGAGCAGCAGCAGAATCAGGACGAGTAGCGCCCGTACCACTAGCTTCCCGCGGCCGGCGCGGCCTTGGCCCTCGATGCGGCAATCCCCTCGAGGCCTCGTTTGGCTGCCTGGCCCTCGGCGCTGTCTGGCGCCATGTCCACGATCTTCTGCCACACCGTCTCCGCGCCGGCGAGATCCTGCTTGCCAAAAGCGAGCACGATCCCCTGGTTGAGCAGCGTCTTGGTGTGCTTCGGGTTGAGCGACAGGGAATGGTCGAACTGTTTGAGCGCCTCGTCCGCGCGGCTCGAGTAGTAGTAGCTCACGCCGAGGTCGGTGCTCGCGTCCACGTTCTTCGGATCGAGCTTCAGGCTGCTTTCGTACCAGGCGATCGCATCGGAGTAGCGCTCGGCGTCGAAATACGTGTTTGCCAGCTGTACGAGCGCGTCGGCGTTCTTCGGGTCGCTCTTGATGATTGTCATGAGCCCCTGGACGCGGGCTTCGTCGAGCGGCGGCGGCTGGCGCGCGCCAGCGGCGGCCGGCGCGGAGTCGGCCACCGGTGCGGACGCGATTCGCGGGGAGGCCTGCTGGGTGGCGAGCACCCACCCCAGGATGGTGCCGAAGCACATGCCAGCAATGGCAAAGACGATGGATTCTGCTTTCATGAAGACAGACGCGATCTTATTTCACCCGAGCGTCCGCCGGAACCACTCGACGAGGATCCCGACGAGGTCGGGTTCCCGAGTCAGCAGCCCCATGCCGTGAGCGGCGGTATCCGACCACTCCGTTTCCCGAATGCCAGGCGCATCCTTGGCGAGGTCACGAACCGAGCGTGCGGCGTAGGCATCCTGGCGACTGGCCACGAGCAGCGCAGGCCTCGACCCATACTGACGCATGGCAGCCTCGATCCGGAGCCCCCGGTAGTCGAGAGAAGGGGAAACCAGCGCCAGTGAATGGATCCGCACATCAGCGGCGGCCGCAACGGCGGCGAGACTCGCGCCCAAAGACGCGCCCGCGACCCCAAGCGAACCGGCCCGCACGTCCGGACGTCCTTCGAGGAAGTTGAGCGCCGCGCGAACGTCCTCGCTCCAAGCCGCCAGCGTCAGGGCGTCGGCGGGGATCTCCTGACCTGGCAGGTCGATCGCGAGCGAGGTGATATTGGCATCGACCAGGCGCTGGCCGACCGCCTGCCAGTCGTCCTTCGACCGACCGAGCATGGGCACAAGAACCACGGCCGGCGCCGGCTTCTGGGAGGCTTCATTAAGGAAGCCGGCCACCATGCGTCCGTCAGAAGTGCGGAAATTCACGACACGGCCGGCTGCGAGGAGCGCCGGTTCTCCGGAGGTCATGATCGCGACCAGAGCCAGCAACGCCGAGGCTGCGGTGCGCGCGCGGATGGCGTGTTCCATCATCCCCGTAACAGGTCTACGTACTCGCGCACGCTCTCGTCGAGACCGACGAAGAGCGCATGACCGACGAGCGCGTGGCCGATCGACACCTCGGCAAGGTGTGGGAGACGGCGGAACAGCACGAGGTTGTCGAGATCGAGATCGTGTCCGGCGTTCACGCCAAGACCCAGGCCGTGCGCCAACTCCGCGGCGTGCGAGTAGCGGGCAAACGACTGTCGCGCCGCCGCATCCCCCTGCTCGAACGCCCGCGCGTACCGCTCCGTGTACAGCTCAACGCGATCGGCGCCTAGGTCCGCCGCCCAGCGAATCGGCGCATCGTCGGGATCGACGAACAGGCTCACGCGGACGTTCACTCCCTTGAGGGCTCGGACGACGCGGCCAAGCGAATCCCGAGGCGTCGTACTCGGCCAGCCGGCCTGGCTGGTGACTTCACCAGGCCGCACGGGCACCAACGTGCACTGGTCAGGTTTCACGTCGTGTACCAACTCGAGTAGCGCCGGCCTCGGATCGCCTTCGATGTTGAATTCGACGCGACCCCGCATCGGCGCCAGCAGTGCGGCGATCTCGCGGACGTCAGTCTCCGTGATGTGCCGGGCGTCCGCGCGTGGATGCACGGTGATGCCGGGCGCCCCTGCGTCCACGCAGACCTTCACCGCCTCGACAACGGATGGACTGGAACCACCACGCGAGTTCCTGACGGTCGCCACCTTATTGACGTTCACTGACAGTCTGACCACGAGAAGTCCCAGATCCCCCGTGTGGGACCTACACGAGATGCTCTTTGACCGCGGCCACAATCTCGTCAGCCCACAGCGCAACCTCGGCCTGATCGCGTCCTTCGAGCATGACGCGAAGCAGCGGCTCGGTTCCTGAATAACGCACCAGCAGGCGGCCGTGGCCGGCCAGCCGTAATTCAACCGAAGACATCACGTCAGCGATCGCCGGCACGGTGGCCAGATCGACCTTGCGCGGCACCCGCACGTTCACGAGGATCTGCGGATACGCCGTGAGGTCGGCCGCGAGGTCGGCCAACTCGCGGCCAGAGGCGACCATCGTTCGCAGCACGTTGAGCGAAGTGGCGAGGCCGTCACCGGTGAACAAGTACTCCGAGAAAATGATGTGGCCAGACTGTTCTCCCCCGAGCGAAAGGTCGCGCCGCATCATCTCCTCCATGACGTACTTGTCCCCGACCGCCGTGCGGGACATTTCTATCCCGGCTTCGCGGAGCGCAATCTCGAGGCCGATGTTGCTCATGACCGTGGCCACGAGCGTATTGCCCTTGAGGCGGCCCTCCGCCTTCATCTGCTTGGCGCACATCAGCATAACGGCGTCGCCGTCCACGACCTTGCCGGTGGCGTCGACGAAGATGGCGCGATCGCCGTCGCCGTCGTAAGCGATGCCGAGCTGGTAGCCGTTCTCAACAACCACCCTGGCGAGCTGGCCGGGGGCCGTCGATCCGCAGTGCAGGTTGATATTGCGGCCGTCGGGCTCGCAGCCGATGCAACGCGCCTGGAATCCGAGTGAGTGGAACAGCCGCGGCGCTATCGTGCTGGTGGCGCCGTTGGCACAATCGATCGCGACCCGCATGCCGCTGCCGGCGCCCGCCGGCAGAATGCCCTGAAGATGCTCGACGTACTCCGTGCTGTAGTCCACCTGCTCGACCGGCCCGGCGTCTCCCTGGGGCAGGCTCCATGAGCGATCCTCCATGGCTGCCTCCACCCGCCGCTCGAGCGCCTCGGTGAATTTCTCGCCGGCACCGGAAAACACCTTGATGCCATTGTCGTCGAAAGGATTGTGCGAAGCGGAAATCACGACGCCAGCCGTGTAGCCCATGCGCGGCGTGAGGAACGCAATGGCTGGTGTCGGCATGATGCCCGCGCTGGTCAGGGTCGCGTCCTGGCTGCGCATGCCGAAGGCGAGCTCACGCTCGATCCAACCGCCCGACTCGCGCGTGTCGCGGCCGGCGAGAACACGCACCGGCGCTTCGCCATGCCGAAACGTGCGCGCGAGCGCCGCACCCAGCCGCCTGATTGTCTGTGCATCGAGGGGCGGCTGTCCTGCCTTGCCGCGAACGCCATCAGTACCGAACAAGCGACTCATGCATCTCCTAACGGACGGGCGACACGACCACCGTGACCCGTGTGCTCTGTGGCGTCTGCAGGCGTACTGCCGGATCGGACACGCCGACTATCACCGACTCACTCACATCCATCGACGCCCCGGCCACCGACACTGTCTCCGTGATGGCTTCAGCCAGTCGCCCCACCGCGCTGACCGGCCCGATGACCTCGACGGCTGCCGGCTCGGCGGTGACGGTCCCCACGACAAACCCCGGCGCTGGATCGCCCTCAATATTCGGGACGACCGGCACCATCTTCGTGGACGAAGGCTCGAATGTCATCGACACGCTGCCGGGCGTGACCTGCACCACCTCAATCCCGAACGGCGCGCGCACGTCGTCTCCGGTCAGGTGAAAGAGGCGACGGCCTGGACGCGCCGCTTGCAGGTTGACGACGGCCACAAGCTCGCCTGCGCCAATTCTGCCGAGTGCGCCAGATGAGCCGCGCACCCGGACGTCAACGACCGTTGGGGCATCGCCGATGAGCTCGAGCTCGGCGGGCAGGTTCGTGAACTCGAGCGGAACTCGGATCGCGCGCTCCACTATCTGTTCGCCGGACACGATGAGCCAGAAGAGGCCGGCCAGAAGGATTGACACGACCTTGAGGCCCAAGTGGCGACGGAAGCGCGAAGCAGCCATCAGCCTTCCACGTCCTGCCGCTCGGCGCGTGGCGCACGCACCCGTCGCACTCCTAGCAGCGCCTTGAGGCGCGCGCGCAGCGCGTCCGGCTCGAGATCGCGCTCGAACGTGCCGCCGAGGGCTAGCGAAATCGTCCCGGTTTCCTCCGATACCACCAGCGCGACGGCGTCGTTCTCTTCAGTCAAGCCAAGCGCCGCCCTGTGGCGTGTGCCGAGGTTCCGGCTGACCAACGGATTCACGGACAGGGGGAGAAAGCAAGCCGCGGCCGCCACGCGGTCGCCCTGAATGATCACCGCGCCGTCATGAAGAGGCGATCCGGGTTGAAAGATGCTTCCAAGCAGATCGTTGGTGACCGTCGCGTCGAGCGGGATACCCCCCTCGATGTAGTTGCGCAATCCGATCTGCCGTTCAATCACCACGAGCGCGCCAGTGCGACGTGCCGCGAGGTTGGTGACCGACACGACCAGCTCCTCGATGGCTTCGTTGGTGGCTTCCAGATGTTCGAGGTAGCGAAAGACGGGAGCGCGTCCGAAGTGCGCCAACGCGCGACGGATGTCCGATTGGAACAGCACGATGATCGCAAAGCCGACGTATCCCGCGAGGTTGCGGATGATCCAGTTCACCGTCTCGAGCTGAAGCCACTGGGACACGAAGTACAGCCCCACGAGGAAGCCGCCGCTCAGGGCCATCTGCACCGCGCGCGTACCGCGGATGAGCAGCAGCAACTCGTAGATGAGGATGGAGACGAGTGCGATGTCGAGGACGTCCCACCAGGCGATATCCACCACGTCCGACGGCCGCCGGAGGAGTTCGGACAGCAGATCCATCAGTCCGCGCGATGATAGCGCCGAATCTCGTCGCTGACGCGGACCACCTGAATCATCTCGGCCACGGCGTGGACGCGGACGATATGTGCGCCGGCAAGGACAGCCGCCGCCACCGCGCCCGCCGTCGCCCAGTCACGTCCGGCGGGCGGCACGTCTTTTCCGAGCGGCCTTGCGAGAAACGACTTCCGGGACGGGCCGGCGAGAACGGGCCGGCCGAGTTCGCTGAACTCGCCGAGGCGCGCGAGCACCTCGTAGCTGTGGGCCGCCTCCTTCGCAAACCCAAGCCCCGGATCGACGACGATCGCCTCCTTCCGAATGCCGGCTCCCGTGGCGAAGGCAATACTTTCCCGCAGCTCGTCAAGCACCTCGTCTACCACTTCGTGGTACGACGCTTGACGGTACATGTCCTTCGATCGTCCACGTGTGTGCATCAGCACGATCGCCGCACCCGCCCGCGCGACGATGCCCGCCAGATCTGGTTCGTATCGGAGACCGCTGACGTCGTTGACCATCGCGGCGCCGGCCGCCAGCGCCGCTTCTGCCGTGGACGCCTTGTAGGTATCGATGGACAGAGGGACGGTCACCCGGGACAGAAGGCCTTCGATGACAGGCAGCACACGTCGGCGCTCCTCATCCGGGGATAGCGGCTCGGCGCCCGGCCTAGTGGATTCGCCGCCGATATCGAGCAGGTCGGCGCCCTCGTCCGCCATGCGCACACCGGCTTCTATCGCATGTGCTGGATCGAAGCACGCACCGCCGTCAGAAAAGGAGTCGGGCGTGACGTTGATCACGCCCATCACCAAGGTACGTTCACCGAGTGCCAGGCTCAGCCCGCCCGGGAGCGCCAGGGTAAATCGACGGCGGGAGTGCACGGGGGCGGGACGGGTAACGAACTCTTTGACCTATTCCTGAGTCACTTGACGAGGCGGCAGCGGTGGGACAATCGCCGGCCGCTCCTTGGCGACCCTGGGTTCGCGCTGCGCGACGGGCGTCGAGCCGGACGCCGCCGGCGCCGGATCGTCGAGCGCCAGCCCCTTCACGACGCGTGCGATCTGTTCCGCGTCGAGCGTTTCGTGGACGAGCAACGCCTCGGCCATTTCCATCAGCGTCTTCTGGTGCTCCACGAGGATCGCGTTGGCGCGTCCGTAGGCGACGGTCACGAACTTCTTTACTTCCTGATCGATACGACGGGCCGTTTCCTCACTGTAGTCCTGGTGCTGGGAGATCTCGCGGCCGAGGAAAATCTGCTCCTCTTTCTTGCCGAAAGTGAGCGGTCCCATCGCATCACTCATACCCCACTCGCAGACCATCTTCCGCGCCAGATCCGTGACACGTTCGAGGTCGTTGCCCGCTCCGGTCGTGACGTTGTGCGTCGTGATCTCCTCGGCAATGCGGCCGCCGAGCAAAATCGCGAGCTGGTCCTCCAGATAATCGCGCGAGTAGTTGTGCTTCTCGTCGATCGGGAGCTGCTGCGTGAGACCGAGCGCCATGCCGCGCGGGATAATCGTGACTTTGTGGATCGGATCCGCGTTCGGCAGTGACACGGCAACCAGCGCGTGACCCGCTTCGTGGATCGCGGTGATCCGCTTTTCGTTCTCGCTGATGATCATCGAGCGCCGCTCGGCGCCCATGAGCACTTTGTCCTTGGCGAACTCGAAGTCCCCCATCTTGACGACCTTCCCGTTGAAACGCGCGGCGGCAAGCGCCGCTTCGTTCACGAGATTCGCCAGGTCGGCGCCTGAGAAGCCCGCGGTACCCCGCGCGAGCACCGCCACATCCACATCGTCAGCCAACGGGATTCTCTTGGTGTGAACGGCGAGAATGCCTTCGCGCCCCTTCACGTCTGGGCGATTCACCACGATGCGACGGTCGAAGCGACCGGGGCGCAGCAGCGCCGGGTCCAGCACATCCGGGCGGTTGGTGGCGGCCACGAGAATCACGCCTTCGTTCGATTCGAAACCGTCCATCTCGACGAGGAGCTGGTTCAGTGTCTGCTCCCGCTCGTCGTGACCGCCGCCAAGGCCGGCGCCGCGATGGCGTCCCACGGCATCAATCTCGTCGATGAAGACGATGCAGGGGGCGTTCTTCTTGCCCTGCTCGAAGAGGTCGCGGACGCGCGACGCGCCGACACCGACGAACATTTCGACAAAGTCCGAGCCGCTGATTGAGAAGAACGGCACGTTGGCCTCACCAGCCACCGCGCGGGCCAGAAGGGTCTTCCCTGTTCCTGGAGCGCCCATCAGCAGGACACCCTTCGGAATGCGCCCACCCAGCTTCTGAAACTTCTGCGGCTCGCGCAGGAACTCAATTATTTCCTGGAGCTCGTCCTTGGCCTCGTCAACGCCCGCGACGTCCCTGAACGTGACCTTCTTCTGCGCGCTCGAGGAGAGCTTCGCCTTGCTCTTGCCGAACGAGAGCGCCTTGTTGCCCCCGCTCTGCATCTGGCGCATGAAGAAGATCCAGAACCCGATCATCAGCAGGATGGGCGCCCACGAATAGAGAAGCGTGGCCCACGGGTTGGCCGTCGGCTCCCGAGCGGCCACGACGACGCCGCGCTCGATCAGCCTGTTCGCCAGCCCTTCGTATTGGGGAGGGGCGTAGGTCCGGAAGTTGTCGTTGGACTTTGAAACGTAGGCGATCTCGTTACCAGTGATCGTGACACGGGCCACCTGGCCCGAATCCACCTTGGCCATGAACTCGCTGAACGTCTCGGGTTTCTGACTGGCCTGGAAGCGGGTGGAAAAATTCCAGACCAGTCCTCCGACAATCACGAGGACCATCCAGAAGACCAGACTTTTCAGCGTAGAATTCACACCGGCCTCCGAAAAGGGATAAGGGCACAGGGTATCACTTTGAAGGTGCCTTCCCTACTAAGACCACCTTTCCGCGCCGAAGTTCCACGCGACCTCCCGGGACATCCACTGGCCCGCTGCCACCTGCCAGCACGGACATGGCGGCCTCGACGTGCTCGAGGGTCACCTCGCGTCCCCCGGCAACCTGCCTTAGGGCCCGAAGCAGCACACGGCGCCGCAACGGGGTTGGGGTGGCTGCCAGGGCTGCCGCATCCAGCTCCAGGCCGTCCAGCGTCTGCGTCACGAGGGTCTCGTAGCGCTCGTCGGCAAGCTCGTTGAGCCACTGCCCGTCCTCCCGCGCCAGAGCCGCGCTTCTGGCCATTGCCGGTCTGGCTGATCCGCCCAGCGCCCGATCGAGCTCAGGCAGTACGCGATGGCGAATCCGGTTCCGGGGGTTGTCGAGATCCGCATTCGTTTCGTCCTCGACCCAGGTTTGGCCCTGGTCGCTGAGGTACACGCGCAGCTCGGCCCGCGACACGTCGAGCAGGGGGCGGACCACGATGCCGCGCCGCGGGTAGATTCCGGCCAGGCCTGTGAGCCCAGCCCCCCGCATGAGCTTCATGAGAAACGTTTCGGCCTGATCGTCCTGAGTGTGGCCGACGGCCACACGATCAGCGCCAAGGGCCGCCGCGGTTCGTTCCAGAAACTCGTAGCGGATTCTTCGGGCGGCATCCTCGATTGACAGCCCGCTGGCAGAGGCCGAGACCGGAACGTCGACGGCTTCCGTGGCGACCACGACCCCAAGCCGCTTCCCAAGCTCTCGGCAAAATACTTCATCGGTATCCGCGGCGGGCCGTAGCCGGTGGTTCAAGTGCGCCAGACCTGCGATGGTGAATCCTCCGTATTCGGATAGCTCTAGTAATAGGAGAGCCAAGGCAACTGAGTCGCACCCGCCGGATACCCCGACCAGGACATGGCTGCCAGGGGGAAGGAGCGCATGGCGGAGCAGGGTCCTGCGGACCTTCTGATGGATGGCAGACAAAATCCCAGATCCCAGATCCCAGGTTCCAGGTCCCAAGAAATGCCAAGCCGATTTAGAGCTTGGGACTTGGGATCTGGAGCGTGGGATCTTTGATTGGTGCCGGAGGGCAGACTCGAACTGCCGACCCCGCGCTTATGAGACGCGTGCTCTAACCGGCTGAGCTACCCCGGCACGAATCCATGATTCTATAACAGGCTTTACGCTCATTCGGCATCGAGCACCGCTGCGGCGATGAGCGGAATCAGCACCTCGTGGTGGCCGACAAGTGAGATCCCGACACCATCGGTCCCTGCCACCGGGCGGGTGACGACGTTGATCTGCGGGCGATACATGCGCAGGAAATCGATGTTCACGGTGGTCAGGCCGTCAAGCGGTGCTCCATGGTTGCGGGCAAGCGCCACGGCCTTGAGAAAGACCTCGGGAAGAACGACTGCCGATCCGCAATTGAGATACACGCCTCGCTCCAGGCGCGCGACAGACGCGGTGAAATAGCGAAAGTCACGGAGGCTCGTAGCGCCGATCGCGGCGCCCGACGCTGCCGGGTGCATGTGGATGATGTCGGTACCCATCGCCACGTGCACAGTCAACGGGATGCCAAGCCGGTGGGCCGTCACAGCCAAACTGCGATCCGCGTGCGCCGGCTTCAACTCCGCGAGGTATGCGGCCACCGCCTGACCAAGGCCCTTGCCCTGCTCGTGGCCACGGCGAATCGCTTCGTTGAGCAGCGTGCCAGTTTCCTGGGCCATGCCGAAACGGCCGGGCCCGAGCGCTTCGTCCACGTCCTCGGAGGTAGCGCCTGCCAGCGCAATCTCGAAGTCATGAATAAGCCCGGCACCGTTCATCGCAAGCGCGGAGACGTAGCCCCGATGCATGAGGTCGATGAGCACGGGCGAGACGCCAGTCTTGATTACGTGGGCACCGACACCCCAGACGATACCCCGGCCGTTCTTCCTTGCGAGCACGATGGCGCTCACGACCCGATGAAGGTCGGCTGCACCCAAGATGGAAGGAAGGGAGTCAAACCATGTCTTGAAGGTGGTGCCTCTCACGACCGGCCGCGCAAAATCCTCCGCGCGTGCCTTGCTGTGGCGGGACGCAAGGGGATAGCTCTTAATGCCTGAGAGGTCGAACTCGTCGTAGGGGAAGATCATGCGCGCCTGACGGTAACAGGCGGAAGGGGTCAGGGGGAAGGGCTGCGCTGTTCTGCCCCGTCATGTCTCTTGACAGCCGCAGGAACCCAGCCATAATCGGCCCTGCTGGCTACCGCGGAGCACGGCGCCTTGAGCTCGACGGCGCACGTTTTTCAGATCAGAGTTTTCGTTTGACCGATGGACTCCTCTCGCTTATATTGAAATGTCTCTAGTTAGCTCAATTTCGGTGTTCGAGATGCCGCGCGCGCAGGACTGGTTACTCGGAAGACCGTTGGGGGTGTACCGTGGCTAATGATGATCGGGAAAAACTTTCAGTTTCCCGACGTGCGTTCCTGAAAGGTGGCGCTCTTGCAACGGGAGCGCTCTCATCAACCCTCATTCCTCTTGGTCCCGCCGAAGGCGCCGATCGTGCTCCCGAAGCGACCGATCTCGATCCGCGCCGTTCCAAGATCGAATTGAAGGTCAACGGTGTGGCCTATAGGGTCGATGTCCCCAACACCACCACCCTCGCGACGTTGCTGCGCGAAGAGCTTCATCTGACCGGCACCAAGGTGGGCTGTGATCGCATGCAGTGTGGGGCATGCACGGTCCACGTAAACGGTAGGAGCGTGTACTCCTGCACAGTGCCTGCAGTCGACGCGGCGGGCACCGAGGTGCTCACGATTGAAGGGCTGGCCAAAGGGGACACATTGCACCCGATCCAGCAGGCCTTCGTCGAACACAGCGGGTTCCAGTGCGGCTTCTGCACATCCGGCCAGATCATGAGCACGAAAGCGCTGCTCGATCGGAACCCTCAACCGACCGAAGACGAAGCCAGACAGGCGCTGAGCGGCAATCTCTGCCGGTGTTCGGCCTACAAGAAAATTCTCGAGTCCGTCATGACGGCGTCGCGCCTGTCGCGGGCGTAGGAGTTAGGTTCATGGGTCAGCAAGCCAATCGCTCTGGCGGATCACTCAAAGTCCTCGGCAAGCGACTTCCGAACCTCGACGCTGTCGAGCGTGTGACGGGGCGGGCAAAGTACGTTGGTGACATCGATATTCCCGGCATGCTCGTCGGAAGGGCGCTCCGTAGCGCTCAAACGCATGCGCGGATTGTCAGCATTGATACCAGCAAGGCGGAGGCGTTGCCGGGCGTCAAGGCGGTCGTCACTTACAAGGATGCGCCGAAGGTGGCTCTGTGGGGTCATCGCGGCTACGTGTTGAACGACCGCGTGCGCTTCAGGGGTGAAGCGGTTGCCGGCGTGGCGGCTGTCGATGCGGAGACCGCAGAGAAGGCGCTCAAACTCATCGCCATTCAGTACGAGGTGCTCCCCTTCGTCATCGATCCCGAAGAGGCAATGAAGGCGACGGCGTCGAAGCTCTTCGAGGATGGGAACCAGGAGGGGCAAGCTCGTATCCTGACGCGCGGTGATGTCGCGAAGGGTTTCACCGAATCCGACAAGGTCATCGAGCGCATGTACCACTGCCCGACGATGTGGAGCGGAAGCTTGGAGCCCCGTTGTGCTATCGCCCAGTGGGACGGGGATCGGCTGACGTTGTGGGCGTCCACGCAGGCGCCTGGCAGAAATCAGGACAATCTCTGCGCTCTGTTCAACCTCCCGGATGCCAACGTGCGGGTGATTGCCAGCTATGTCGGCAGCGGGTTCGGCACCAAGAGCGCGAACCATATGGACGAGGGGCTGACTGCACTCTTGGCGCGAAAAGCGCGTCGGCCGGTGAAGCTCCAATACTCCCGGGAAGAAGAGATCCTCGATTCCAACACCAGGTTCGAGACCAAGTTCTACGCCAAGGTGGGCGTAAAGAAGGACATGAGCCTTCACTCGCTCGACGTACGGTGCATCACGAACCTCGGCGCGTATCACACACGATTGGGCGGCCTCGGAAACCATTGCACGCACGTCTATCGAATTCCGAATGTCAGAACGGAACAGTACCGGGTCCACACGAACATTCCCAACACCGGACCTACGCGCGGTGTTGGGGATCCGCAGGAGTGCTTTGGCCTCGAGTCCCTGATCGACGAGATCGCCACCGAAATGGGATGGGAGCCGCTCGAGTTCCGTCTCAAGAACATCAAGCGCACGGGTGATCCGATTGCCCGCGGTGGTGCCGGCACCGAAGACGGCCGTCTCGTGACGCAGGTGCTCGACAAGTGCCTCGAGGAAGGCGCTGCGCGCATTCAGTGGTCACGTCGGAACGCGACGCCAGGCGCGGGGCAGACAGGCCCCAAGATGCGTGGAATCGGAGTAGCGGCCACCGAGCGAGGCGGGGGCGGCGGGCAGGGCGGCACGACGATCAAGGTCTTTAAAGACGGCTCGGTCGTGCTCTTCTTCGCATCGACCGACATCGGCACGGGCACTCGTACCACGCTGCCGATGATCGCCGCCGAGACGATGGGAGTCCCGGTGTCATCTGTGCGGGCGGTGTCCGGCGATACCGAATTGGCGCCGTACGAAGGGGGCAGTTTCGGAAATCGCACCCTGCAGGGCACTGGGCGGGCCGTTGAGGCGGCGTCCAGAGAGTGTCTCCGACAGATTCTTGCGGCGGCCGGGCCGATGTTGAACAACGCGGCGCCGGCTGATCTGGAGATGCAGGATGGTGTGATTCGCGTCAAAGGGCAGCCCGATCGCAACGTGGCGCTGTCTGCCGTCATGGTGCGGCGGGGGAATATCGTCGCCACCTCGATCACGAACCAGCCACAAACCGGCATGGACGTCGAACGTACGTCGGGAGCCCACTTCGCCGAGGTGGAGGTGGATCGAGAGACGGGCAAAGTTCAGGTTCTGAAGTACATCGCGGCCCATGACCTTGGGCGTCCGATGAATCTCACCATCGTCGAGAACCAGCTTGAAGGCGGCACCATTCAGGGACTTGCGTTGACCCAGGGTGAAGAGATGCGCTTCGATCCCCGCACGGGCGCGTGCCTGAATGCCAATTTCCTTGACCTGAAGCCGCCGACAGCTTTGGACTTCGACCCTCGAATGCTCGAAGCAATCGTGGTGGAGAACGAGAGCATCTTGGGGCCGTACGGCGCCAAAGGCCTCGGCGAGAACCCCACGCATCCTGGCATGGCCGCCATCGCCAATGCGATTTTCAATGCAGCGGGTATACGCCTGCGTGAGGTGCCCTTCACCCGCGCAGACATCCTAAAGGCGCTGTCCGAACAGCAAACAACCCCGGGCCGCACAGCCTAGTCTGCCCGCAGGCAGGGAGACGACGATGGAAAACTTCAGCTACAGCCGGCCCGCGACTCTCAAGGAAGCGACTGCCCAACTGGGCAAGGAGCACGGCAAGATCGCGATCATGGCCGGCGGGACGGATATCTACGGCGGCGAGATGAAAGACAACTTGCTGGCGCCAGAACGCCTGGTGCACATCAAGCATCTGAAGGAACTCCAGGGGATTCGACAAGGCACCGGATCCCTTCGCATTGGCGCGTCGACGCTGCTCTCCGACATCGTGGAAAGCCCGGTTGTCCAGAAGCAGGCCCCGCTTCTGGCGATGGCGGCGGGAAAGATCGGCACGCTTCAGATCCGCAACATGGGCACACTCGGGGGCAACCTCTGTCAGCGGCCGCGCTGCTGGTATTACCGGAACAACTATCCCTGCTACAAGCATGGCGGCAACGCGTGCTTCTCGGCGATCGGGGAAAACGACCAACACGCGATCCTCCTGGGCGGGCCTTCGTTCATCGTCCACCCTTCGGATTCAGCGCCGGCGCTTGTGGCGCTCGGTGCGAGCGCCAGAATTGTGAGTGGCACCGGCGAGCGCACGGTGCCCTTGGACAAGTTCTTCGTCACCCCTCGCGAGAACGTACGTCGTGAGAACGTCCTTCTACCAAATGAGATCCTCGCGGAGATCGACGTGCCGAACGCCCCTGCCGGATCAAAGGCCATCTATGTCAAGGAGATGGTCCGGGAGGTTTGGGACTTTGCGCTCTGCAGCGTTGCCGCCATGGTCACGCTGAAGGACGGTGTCGTGCAGGATGCGCGGATCGTGCTTGGCGGTGTCGCCCCTGTCCCGTATCGCGCCGTAAAGGCCGAGGCGGCATTGAAGGGGAAGACTCTGGATGAAGCCTCGGCCACAGCCGCCGGACTAGCCGCCGTTGACGGTGCCCGGCCGTTGAGCAAGAACGCGTACAAGATCCCCTTGACGCAGGCCGTTGTAAAACGGGCCTTGCTGTCCCTCGCTTGAAATGACCGCGGCCACCGATTTCGCAGCTCTGCTCAGCGAATCGGTCGCAGCGTTCAATCAATTCAGAGCCGAGCATCAGGACGACGAGGTCGTCCTGACTGGGGTCGATCTTCGGCATAGGAACCTCGCCGGCGCCGATTTCAGCCGTGCGGTCCTCTTTGAAACAGATCTCTCCTGGAGCGATCTGTCCAACGCCAACTTCTCGAACGCCGATCTTCGTCGATCGCGTCTCGAACACTGCAATCTGGCTGGCGCCTGCTTCGATGGTGCCAGGATGGAACACGCAAACGTGCGAATGGCAAACCTTGAAGGTGCCACCCTTCGCGGCGTAACCCTGCGTGCTGGAGATCTTCAAGGAACGAATCTCCGTGACGCCGCGTTCAACGGATCCAACCTGAAGCGTGTCATCTTCTGCGATGCGGATCTGACGGGCACCGTCTTCACCGGTGCGGACCTCGGCGAAGCCGACATCAGGTGGGCCACGTTCGACCTCGAAAAGATGACGGATGCCGATCTGAGCACGACTCGCATCCGTTATTAGAAGGCCCCTTGTGGCCGGGTCTTGCCCACGGCACAGGCGATGTCGGCTCGCGCAGTGCGGTTGTCTCCCACTTCATCCGTTCACGTGATCAGCATCGCGTCGCCATAGCTGTAGAACCGGTAGCCTCCGGCGACGGCTTCGCGATACGCGGCAAGCACCCGGTCGCGTCCCGCCAGCGCCGAGACAAGCATCAGCAGTGAAGACTTCGGCAGGTGGAAGTTCGTGATCATGCCATCCACCAGACGGAAGCGGTGGCCTGGACTGATGAAGACCTGTGTCTCGCCGTGACCCGGCACGACTTCCCCACGTCCTCCAACCTGCAGCGATTCCAGCGCCCGGACGGTCGTGGTGCCGACGGCGATGATCCGGCGGCCCTCATGCCGCGCACGTGTCAGCGCCGCAGCGGCCTCGATGGACACGGTGAACCTTTCGGGATCGACGACATGATCCTCGACGCGATCGACGCGCACCGGCTTGAACGTGCCATAGCCGACGTGGAGCGTGACCTCGGTTCTTTCAACACCCAGCGCAGCGAGCTCTTCGAGAATCGACTGCGTGAAGTGGAGTCCCGCCGTGGGCGCGGCCACCGAGCCCTTCTCACGTGCGTAGACGGTCTGGTACCGATCTCGGTCGGTCTCCCGATCATGACGCTTGATGTAGGGCGGAAGCGGCATGTGGCCGATCCGATCAATCGCCTCCTCTACGTCAGCCCCGGCGTCAGTCCAAAGCCGGATGGTGCGGCGGCCGTGGAAGTGCCGGGCGAGCAGCTCGCCGTGCAACACGACTCCATTGCGTTCAAACCGAACTCGCGCACCCGGTTTCAGCTTCTGGCCAGGGTGCACGAGCGCCTCCCAGCAATGACTTGGGATCGTGGAAGCCGGTAAACCCGAGACTGCAGGGTCCGCAACCTGGCTCAACAACAGGCATTCCACCGCGCCGCCGCTCGGCACGCGCTCGCCGAGGAGCCGCGCGGAAAATACGCGCGTGTTATTCACGACGAGCAGATCGCCTTGCCTCATCCAAGACGCAAGACTCGAGAATGACGTGTGTTCCACGATTCCAGTAGCGCGGTGCAGCACGAGCAGGCGCGACCCGCCGCGCTCGTCTGACGGCTCCTGCGCGATGAGAGCTTCAGGCAGATGGAAATCGAAGTCGGCTACGTTCATCCCGACGTTCATTCGAGATAGTGACCTGGATCCGTCCAGCCGCGGCCGGCGGCCAAGCGTCGGGCTTGCTGAATTGCTACGGCGTTTCCTTGAGACCCCATCGCATCAGGAGCGCGCCCACCGTGAACCCAGCTCCCACGGAGGCGATCAGCAAGAGGTCGCCGCGCTTCAAGCGGCCATCGTTGACGGCGTCGTTGAGGGCCAGCGGGATCGTTCCGGCCGTGGTATTGCCGAATCGTTCGATGTTGATGACGACCTTCTCCTCGCCCAACCCCAGCTTCTCCGCGGCCGACTTGATGATGCGACGGTTCGCCTGATGAGAAACGAAGAGATCCACGTCCCTGCCGTCGAGGTTGTTTCGCTCGAGCAGGCGACGACACACCTCCTCGGTGTTGCGTACCGCAAACTTGAAGACTGCGGCGCCGTCCTGCTTCACGTAATGCAGCCGCTCGTCGATTGTCTTGTGCGACGCCGGATGAAGACTGCCGCCACCCGGCATGCGCAGCGCATGTCCGCCATGGCCGTCCACATAGTTCTCGAAGTCGATGATGCCGATCTCCGGATCGTCGCTGGCCTCGACCACCACCGCACCCGCGCCGTCACCGAACAGCACGCACGTCGTGCGATCGGTGTAGTCGATGATGCTGGACATCACGTCAGCGCCCACGACCAGCGCGCGCTGACTGCCACCAGCAGCCACTATCTGGGCTGCGGTGGTCAATCCATACGTGAAGCCAGAGCAGGCGGCCGACAAGTCATACCCCCACGCATGGGTCGCGCCTATCTTCGCCTGCAGCAGGCACGCCGTGCTGGGGAACGCCATATCGGGCGTCGTCGTACCCACGACGATGAAGTCGATGTCGGCCGGCGTCAGCCCTGCGCGCGCGATTGCCGCGAGCGATGCCTCCTTCGCGAGGTCCGAGGTGGCCACGCCCGGGTCCACGACGTGACGTTCCCGAATACCCGTGCGCTGCAGAATCCACTCATCGTTGGTGTCCACCAGTTTCTCGAGGTCTGCGTTAGTGAGCAGCCGCGGCGGCACGTAGGTGGCGAGACTCGTAATACGGGCGCGGCGCAGCGTGCGCGGCGCCTGGGCGGCAGTTACCACAGTTGCGAATCCTTCCGTGGGGCGGTGAGCCCGAAATACTCGTACGCGCGTGCGGTGACAACGCGGCCGCGCGGCGTCCGGTCGAGGAAGCCGGCCTGAATCAGAAACGGCTCGTAGATGTCCTCGATGGCGTCCTTCTCCTCGCTGATGGCGGCGGCGAGGCTGTTCACCCCCACCGGCCCTCCGCTGAACTTGTCGATGATCGTCCGCAGCAGTTTGCGGTCCACTTCGTCAAACCCCTGATCGTCCACCTCGAGGAGTCGCATGGCCGCGTGCGCCACGTCGAGCGTAATTCGGCCATCGGCGCGCACTTGCGCAAAGTCCCGAACGCGTCGCAGCAGCCGGTTCGCGATGCGCGGTGTACCGCGCGAGCGCCGTGCCACTTCCCCGGCCGCATCGCCCTCGATCTCCACTCCCAGGATCCGAGCGGAGCGACGGACGATCTCCTCGATGTCTGCCTCAGCGTAGAAATCGAGACGATGGACGATCCCGAATCGCGCGCGCAGCGGGGACGTCAAGAGTCCTGCGCGTGTAGTGGCGCCAATCAGCGTGAACTTCTGCAGCGGCACCTTGATTGATCGCGCGCTCGGGCCCTGCCCGATGACGATATCGCACTCGTAATCCTCCATGGCCGGATAGAGGATCTCTTCGATCGCGGGGGCGAGCCGGTGGATCTCGTCGATGAAGAGCACTTCGTTCGGCTGGAGATTGGTCAGCATGGCCACGAGGTCTCCGGCCTTCTCGATCACTGGCCCTGCCGTGGCACGTACCGGTACGCCCATCTCGTTGCCGATGACGTACGCCAGAGTCGTCTTGCCAAGGCCCGGCGGCCCGTAGAGCAGCACGTGATCGAGCGCCTCACTCCGTCCGCGGGCCGCCGCAATCGATACGTCGAGATTGTCGCGCACGCGGTCCTGGCCGATGTAGTCGGCCAGCGAACGCGGCCGAAGGCCCGCCTCGTACTGCACCTCATCGACCGCTGGAGCGCCCGCAGTGACGCGCGGCTCGCTCACCGAGTCAGCTCCCGAAGTGCGCTGCGCAGTGCCTGCTCGAAGGTAGCGTGAGCGGAGGCGGCATCGCCGTTCGAGCTGAGCGTCGCATCCACGGCCTGCTCGGCCAGCGGGCGATGATAGCCCAAGTTCTGCAGTGCGGAGAGCAGGTCGTCACGTAGGCGATTGCCCTGTGTCACCGTCGGCGCTTCGTCCGCAGGCACGGCCAGATGCGCTAGGCGATCCTTCAGTTCGAGGACCATGCGCTCCGCCGTCTTGCGCCCGATGCCGGGTACACGCGTCAACCTTGCAACGTCAGCACGCTGCACCGCCGTCACGAGTTCCCGCGCTTCGATCCCTGAGAGTACTGCCACGGCCAGCTTCGGCCCGATCCCGCTGATGCCGATCAGCCGCTCGAACAGTTGCTGCTCGAGCCAGGTCAGGAAGCCGTACAGCTGCAACGCCTCCTCGCGCACGTGCGTGTGGATCCTGAGCGCAACATCCGCGCCGATGTCGCCGACTTCGTAATAGGTGGACAGCGGCACGTGGACCTCGTATCCGACCCCCTGCACATCCACGATGACCTGGTTCGGCTGCTTGTCGAGCACGCGGCCGCGGAGGAATCCGATCATCCCGTAGTGGGCGGGCGATACTGCCGCCAAGACTTCTGCAGGCGGACCTGAAGGTCCGCCTCTACGAGGGTGTCCCGGCCCTTGCTAGCGTAGAGGCCGACCTTTAGGTCGGCCTTCGTGGTCAGATCGGTCAGCGCGGTTGGAGGCGCGGAGTGCATGTGGCAGATCGCTACCGCCAGCGCATCAGCGGCGTCGTGAGGTGACGGCGCCGCATCGAGGCCAAGCAGGAGCTTCACCATCTGCCCCACCTGGTGTTTCTCGGCGCGGCCGTAACCGACGACAGCGCGCTTGATCTCCGCCGGCGTGTACTCGGCTACCGGGCAGCCGGCCTGTACCGCCGCGAGCATGGCCACGCCGCGAGCATGCCCCAGCTTCAACGCGCTACGAACGTTCTTCGCGTGAAACAGATTTTCGATGGCGACACAGTCGGGCTTACAGGACGCCAGCAAAGACGAGAGCTCTCGGTGGATGTGCGCAAGACGCCCTGGAAAATCATCGCCGGCCTGGGCCGCAATAGCTCCGCAGGTCACGAGCTGATGCCGGCGACCGTCGGTCTCCACACAACCGTAGCCGGTGCGCTCAGAGCCCGGGTCGATGCCGAAAATTCTCACGCGAGCGAGGCCTCGATCTCCTTCTCTTCGATGTCGAAGTTCGCCCAGACGTTCTGCACGTCGTCGAGGTCATCGAGTGCGTCCATCAGCTTCATCATTTGCTGCGCTTCCTTGCCCACGAGCTTGACGTAATTCTGTGGGATCATTGCGACCGCGGCGCTGGCCGGTTCAATACCAATCCCCTTCACGGCATCACGCACCAATTCGAAGTTTTCCGGGGCGCAGACGATCTCAAACCCGCTCTCGTCGTCGTTCACGTCGTCGGCGCCAGCGTCGAGCGCGACGGCGAGGAGCTTCTCCTCGTCGATCTTGCCGCGCTCAACGATGACCTGGCCCTTCCTGGTAAACATCCACGCCACGCTGTTCTCGGCGGCGAGGTTTCCGTTCATCTTGCCCAGGAGGAAGCGAACCTCGCCGACCGTGCGGTTCTTGTTGTCTGTCAGCGTCGAGATGAGCATGGCGACGCCGCCTGGACCGTAGGCTTCGTACATGATCTCTTCGTAGCTGACACCCGGCTCTTCGCCGGTGCCGCGACGGATAGCGCGCTCAATGTTCTCGCGTGGCATGTTGTTCGCCTTGGCTTCCGCCACGATGGTCCTGAGGCGGGGGTTCATGTCCACATCGCCGCCGCCGCTACGCGCGGCCACCGACAATTCCTTGATGATGCGCGTGAAGATCTTGCCGCGCTTTGCGTCGGCCGCGCCCTTCTTATGCTTGATCGTGTGCCACTTGGAATGGCCTGACATGCGTGAAACTCCAGAAAAAACGAGGAAATCGACGCATCATCTTAGCAGATCGTTCCATCAGGGCTTCTTGGCGAGTACCATCCAGACTTCGGCCCTGGGGTCCCACGGTCCGCCTTGGTAGTCGCCCAGCAAGGCTGTAACAGCGAAGCCCGCCTTCTCGAGGCGGCGCGCCATTTGGGGGACGGAGAGTGTCCGGAAAGTCAGTGCAAATCGACGCGTGTCTGTCTGGCGGCCTCGCCGCTCGGTGAATTCCTGGTGGAAGATTGTGAGGTGACGCGCGCGGTCCTGCGTGACGGTCTCGACCAACGTCACGCGGGCGCCGCCGCGCTTCGCCCGCCAGCCGGTGAGGCTCACCCGCTTGCGATACTCCTCCCAGGACGGCAGGTCTGCCACGAGTTCCAAACCGAAGATCCCACCCGGGTTCAGGACCTCATGTACCGCCGAAAGAGTCTGCGACAGGTCTCGCTCCCGGAGGAGCGACTGCAGCACGCCGTACGGCGCCATGACCATCGAGAACCCACCTTCGCCCCTCGTCTCGGCCCTGCTCCTCGAACGCGGGCGAGGCACGCCCTGAGACCGGAATGGCAGTAGACGGATATCTCCCCGCACGAGGCGGACGGTCGAGCCAAGGTGAGCGCGCTTTACGCGCTGGCGGGCACGCGCCAGCATAGGCTCGGACCGATCGATGCCGACCAGCGGAACTCCGGCTCGACCGAGCGGAACGGCCAGGCGGCCTGTGCCACAACCCAGTTCGAGGACAGGCCCTCCGGCATGACATGCCAAGTTGCGCCAGAACGGCACGTCGCGGCGCCCCAGAGTGCGCGCGTTCTCCCAATCATAGAATGGGGCGTAGTCGTCCCAGCCCTCGTGTCCTTCGGGCTGTGCAGCCCCTGGCCCCTGACCTTTGACCCTGACCACGTCAGGGAATTCTCTGCCCGACAGTCGCAAAGAGCATCGTGTTCTGAATCTCGACGAACGAAGGACCGGACGTACGCGCATCGGCCTCGTAAGCCGCGAGCGCTGCCAGATGGGCCGCTCCGCGCTCGAGAAGACTAGTTCTATCAGTGGGGTCTTCCGTGAGATTGAACTCCAGCGCACGCTCAACCACCGCGCGCCTTGCTGCCCACACTTCGGATTCTGGTGCGCCGATCCTGACGTGAGAAACGGGAAACAGTCGAACGTAGTCCGGCTCGATGCCATGGCGCGCGAACAGTGTCGGCAGCTTCGGTCCGATGCTCGCGTCGGTTGCATCGCCACGCACGTCGGCAAGCGCGGTGAAGAAGCTCGCGGCCGTTGCAAAGGCTTTCATGCCCGCCGAACTCGAAGAATATGCGTACCGCGCGGCGTTATCGGGCTCAACGACCACGACACGGCCATGTGGGCGTGTCACCCGTGCACACTCTCCAACCGCGGAATCCACGTCGCTGATGTGCTGCATTACCGCCACGCAGTAGGTCGAGTCGAACACGCCAGAGGCAAACGGAAGGCGACCGGCATCGGCGGCCGCGAACGCGGCGCGCAAATTGTGGGACGCCGCGGCAGCACGAGCGGTAATGACCCGGTCTACGCGTAGGTCGATTCCCACAAGCCGGATCTGCGACAGGTGAAGCCTGCCGATACTCACTTCGGCAGTGCCAGGACCGCATCCGACGTCGAGAATGCGATTACCGGGTCGAGGCCTGAGGGTCTCGGTCAGGAACTCAGTGAACTCATCGTCCCACCAGCACTCGCGGAGATCCTTCAGCGCAGGCGAGATAAGAGTGTCGATGGACGGGGGATTCAGGCTCAATCGGACACCGCGAGCTCCCCTGGCACGATCGGACGAGTGCGGGGCAGCAAACCAAGGCGCGACATTTGTCCAACGGCCGCGAGAATACCGACAAACACGACGAGCTTGATCGCGTCGCCAGTGCGCGTTGCCGGCGCGACCTTCCAGAGGAACCACAGCACTGGCTGGGCAATGGTCACAGCCCAGACGGAGCCGTAGAAGTATCGGCGCTCATGCCCTTCTCCCTGCGTGGACCGCTTCACTCTGGGAAGCCACCCGAACGCGCCGAGCGCCCACATTGTGCCCGCAATCGGGAAGTACGCGATGTCGTACATCTGGCGCATCCGCCACTCGCCTGCGACCACCGCCCAGACGAGCCCGGCGATGTTCAGCGCCGCGAACGCCACCACCTCCCCCCAGGCGGTCGTATAGCAGATACGACGGTACAACGGGTTCGGTCGGTCTTCCGTGAACCGGATGATGTACGGGGCCGGCTCGCAGCCCGGCAATCGTCCCCGAAGGCCCGCGATACCCGTGGCAAGGAGCACGAAGCCGAGCCACAGCACCATGCGCCGGTCGAAGCCGCGCTCGAATAGATCGAACGTCAGCGGCCCCGGCGCGATGAAGAAGACGAAGATCCAGATCGGCCAGTGGTTGAAACGATAGTGAAGCTTGTTGCGATGCCGGATCATTCGATCGGTATCGCGCTCCACATAGAGCGCGTCCGTGTTCACTTTCGCCTGGGTCATACGGACGTTCAGAATACCTTACCGGTGGATCCGTCGGGCGGTCCCTCGCGCACGATGCGGCCACCGTCGAGCACGAGTACGCGATCGGCGCAGGCGCGCGCGAAGTCGGTATCGTGGGTCGCGATGACGATCGTCCGCCCTTGGGACGCAAGGGCCCGAAGCGTGGCGGCCAGCTCACTGCGACGAGCGGGATCAAGGGAAGCCGTCGGCTCGTCCATCAGCAGCAGCGGGGGCTCCATCGCGAGCGCGCGGGCGATGGCCACACGTTGAGCCTCGCCTCCCGACAGCTCGTGTGGAAACGCGTGGGCGCGGGCGCCCACGCCAAGCGCGTTGAGCAGCTGTCGGGCGCGCGACTCCGCCTCACTTTGCGCCTGATGCAACACGTGTACAAGGGCCAGGGTTACGTTTCTAAGCGCGTCCATGTGCGCAAAGAGGTGATGGAACTGAAAGACCATGCCGACGCGGCGATGCAGCTCGCGCCGCCTGGCACCCCGGGGAAGGCCGCCGTGCGTCAGCACAATTCCGTCGATCTCTATCGTGCCTGCGTCGATCGGCTCGAGCCCAGCCATCGCGCGAAGGACGGTGGTCTTACCGCTGCCGGACGGCCCCATCAAAGCGACGAGGATACCTCGATCCGCCGAGAAGGTCAGGCCCGTCACGATCGGCCGTCCTCCTCGCCGAAGGTCAACATTCTCTACGGCGACGACCCTCACTCGCGTCGCCATCCCCGTTCGATTCGTCTGGCCAGCCGGGCCAATGGAAGCGAGAGTGCCAGGTACATGCCAGCGCAGAGAATCCCAGGCAGGAGCCAGCTTCCGATATTTGCGGCGAAGATCGATGTCTGCTTCGTCAACTCCACCACCGTGATGACGGAAACGAGAGAGCTATCTTTGAGTAGGGCCACGAAGTCATTCGTCATCGGCGCAAGCGCCAGCCGAAATGCCTGGGGACCGCGGACGAGGAAGAGAATCTGTCGTTCAGAGAAGCCGAGCGTGCGCGCGGCATCGAGCTCTCCTCTGGGCACGGCCTCCAGCGCACTTCGATAGATTTCGCTCTCATAGGCGGCATAGTTCAGGCCGAGCCCGAGGAGCGCGGCCACGAGGGCTGGAAGCGAAACGACGGCAGCGAGGCCAAAGTAGAGCACGAAGAGCTGCAGCAACAGCGGCGTCCCGCGAACAACTTCGACGTAGACCGTCAGCGCGATCCGAAGCGGCGCTGCCGCGTACACACGCCCGCTTGCGATCAGTATGCCCATGACAACCGCCAGGGCCATCGACAGGCACGAAAGCACGATCGTGATCAGTGCGGCGCTCAGAAGCGATGGGAAGTAGCGGACGGTCAGTGCCCAGTTGCTCAGCGTCTCAGGCGATCCAAGCGGGGACACACTCACTGTGGCAATGTTGTCGGCTCTTCCTCCCAGTAGGCGCGCGTACAGCCGAGGCTGATCATCATTCCAGAGGCTCCAGCGGCGAAAAATGATTTCCAGCCGGCCGTCCCCCATCGCGGCAAGCAGGATCTCGTTCATCCGGTCGCGCAGCGGCGCCTGTTCTTGTGCGAGGAGCCCCACGTAGTGCCCCACGGCCAGGGGTTCATCCTGGTTGATGAGCCCGGCGTTCCTACGCACGCCGCGTTCCGCCAGCACTTGGTCGAGCAGCACAGCGTCCACGCGGCCGAGCAGTAGGTCGCTGTACGGATGTACATCGTCTTCATAGAGGACCGGCATGATGTCGTAACGCGACTGCGCTTCGGTGAGCATGTCGGCCGCAAGGGTTGCGCCGAGGGTGGCCACGCGGCGGCCGCGAAGGTCGGCCAGTCCGCGAAAGCGCGCGCGGTCTCGTTCGCGCACGGTGAGGATCTCGCGGAACTCGTAGTAGGGAATCGTCACGGAGAGGCGGGCATGTCGGGCAGGGCCATCCTCGATGCCGCTGAGCGCCAGGTCGAAGTCGCCGCGGACTACTGCCGCGTCTAGAGTCGTAAAGCCGGTCTGAACGAAGCGCGGCACCCGGCCCAGGCCTTCGGCCAGCAGCCTGGCCACCTCGACGTCGAACCCGACCACGCGCGACGGATCGTTGGGATCGGCCTCCACAAACGGGGCACCGCCCTCCGCATCGCCGCCCCATCGAAGCTCTTGCAGCGACCCGGCACCGCCGCCCTGGGCGAACGCGTGCGTCGGGGCCAGCCAACAGACCCACGTCATCAGCATGAGACGCGAAGCCAGGCCGGAGCGCCGACCAAGCACCTGCAGGGAGGGAGTCCTCATGCCGGGGCGAACCGGATAACTGCGGGCGTGCGACTCATGCGCAGCCGCCTTGACGACCGATCGGCTCGGTAGCGATTCCGAACAGACACGCTGGTAGAGAGAGAATAGCAGACGTGCGCGAGTGGACTGCCGAGACATACCACAGAGTTTCCGATCCGATGCTGGCGTTCGCGGTGCCGGTTCTTACCCGTCTGCCGCTCGACGGTGACGAGACAGTGATCGACGTGGGATGCGGAACCGGCCGGGTCACAGAGCTGCTGCTCGAGCGACTCCCCGCAGGTCGAGTGCTCAGCGTGGATCTATCGTCGAACATGTTGAACGTGGCACGACGCTACCTGTCGGACCGCTTCCAACGACAGGTCGGATTCGCCCTCGCCGATGCCACAGCGCTTCCCGTGTCGGCGCGCGCCGACGCCATCTTCAGCACGGCGACATTTCACTGGGTCCTTGATCATCCGGCACTCTTCCGCAGCCTCTACGCAGCGCTCAGGCCTGGCGGCCGGCTGGTTGCGCAGTGTGGCGGCGGCCCAAACATCAGACGTCTGCGCGAGCGGTGTTACGCGCTAATGCGGACACCAGCCTTTGCACCCTATTTCACCGCCTGGCGCGAGCCCTGGGAGTTCGCGGACGCCGCCACCACCGAGCGAAGGCTGCACGACGCCGGCTTCGCGGACGCGCAGGCCAGCGTGGAGGCCTCCCCGGTGCTCCAGCCAGACGCCGCGGCCTATACGGAGTTCGTCACGAACGTAATCTGCCGGCCTCACCTGACGTACCTGCCCGAAGAACCGCTCCGCGCCAGATTCATCGAAAGGCTGACCGAACAAGCGGCGGCCGATAGCCCCCGCTACGAACTCGACTACTGGCGGCTGAATATAGACGCGCGGAAGCCCGGCATGCCATAGAGCGAGCGACAGGCAGGCAAAGCCCAAGGCGAGGCGTCAAGAGTCCCACTGGCAGCGCATTTTACGCTGGGCATTTCGCGTTTTGCATTGATACGCTGAGCAGGTGATCCGGCGACTCATGTTCGGCGTGGTCGTTCTGGTGCTGGTGCTCGCCGTGGCTGTGGCCGCGGCGGCCTACTGGCTCTTCAGGGGCGATGCGGTGCGTCTCGCTATTGAACGTCAGGCATCGGCGTGGCTGGCCCAGCCGGTAAGCATCGGCGCTGCGGATGCGCAACTGTTTCCGCGCATCGGTGTCCGTCTCCAGGACGTGCGCGTCGGGGAACCGGCGAGACTGATCCTCGCGGCCGTGCAGGTCTCGACGGATGTGCGCGCGCTGCTTTCCCGCCGCGTCGAGGATGCCGAGATCACTGTCTCAGATAGTCGGATCGAGATGCCGCTTCCGTTCGAGGTCCCGATGGCGGCGGACGCAACGGCGGGCGGTGCTCCTGCTTCAGCGGCGGATGCCCCTGGTCTCACAGTAGCTTCTGTGCGGACGATCGCGCTGAGAAACATCCGCATCGTGAGCCGCGGGCGCGAGGTGGCGATCTCGGCTGACTCCTCATTCGCCGGATCGCGGTTGACCATCTCCAGCTTCACTGCATCGTCCAAGGCCACGTCGATCGACGTCAACGGCGTCGTTGACTTCGAGCCTGTGATGGATGCCCAGCTTCGCGCGTCGGCGAAGAGCCTTGATGTGGACGACCTGCTGGCGCTCGCCAGCGCGTTTGCTCCGGAAGCGGCTCCGCGACCGCGACCAGCCGCCGGGGCCCAGGGACGCCTGGTGGCACTGGTGACTGCTGAACGCGCGAGCGCCGCGGGCATTGATGCCCGCCAGTTCACGACAACGGTGCGCGTCCAGGGCACTCGCGTTAGCCTGTCGCCGACAGCATTCGTTCTATTTGGCGGCCGCTACCAGGGTGATTTGGACGTAGATCTGCGGGATGCGACATCAGTGGCACTCAGTGCTCGAATCACCGACCTCGACGTAGCGCAGCTTGCGGCATTCGGAGGGGTTCCAGACACTATCACCGGCAAGCTTTCGGGGAACGGCACGTTTACGGGCCGCGGCAATGACTTCAGCGCAATGCTGAGCGCGGCGCGCGGCGACGGGAATGCGTCCATCACCAACGGCACGATCCGCCGATTGAATCTCGTCCGGACGGTGGTTCTTTTTTTCGGCAGGCCTGCGCCGGATGCGCAGCCCGCATCCGACTCGTTCGATCGACTCGATGCGAAGTTCTCACTCGCGAGAAACGTGGTCACTGCCGAAGCGCTGTCGCTCCATTCACCTGACGTCGACATCGTGGCGCAGGGGACCCTCGCTCTGGATGTGAAGGTTCTCGCCGGCAAGGCTGATCTGTCGCTCTCTGAGGGGCTTTCGGCGCAGGCCGGAACGGATCTGCTTCGCTATACACGCGAAGGCAACCGCGTACTGTTGCCGGCAACGATCGGCGGGACTCTGGACGCGCCCAAGCTCTCCATCGATGCCTCGGCGGCTCTCAAGAGGGGTCTCCGCAACGAAGTTGATCAGCGGCTGAAGGGGTTGCTGGATCGATTTCGCCGTACGCCATAGCTCACCGGGACCGACTTGCAGAGTCGAGCCTCGGTAATGTGCAGGCAGTAAAAAAAGCCCGCCCTCACCAATTGGTGAGGGCGGGCTCAGAAAAATAATCCCGGCAGCGACCTACTCTCCCACACACCTGCGCATGCAGTACCATCGGCGGTGGCACGCTTAACTTCCGTGTTCGGAATGGGAACGGGTGGAACCCTGCCCCTATGACCACCGGGAAA
>JAKFXY010000066.1 GCA_021731165.1 Acidobacteriota bacterium | reverse complement strand
ACCAAGGTCCACACGGACTTGCGCACTGAGGAGCCCGCGAAGTAGAACTTACCGGTCTCGGTCAGCCGGCAGAAATTGCCGGTTTTGCCCTGTCGACAAATTGCCGGTTTTCAGCTGTCCACCGAGGATTATACGGCTTGGGTCGTGCGCCGCAAGACCAGGGTCGGCAATGGGGTCAGGACCGGCTGGCAAACCCGACGTCTTCGAACGTGTTCACGATGTTGTAGAAGGTGTCCCGCTCCAGCGGCTCTCGTCCGGCGGTCCTTACAAGGCGCGTCAGCTGCGCGGTGGTCATGCCCTCCGGCGTTGGAGAGCCGGCCATGTGGTAGATCTTCTCTTCCTGCACCGTGCCGTCGAGGTCATCCACCCCGAACCAGAGCGACGTCTGCGCCACGTCCAACCCAGTCGCAATCCAGAAGGCCTTGATGTGTGGGATGTTGTCGCACATCAGTCGCGATACCGCGTGCACACGCAGTGAGTCGGTGGCGCTCGGCGCAGGGAGCTTCCGCATCTGGTTGTTGTCGGGATGAAAGGCGAGCGGGATGAACGCCTGGAAGCCGTGCGTCTCGTCCTGCAGCGCCCGCGCGCGCAGCATGTGATCGACGCGCTCGCCAATCGTCTCGATGTGGCCATACAGCATCGTCACGTTGGTGCGGAGGCCCAGACGGTGTGCCGTGCGATGGATAGCGAGATAGCGATCAGCACCGCACTTGTCGTGGCAGATCTTCTTCCGCACGCGCTCGGCAAAAATCTCCGCGCCGCCGCCAGGCAGTGACTCGAGCCCGGCGTCCATCAGCTCGCGCAGCACCTGCTCGTCAGTCATCTTGTAGAGATCGGCGAAATACGCGATCTCGACGGCCGTAAAGCACTTGAGGTGGATGCCCGGCCGAATCGCCTTGAAACCGCGCAGCAGCTCCGTGTAGTAACTGAACGGAAGGCTCGGGTTGAGACCGTTGACGATGTGGAGCTCGGTAAGCGGCTGGTTGGCGCGCGTGCGAAGCTTGTCCCACGCCTGCTCCAGCGACATGGTGTAGGCCGACGCGTCCGACGGCTGCAGTCGCGCGAACGAGCAGAACAGGCAACTCGCCTCACAGACGTTTGTCGGCTCGAGTCGCAGGTTGTAGTTGAAGTAGGTGCGCGCGCCGTGGCGCTCTTCGCGCTCACGGTTGGCCAGCCAGCCCACAACCAGCAGATCGGAACTCTCGAAGAGACGCACGCCGTCCTCGAACGTCAGCCGTTCTTTCGCGCGCAGCTTCGCATCGATGTCGGCCAGGCCGGCCGCGGCTATGCGTGACGTCACGTGGCCTCTCTGTAATATACTCCGCTCAACGAACGACACGGCCCGGAGCCAGGGGAAGCGGGTGCAATTCCCGCGCGGTCCCGCCACTGTGAGCGAGCAGTCCTCGCAAGCCAGAGCACCTGCCCAGGGCCTTTGTCCTTTCTTCGGCGCGCGAGACGCCGGAAGGAGACATATGGTCTCACCAGACCGTTTCAGACTGCCTCTTCTTTTCCATGCTGCGCGTTGAGCACGTCTCGTTCGAGTACGTCTCGAGCGACCCGGCCGGCTTTTCGCTGCGCGACGTGAACGTGAACGTGCCACGCGGATCGCTAACGGGCCTTCTCGGACCGAACGGCTGCGGAAAGACGACCCTGCTGAAGCTGCTATCCGGCGTCGTCCACCCGCAGCACGGCTCCATCGTGCTCGATGGAAGGCCGTTGACCTCCTACTCTCGACGCGAGGTGGCCAGACGGGTCGCCGTGGTCCCCCAGGAGACGCATCCGACGTTCGACTACACCGCGCTCGAGATCGTGCTGATGGGCCGTCACCCTCATCTCCGCCCATTTCAGCTGGAGGGTCCAGACGACCTCGCTGTCGCGTGGGACGCATTGCTGGCAACCGGCACCGGGCACCTGGCCGACCGGTCCTACATGACACTGAGCGGCGGTGAAAAACAACGGGTCGTCATCGCCAGTGCGCTCGCGCAGGCGGCGGAGGTGTTGCTCCTCGATGAGCCGACGGCCTCGCTCGACCTCGGCTACCAGCTCGAAATCGCGTCGCTCCTGTCCTCTCTAAACCTGGACCGTGGCTCCACGGTGGTGTTGGCGACGCACGACCTCAACCTCGCGGCGTCCCTCTGCGACCATCTGGTGCTGATGCACGCCGGCCGGGTACTGGCATACGGTGCCCCCGCTGACGTGCTGACGCCGGCCGCGGTGCAGCAGCTCTACAACGTGGAAGCAGACATCCGGTTCCACGAGCAAGCCGGCCACCTGACTGTGACGCCCGTAAAAAGGAGCCGATGAGCGCGCCAGACTCGGTTCAATCCGCAGCCGCCACGCCCGTCATCAATGCAGCGCGGCCGATCCGCACCAGGCTGATGCTCACGGTTGCCGTTTACGGCACCCTGGCGCTGGCGACGTGCGTGCTCACCCCGCTTGTCGGGAGTACGCCTATCAGCCTCGCGCGCGCCTTCGATCGCTCCATTCCGCTTGCCGACAACGTGGACGCGCAGATCTTCTTCATCGCCAGGATGCCGCGCGTGCTCTCGGGCGCGCTGGTGGGCGCGGCCCTGGCATCGGCTGGCGTGGTATTCCAGGCGATCCTGCGCAACCCGCTCGCCAGCCCGTTTACGCTCGGCGTGTCGGCCGGGGCCTCGCTTGGAGCCATGGTCGTCATCATCTTTGGCGCGTCGCTGACATTCGGCCCGCTCTCCCCCGTACCGCTGGCAAGTCTTGCTGGCGCCGCCGTTGCCGCGGCAATGGTCTATCGCCTTGCCACGCTCAAGGACCACGCGATGTCCACCTCGGTGCTCCTTCTGGCCGGCGTCACACTCAACGCGTTCTTCTCGGCGGTCATCACCTTCGTGCAGTACCTTGCGGACTTTACGCGCGTGGCCCGGGCGCTCCGCTGGCTGATGGGCGACCTGGACGTCGGCAGCTTCGCGCCGATCGTGGCCGCTTTGCCCCTCGTAGTCGTCGCATTCGTGATTTTCGCCTTCCTGCCTTCTTCGCTGAACCTGCTGAGTCTCGGGTCCGGCTCGGCGGCTACTCGCGGGGTGGACGTGGCTCGAGCCCACAGACTCGCATTCCTCAGCGCTTCACTCGCCACGGCAGGAGCGGTATCGCTAGCCGGACCAATCGGATTCGTCGGCATCGTGGTTCCTCATCTCGTGCGGCTGATGGTCGGCGTGGACCACCGTATCGTCCTTCCCGCGTCGGCGCTCTTCGGTGCCGCGTTCCTCGTGGCATGCGATCTCGTGGCGCGCATCGTCCTCGCGCCCATCGAGGTGCCTGTCGGCATCATCACCGCCCTGATTGGAGGACCGTTCTTCCTATGGCTGCTCGTACGAAAGGGCTAGTCCTCCCCGTTCTCCTGCTCGGACTCGCTGCGGCAAGCCTTGTCCGTGTCGCCGCCGACGCAGACATTCAGAGGTCCGCGCCTCGGGCCCCGACGACGTCCACGCAGCGCATTGCTTCGCTTGTGCCCGCCCTCACCGAGATGCTCTTCGCCATCGGAGCTGGATCGCAACTGGTGGCGGTTAGCAGCTACGACACATTTCCGCCTGAGGTGAGGGCCCTGCCCAAAGTAGGAGCGCTGCTCAATCCCGATTATGAACGCATCCTCAGTCTGGCACCGACGCTCGTCATCACCTACGGATCGCAGACCGACCTCGAGGCACGCTTTGCGCGCGCCGGCATCCGCGTCTACAGTTACCGCCACGGGGGACTCGACAAGGTGTTCCAGACGCTTCGAGAGCTCGGGGCGTTGACCGGACATCAATCGGAGGCCGACATTGCCGTGCGGGACTTGCAGACGCAACTCGATGTCGTGCGGGACAGGGTTCGCGGCAGGCCTCGACCACGAACGCTATTGGTCTTCGAGAGAGATCCGCAGGCGCTCCGACAGGTATATGCCAGCGCCGGCAATGGCTTCCTTCACGACATCCTGGAGATTGCGGGCGGCCGCAACGTTTTCGGTGACGTCGCTGGAGAGTCGGTCCAGCCGTCCACGGAAGCACTGCTTGTCCGGGCGCCAGAGGTGATCATCGAAGTGCGCGGAGGCGAGCCGCCAGCCGCAGGCGTCCTCCTGCGCGAACGCGCGGTCTGGGCGCCACTGGCCTCGATTCCGGCCGTAAGAAACAACCGCGTGCACTTCCTCTACGGCGACTATCTCGTCGTTCCAGGAACGAGGCTGGGCCGGACGGCCGACGCACTCGCACGACTGCTCCACCCTGAGGCGTACCGCTAGAGGATAGCGGCCTCAGGGTTGAAGTCGTTGCCTCCCTGAAGTCAGATCAGGCATCGATACGACGATCAGTCGTCGACGCGACGCAACGTTACCGTCCGGCCGTCATACGCGGCGGACATCCTGACGTCGCCGGTGCGTGTACCTCGGTTGTCATCCACGGCGGCCGTCCCATGAAAACCCGTAACGGACTGCGGCACCACCGCGTTCAGGTACCCGCCAACCGTGTCCCTCAAGTACTGCGCCGTCGTTGTGTCCGCCGGGATGATGACGAGCGACCCCCCGGCATTCTGAATTTCTGGGCTGGCGGCAAGGGCCGACACTAACTGCCTGGAGAAGACAAGATCCCGATGAATCGCCGCGCTTATTGAGACCTGGTACCCACCAAGCCCAATGGTGCACAGCACGAGGCCGACGCGCCAGGTACGCGATGTCGGGGCCCGATCGAGGGCCTGCCCGACGACATGGCCGGCGATGAGACAGAGGCCAAACGTCGGCAAGTAGAGGTACAGCTCGCTCCGCGCGACGATCGGCAGCACGGGCACGAGGAGGACGGCCGTCCATGCCGCCGAAAACCCGAGGATGGACCAGGCGACGCTGTCGAGCCCACCGATAGCGCGGGCAAACATGGCCGGCACGCCGACGCCAAACCAGAGGGCTATCGGAGCCGGCGCGGCACGCCAGAAGTAATTCTGGGCGTTCCGCTCCCAGCGATCGACCGACGCAAACAGCGTGTAGTGCGGATCGGCGGACGAGGGCATGAGCGCCCCCGTGACGGTCCTCCAAGCCAGCACCACCGCAGCGGCAGCCCCCATCCAGCCAACTGCGGCCCACCGCTTTCGTGCCGGCAACGCCGGCCCTGGAGCGAACAGCCACACGGCAGGTAGGAGTACGGCCGTTTCCTTGCTCAACAGTGCAAGCACGTACCCGGCAATCGCTCCGGCAAACCGCCAGCCGCCGCCCTGCCGTGTCCACCGGATCCAGAACGACGTCGCGAGGAGCGACCATAATGCCATCAGGATCTCGCTCCGCGCGGAGATCCATAACACGGCAATGGGATGCGCCTTCGGTGTGAGTGCGAAGGCGAGCGTGGCGACCATCGCCCCCGTAGGCGTCAGCACCAGCGTCGCCACATAGTACGCCGCCCACAGCACTCCTCCGTGCAGGGCCACGTTCATCAACCGCTCTGCTTCCGGAGACGCGCCAACAAGCGCCGCGTCGAGCCACAAGGACAACTGGGTGACGGGACGAAAGAAGCCGAAGGCGTCGGGCTTGGTGAACACGGCGCCAGGAGACGGAAGACGGCTGATGTGCGCGACGTGCAGAAAATCGTCGGTCATAAGACCGCCACCCGTGAAGGGGACGTACGCCGCAAGTACGGCCAATAGCGCGACGAGCAGGTATCGCGACCCGTTGCTCGTGGTCGTCATGTCAGAAACAGTGGTGCCGTGGCAGCGGGAATGATGCCGCCAGCTCGAGCACGAGCGAAGAGGAGCTCCACGGCGCGGCGCCCCTCCTCGCCCAGACTTACGGAAAACTCGTTCACGTACAGGTCAATGTGCTTGTACATCACCTCTTCGCTCATCTCCTGCGCGTGCCGCCTCACATATGGAAGGCTGGCCGTACGATGAGTAAACGCGTACTCGACACTTCGACGCAGCACACGATTCACTCGTTGCTTCGTCTCGTCCGGCAGAGCACGCCTGATCACGACGCCTCCGAGGGGAATCGGCGCGCCGGTCTCCTTCTCCCAGTATTCGCCAAGGTCAACGACCTTCCTCAATCCCTTCGACTCGTACGTGAAGCGGTTCTCGTGAATGATGAGTCCGGCATCGCAGGTCCCGTCCAGCACTGCACCCTCGATGTCCGAGAACAGCAACTCCTGCTTGTTCTGAACTGCTGGAAACGCCAGCCCGAGGAGAAGGTGCGCCGTGGTGTGGTTGCCGGGGATGGCCACCGTCAGCCCTCCCTTGGCGACCTCGTCCAGCGGCACCATGCGCAACGCGATCAGGAGCGGTCCACAGTTGCGACCGAGAGCGCTGCCGGCGTCGAGGAGAACGTAGTCGTCTGTGCACGAGGCGAATGCGTGGAAGCTGAGCTTCGTGACGTCGGTCTCGGCGGCAAAGGCCGACCGATTCAGCGCCTCCACGTCGGCCAGCCTGACAGAGAAGTCCAGCCCCTCGAGATCAATACGCCGGTGCACGATCGCATCGAAGATGAAGCAATCGTTCGGACAGGGCGAAAAAGCGAGGGTCAGCGTCATGCCTGGTCGAGAATGCCCAGGGCGGCGGCCGCCAGCCCGCGAATCGCCTCGATCATCCTCCATGATTCGCGGTTACGCCGCTCGACTCTGTTCGACACGGCGCGCACCTGAGCGTGGGGCACGCCCTGCACGCGGCACGCGTACATGAATGCGGCGCCTTCCATGCTCTCAACGTCTGGACGACAACGCTCCACGATACGCGCAATCGACGCGGCGTCGCCGTGCACCGTGTTCACAGTGATTCCCGCGACGGCGGGAAGGCGATCGAGCGCGGCGATCGGCGGCGGCTCTTCATTGACCAGCAGCCCGGCTTGAAACGGGAATTCGTCGTCGCCGACGAGACCCAGCTCCTGGGCCGTGAGAAACCCTTCGCCGTCCTCAGCCCCGATCTCCGAAAACCGATCGGTGGTGACATGCACGACCGCGCCGGGCGGATATTCGGCGACGAAGCTGCCGCACACGCCGAAGTTCAGCGCGATTGCGTAGTCCGTCGTCGCGAGTGCACGCGAGCACCAGGCGGCCGTGGCCACCATCCCGACGCCGGTCGTGAGGACGTCAATATCATGGCGACCGCTCGGGAAGGACGTGAGCCGCGTCCCCCGGGCGGCCCCCTCACCGAGCGCCGCCGCCACCGGGGCGATCTCGGCGGCGGTCGCGGCCACGATCAGGATACGCATCGCGTCTGGTACGGGCGAACCGCGAGGTCCGCCGCTACTTCACCTTGTCGGAGAGCCACTTCATGAATGCGGCGAAGTCCGCGATGGGGGCGCGGAACTCCTTCGGCGTCGTAACCTCGAGCATGTCCTTGTGCGTCGGGCCGCCCCAAGGGACCGGTCCGCTCGAGAGATTGTCCGCTGGCGTGAAGAGCAGGATGCGCGGCGCACGGCCGTAGACATCGACCACGAACCGAAGGTTGAGTCCGTCGCGCTCCTCGCGGATCGAGGACTGGCGAAGCCGGCGTTCGATGCGCTGAAGATCGATAGGAAGGCGATCGACGTCGATCGCATTCGTGTTGGCTGAAGGGGATGGCTGCGACGCCTCCTGCGCGGCTGCCGGTGCAGCCACGATATCGACGGAGCCGAGCGAGCATCCCAACGCGGCTCCCAGAGTGAGGGCCGCCGCTGTCATGCTGCGGAGCTTGGGCTGCATGTGCCTTTACAGACGCTCGCGCGTCAGTCCTGGTTGTCCTTCCACTCCTCGTACCAGGCCATCTGGATGGCCTCGAGCCTCGGCTCGTTCGACGCCTTGGGATCGTCATCAAAGGCGTCGAGTTCGATGACCTTGGCGCGCATGTCGGTGAATCGCACCGTCAGCGGGTCGATATCAGGGTACCGCCCGTAGAGCGCGAGCGCAATCTCTTCCGCATCGAGCCACTTCACGAACCCACCTCCGCCTTCCGTGTGTCATCAGCCGCCACCTGATCGGGCTTCCCGAGCTGGATCGCACCGCCCTCCTGGACGTAGTTGCGCGTATACAACGGAAACTCGGCAACGACGTCACCCTTGATTACCGCCCTGCAGCCGAGCCGCGATGCGGTGGTCAGGTCCCACGCCGTGTCCAGGCGATCGGCCTCGTTGTCCTCCATCTCACTGAGATTCTGCATACCCTCCCTGATGATGAGGTGGCAGGTCGTGCAGGCGCAGCTTCCGCCGCAGGCGTGCTCGAGCGGGACGTCGAGGTTCATCGCCACGTCGAGGAAGGACTCTGGCAGGCCGTGGCCCAGATACTCGAGCTTCCCGTGCTCGAACTCGACGGCCCTTCGGGACCCGTCGCGAAGAATGAAGGTGACCTTGGGCATTAGACGTCTTTCACATTTCTGCCGGTCAGCGCCTCGCGGACACTGCGGTTCATCACAACCTCAGCCAAGTGCTGCGTGGCGTGGTTGAGCGCGTGGGTCTGCCGCTGGATCCGCTCTCGGTCGCCGCTCTCCATCGAGCTCTTCAGCTCGGCAAGGGCCTCGGCAATGCGCTTGGTTTCCCCGGGATCGAGCACGCTTGCCGTCACCTCCGAGAAATCGGGACGCCGCAACGATTTCTCCGTCGCCAGGATGACCGACTCCGCCTCGTTGCGCGCCTCGATCAGCAGACGTGCATCGAAGTCGGCCTCGGCATGCTCGAAGGACTCAATCAGCATCCGTTCGACCTCTCCGTCGGTGAGCCCATACGACGGCTTGACCTCGATCGCCTGCGCGATGCCCGTCCGAAGCTCCCCCGCGCTGACGCTCAGGATGCCATTCGCGTCGATCTGGAAGCGCACCTCGATACGCGGCAGGCCGGCCGGCATCGGCGGAATGCCGCGCAGCTTGAAGCGCGCCAGCGATCGGCAATCATCGGCCAACTCACGTTCGCCCTGCAGCACGTGCACGTCCACCGCGGTCTGGTTGTCTACGGCCGTGGTGAACATCTCGCGCCCGCTCGCCGGAATAGTCGAGTTGCGCAGAATGATCTTGGACGTCGCCCCGCCCATCGTTTCGATGCCGAGCGACAATGGTGTCACGTCGAGCAGGAGCATCTCGCGCCGGCCGCTGACCAGGATGTCTGCTTGCACGGCCGCGCCGAGGGCCACGACTTCGTCAGGATTGATCTCGCTGTGCGGCGTGCGGCCGAACAACGCTGCGACCCTGGCGCGGACAAGCGGGATCCGGGTCGATCCGCCCACGAGCACCACTTCGTTCACGTCACCCGGCTCGAGCGACGCGTCGGCGAGCGCCTGACGACAGGGCTCCAAGGTCCGGTCCACCAGAGGCGCGATCAAACGCTCGAACTCGGCGCGCGTGATCCGCCTGTGGTAGCCCGTCGGCAGCTGCGGTGCCGCCTCGACTCGAATCTCCGCGTCCTGGTCCTCGGAGATGTCCCACTTTGCCTGAATCACGGCTTTGCGGATGCCCTGAACGAGTTCCGGCGTGAGCTCCGTCGACACGCCTGATCCCGCGCGACCGACATCCGCGATGACCATCTCCATCAACAGACGATCGATGTCGTCGCCACCGAGGTGAGTGTCGCCGTTCGTGGCCAGCACCTGGAACACGCCGTCTTCGACACGCAGTATGGAAATATCGAAGGTGCCGCCGCCGAGGTCGTAGACGGCGATTGTGCCGCGATCGCGCTTGTCGAGACCGTACGCGAGCGACGCCGCGGTCGGTTCGTTGATGATGCGAAGCACCTCGAGGCCCGCCACGCGCCCCGCGTCGCGCGTGGCCGTCCGCTGGGCGTCGTTGAAGTAGGCGGGCACGGTGATCACGGCGCGATCGACCTCGAAGTCGAACTCGCCCTGCGCGCGGAAGTGCTCCTCAGCGCGCCGCTTCAACTCGCGGAGCACGAATCCGGAAATCTCCGGCGGCGTGAACTCCTGGCCGCCAAGTCCAATCCGAACGACGCCGCCAGGCTCTCCACTGACACGAAATGGGAACAGCCGGGCATCCTCGGTCACATCGTCAATGCCGCGCCCCATGAAGCGCTTCACCGAGTAGACGGAACGCGACGGGGCCGTCAGCAGGCGGCGCTGGGCTTCGCGCCCGACGAAGATGGTGCCGTCATCCCCCACCGAGACAATCGACGGCACGAGCGCGTCGCCGCTTTCGTCGCGGATGACGACCGGCACACCGTTCTTGACATACGCGGCAAGGCTGTTCGTGGTGCCGAGATCGACGCCGATGGCCTTACCCATGGGCGCTCGGCTCCGCGTCCCCAGGTGGAGGCGCCGGGCTCAGGGCCGGATCGAGGCTCGCCGCCTCCCGCTCGATCGTGGCCAGGAGATTGATGATGTAATGCCGTTCGAGCAGGCACGCCCGCAGCGCCTCGAGAATGGCGCGCCGCTCGGCGGCCGGCGCCTCGACCTGTGCATCCCATCGCGCGCTCAACGTTTCGAGCTCCCGTTCGTGTGCCTCGCGCCTGCGGTCGATCGGCGTGCGGGCCGCGTCGAGGCGCACGCGCAGCTGGGCTGCGTCGAAGCCAGACTCCCGGAGCTCCCGAATCTCGTCGAGCTCCTCATTGAGCGCGAAGACCTCCTCGAGAAGGGAAGGCGGCACCCGGCTTGCCCCCGCGACACCACCGGTCTCTGGCGTCGCTGGGGAAAAGCCCTCGAGGGAGAGCAGGTACTCGATGCGCGATACAGAGTTACGCAATACACGATAGGCGTCGTTCAAGTACGACGACCGCTCGAGGCTCGCCAGGCGCTCGGACGCGGCGGCGTTATAGAAGAAGTCCGGATGAAACTTGCGGCTCAGTTCACGGAAGCGGCGCTCCAGATCGCGCGCGTCAACGGTGAGCCGACGCGGCAGGCCAAAAAACGTGAAGAAATCGCCGTGGCGGCCGAGCGCCAGGATCCGGCTGCACTGGGAACAGAAGTGCTCATCCACCGGCGCGCCGGCGCCGCAGCTTCGACACTCGAGGGTCGATTCCGACCTGACGGGGATGGGCTTGAGAGTCATGACAGCGCTGGCGGCGGCCAGCCCCCCTGGCGCGTCACGCGCCGAAGGAGCTACCGCAACCGCAGGTCGCCTTCGCGTTCGGATTGTTGAACACGAAGCCCTGGGTCAGCAGGGCCGTGTCGTAGTCGAGCATCGTTCCCTTCAGGAACAGGTAGCTCTTGCGGTCCACGAAGATCTTCGCCCCCTCGGGTCCGTCGAATACCTCATCGCCCAGCCTGGGCTCCCTCTCCCACGAGAAGGTATAGCTCAACCCCGAGCAGCCTCCACCCTTCACGCCGACACGAAGACCCCCATCGCTGATGCCCTGCTTGGCCATCAGCGACCGGATCTTGTGCGCGGCGGTGGCGGAGATCTCAATCATGAATCGTCTGACCCTCGGTGCTCGTTCGGACCATCAGGCCGAGGGCTGAGCGTGCATGTCGGCCGGCCGGGTGTCCTTGTCCAGTCCCTGCTTCTTCCGGTAGTCGGCAATCGCCGCCTTGATCGCGTCTTCCGCCAGCACCGAGCAGTGGATCTTCACCGGCGGGAGCGCCAGTTCGGCGACGATATCGGTGTTCTTGATCGCCAGGGCCTGATCCACGGTCTTACCCTTCAGCCACTCCGTGGCCAGACTCGAGCTGGCGATAGCCGAACCGCACCCGAACGTCTTGAATTTCGCATCATCAATCACGCCCGTGTCCGGGTTGATCTTCACCTGCAGCTTCATCACGTCGCCGCATTCCGGCGCACCGACAAGCCCGGTGCCCACATTCGCGTCGTCCTTGGCGAGCGATCCGACGTTGCGCGGGTTCTCGTAGTGATCGACAACCTTGTCTGAGTAAGCCATGTGTCCTTCTCTCCTAGTGCGTCACCCACTGCATCTTCGACAGATCGACGCCTTCCTTCACCATCTCATAGAGCGGCGACATCTCGCGCAATCGGCGCACTACACTCGTCAGTTTCTCCACGACGTAATCCACCTCCGCTTCAGTCGTCCATCGACCGAGGCCAAAGCGAATCGAGGAGTGCGCGAGATCGTCGCCCGCGCCAAGCGCCTTTAGCACATACGATGGCTCGAGGCTCGCGGAGGTGCAGGCCGAACCGGATGACACCGCAACGTCGCTGATCCCCATGAGCAGCGACTCTCCCTCTACGTAGGCAAAGCTGATGTTGAGGCTGTGCGGCAGCCGGTGCTCCATGGAGCCGTTCACGTAAATCTCATCAAGATTCTGGTGGAACTTCTCGTTGAGACGGTCGCGCAGCCTCCGCAGCCGCTCGCCCTCGGCAGCCATCTCCGCTTTCGCAATGGCGGCCGCTTTCCCCATGCCGACAATGCCGGTCACGTTGAGCGTGCCCGAGCGCATGCCTCGCTCGTGACCACCGCCGCTGATCTGCTCGGACAGCAGCACGCGCGGGTTGCGCCGCCGCACGTAGAGCGCGCCCACGCCCTTCGGCCCGTACATCTTGTGCGCGCTCATCGACACCAGATCGGCCTTGGACTGATTGACGTCGAACGGCACTTTCCCCGCCGCCTGCACCGCGTCGGTATGGAAGAGGATCCCCTTCTCTTTCGCAATCGCGCCAATCTCGGCGACCGGCTGCAACACGCCAATCTCGTTGTTGGCGGTCATGATCGTGATGAGAATCGTCTTGTCGGTGATGGCCGCACGAAGATCGTCGAGGGAGATGCGCCCGTCCTTCTGGACCGGCAGGTAGGTCACACGAGCCCCCTGCTTCTCGAGCTTCTTGCACGTGTCGATGACAGCTTTGTGCTCGATCACGCACGTGATGACGTGGTTCCCCTTCTCGCGATACATCTCCGCGACGCCCTTGATGGCGAGATTGTTCGACTCGGTGGCGCCGCTCGTGAAGATGATCTCCTTCGCGTTGGCGCCGACGAGGTCGGCCACCTGTTTGCGCGCGTTCTCGACCGCCTCTTCAGCGACCCACCCGAAGTGGTGGTTGCGGCTCGCCGCATTGCCGAATTTCTCCGTGAAGTACGGCAGCATCGCCTCGAGCACCCGGGGATCCACCGGGGTCGTGGCGTGGTAATCCATGTAAATCGGAAGTTTCATCGTCGCACCACCGCGACGGGCGAGGCCGCCGCAACGTTCTCGGTTGCCATTTCAGCGATCGTCACCGTGCCGAGCGCTGTCGCAATTCGTTCCCGGATCTGCCACAGCGGATCGCGGATGCTGCACTTGCCGTACTGGTCGCAATCGTGGTTCTCCGTCGAACAGGCGGTCACGGAAAACGGGCCGTCGATGGCCTCGATTACGTCCGCCACGCTGATGGACGCCGACGGCCGGCTGAGCGTGTACCCACCGCGTGTGCCCTGCGTGGACACGAGCAGACCCGTACGAACCAGACGCTGCAGCACCTTGGCCATGAGCTCGATCGGAATGTCGTACTGCTCCGCGATCTCTCGGGCGCTCGCGGACGGAGCTGTGCGAACCAGGGCGAGATGTTTCATCGCCATGAGCGCGTAGTCCGCCTTCTTCGACAACCTCAGCATGGAGTTTTGTTAAATACGACTACTAGAGTCGTAGTTTACGGGATCCAATAGAAATCCGTCAACAACGGTCGCCATTCTGGGGTGTGGGAGCGGGGATGAGGGGGGTGGAGGGTAGCTGGCTAGATCCGTGGAACGGCGCCCCGACTACCCACCACCCACGACCGGTCAGTACTTGGGCTGTGACGGGTCCACCTTGTCAATCCAGTCCAGAATCCCCCCTTTGAGATTTTTCAGGTCCGTGAAACCCACCGTTCGAAGAAACTCCAAGGCTCTCTGGCTTCGCGCGCCCACTTTGCACTGCGTGATGATCTCTCGGTCCTTCGGCAGCTCCTGATAACGCCGCGGCAGTTCGCCGAGCGGAATCAAGGCCGAGCCGGCGATCCTGTTGATCTGGTATTCGTTGGGTTCCCGGACATCCAGCACGAGCAATCGGTCACCAGCATCCATACGGCGCTTCAGCTCGACGCTGGTGATTTCCCACTCGTTCACGGCGCCGCCTTTCGGTTGCACGGTTTGCGGTTCCGGCTGGATGCCGCAGAACTGCTCGTAGTCGATCAACTTCGTGACGGTCGGATGCGTGCCGCACGCGGGGCAATCGGGGTCCTTCCGCAGCTTCAGCTCGCGGAATCGCATCTTCAGCGCGTCGTAAATCAGGAAACGGCCGACGAGCGGCTCTCCGATACCGAGGATGACCTTGATCGCTTCCGTCGCCTGGATCACCCCGATGATGCCCGGTAACACACCCAATACTCCGCCCTCCGCGCAGCTCGGCACGAGGCCGGGAGGCGGCGGCTCGGGATACAGGCAGCGGTAACACGGCCCGCCCTTGGTCGCGAAGACAGACGCCTGCCCCTCGAATCGGAAGATGCTCCCGTACGCGTTCGGCTTGCCTGTGAGCACGCACGCGTCGTTGACGAGATAGCGGGTGGGGAAGTTATCGGTGCCGTCGAGAATGACGTCATAGTCCCGAAACAGGTCCAGCGCGTTCTGGGAATTCAGCAGCGTCTCGTACGTGTCAACCTGCACGTGGGGGTTGAGATCGTTCAGACGTGACTTCGCCGACTCGTTCTTCGATCGACCGACGTCTGATGTCCCGTGCAGCAGTTGCCGCTGCAGATTGCTGAAATCCACGACATCGAAATCGACGATCCCGAGCCGTCCGATACCGGCAGCGGCGAGATACATCGCGGCCGGTGATCCGAGCCCGCCAGCGCCAATACACAGCACGCTGCCGGCCTTCAATTGCCGCTGCTTGTCCATGCCCATCTCCGGCATGATCAGGTGGCGGCTGTATCGCTTGATCTCGTCCGGCGACAGCTCGGGTAGTTCGTCGGTCGTGTAGGGGCGGACCTTAAGGTCCGCCCCTACAAGGTCCGCCCCTACGTCGGCCTTTGTGCGTGCGTCGGTCGTTGTGCCAGGGGCCCCACCGGCGACCGACGGCACGATGCTCAGCGAGTCACCAGGCTTGACCGGCGTCTGCTCCTTCTGCAGGTAGCGGATGTCTTCGTCGTTCAAGTACACGTTGACGAAATTCCGCAGCCGGCCATCCTCAGCATAGAGATGCTTGCGGAGGCCATCGTGTCTGGTGGTCAGGTCCTTGAGCAAATCGCCCACGGTCGCGCCGTTGACCTCCACCGACTCCTTCTTGTCTGTGAACGGGCGGAGCGGTGTCGGAATGTGAATCGTATTGGCCATGTGTTCTGTCCAGGCGGACCGAAAGGTCCGCCCCTACGCTATATCTTCCTGGTCGAATGCCGAGCGGTCTTCGCGAAGCCGCCACGACGTCATGTCTTCAGGCACGCCCCCACGGACGGCCACGATGATGTACGAAAAAAACGGCCACGCATGGTCGAGATCGTACTGCGACGGCCTCGCCGGGTGGTCCGGGTGCGAATGATAAAAGCCTAGCAGTTCAGCACCCGCCTCGCTCGCCCGGCGCTCGGCCTCACGGTAGTCCAGGGGCCGGACCAGGAACCGGCGTCTTGGCCCTTCCTCGGTCGTGTTCGGCAACGCAAAGGTAGCCGTTACGACGCCTTCCAGGCCAATAAGGGCCCCGCAGCACTCGTTGGGATAGGTCTCGATGCCGTGCCCGCGTATCGCCCTGTCCACCCCTTCACCGAGCGTAATCACGGGGTCAAACCCCTGCGGCCAAGCGACTCCCCGCCATCCGGGCCGCCGCCGGGCTCTGACACCGATGACGGCTCGTCCCAGAAGCGCTCGGAGAGGTACTTGTCACCCGCATCACAGAAGATCACGACGATGACCGCATCCGATGTCTCTCGCGCCACGCGGAGCGCTCCGGCGAGATTCGCACCGCTTGAAATGCCGACCAGCAGTCCCTCCTGTCGGGCAAGCCGGCGCGTCACGTCAAACGCCTCCTCAGTACCTACGCGGATATCCTGGTCGGCCAGTGTCGGGTCGTAGATGCCGGGCACTATCGACGAGTCCATGTGCTTGAGCCCTTCGAGACCGTGAAGGGGCGAGTCGGGTTGCACGGAGATCAACTGGATCTTCGGGTTGAAGGCGCGCAGACGCCGGCCAACGCCCACGAATGTTCCGCTCGTGCCAAGTCCAGCCACGAAGTGCGTCAGACGGCCGCCCGTCTGCTCGATGATCTCCGGCCCCGTGGTGTCGTAGTGCGCGCGCCAGTTGCTCTCGTTGTTGTACTGGTCTGGATAGAAATAGAGCTCCGGATTCGCGGCGTAGAGCGCGCGGGCCTTCGTAATCGCGCCATCCGATCCCTCCATCGGGTTGGTGAAGATGACCTCGGCACCAAAGGCGCGCAGGACCTTCTTGCGCTCCGGCGTCACGTTCTCGGGCACGCACAGCCGGACGCGAAAACCACGGGCGGCCCCAATCATCGCGTAGGCGATACCGGTGTTGCCGGAGGTGGCGTCGAGGATGATTTTGTCGCGTGTGAGTCGGCCAGTCCGTTCACCATCGGCAATCATGCGCGCCGCGGGCCGGTCCTTCACCGACCCACCGGGATTCTGCCATTCCGCCTTTGCATGCAGCTCCACGTTCCGCAGGCCCGCCTCGAAGCTCGCGAGACGGACGAGCGGCGTGTTGCCAATCAGGTCGACGATGGACGCGGGCGTGCGGGGATCCCTGGCGGCGACGGACATCTGCAGTAATTCTATCTATTAGTTTCCGAGCCTGCCTTCGGTGTCCCTGATCTCGACGGGGAGATTCAGTTTGCGCAGCTCGGGCTCGATCTTGGCGCGGTCCCCTACGGCGACCACGACCAGACGCTCCGGTACCAGGTACTTCCTGGCGGCGGCCATCGCCTGGTCGGCGGCAATCCCGTTCACGCCTTCCGCATAGTGCGCGTAGTAGTCGAGACCGAGATTGTAGATATACACATTCGAGAAGCTGGCTGCCGCGTCGGCGCTGGTTTCGAACGAACCGGGCAGGGAGTAGGTCAGCGCATCCTTGGCCCGTCGCAACTCGTCGGCCGGCATTGCCGACGCCGCGATCCCGCGGATCTCCTTGAGCACTTCGGTGACGGCAGGTGCCGTCACGTCGGTCCGAATTCCACCAGCCACCTGGAACGGTCCGGCGGCCTTGCGGAATACGAACTGTGAACTGGCGCCGTAGGTGTAGCCATTCGCCTCACGGAGGTTCATGTTGATACGGCTAGAAAATAGGCCGCCCAGCGCCGTATTCATCACCTGCAGCGCGCGGAAGTCCGGCGACGACCGCGCGGCGCCAAGGGTGACCACGCGAAGCTGGGTCTGCGGCGCGCCTGGGCGATCGACAATCACGATCTTTGCCTGTGAGATTGTCGGCGTGGCCAGTGCCGGTTGCGCTGGTGTACCACGTTGCCAGCCGCCGAACGCCTTCTCCGCAAGCCCCCGAAGCTCGGGCATCGAGATGTCGCCGGCAACGACGAGTGCGGCGTTGTTCGGCACGAAGTTCTGCCTCCAGAAAGCCATCATTTGATCGCGGTTCACCGCCTTGACCGAGGCTTCGGTCCCGAGCTCCGTGTAGCCGTACGGATGTCCCTCGCCGTACAGCACCGTCGCGACAATCTTCGCGGCCAGTGCGCCGGCATTCTCACGCTGCTGCACGAGCTGGCCCAGGCGAGCCGCCCGCTGGCGATCGATCTCCGCTGCCGGGAAGGAGGGGCGCTGGACAATGTCGGCTACAAGGTCAAGGGCCGCCCCGAAGTTCTTTTTCAGCGCACGGGTCCCGACGGTGGACGCGTCCATGGTGCTGTTCGCAGTGAGCGACGCGCCGAGCTGCGCGACTTCGTCGGCGATCTGTAGTGCATTGCGGGTCGCCGTCCCCTCGTCCAGCATCGCGGCCGTGAAATTCGCGAGGCCTGGAGCGTTGGGTGGGTTGCTGTCGCTGCCGGTGCGTACCACGAGGTTGGCCGCAACGACCGGGAGCCCGCGCCGTTGGCTGAGAATCAGCGTGAAGCCGTTGGCCAAGGTCACCGACTCCGGCGTCGGCAATTGCAGATACGTTCGCGCCACGCCGACCTTCGGAGGCTCCTTGCGCCACGGTTCGTCCACGTTCACCGATTCGGCCCCCTGCCCCGGCGCAGCCTGTGTCGCGGCCGGTGTGGGGAGAGGCACGCCGAGATCCGGGGTGCCGCGAACCGCATGTACGACCACTCGCGAAGCGGGCTGGAGTGTGGCGCGCGCGAACGCCATCATCGACGCGGGTGTCACGGCGCGGTAGCGCTCGATGTCTTTTCGCAGGTAGTCCGGCGAACCGAGATAGTGGTTGTACGAGTTCAGGCGATCCGCCACTCCGCCGAAACCGCCGAGCCCTTCGAGCCGCGAAACAATCTGCGTCTCGATCGTGTTGCGGGCGCGTTCGATCTCGCGCAGCTCGGGTCCTTTCGTGCGGAAACTCTCGAGCTCCTCATCGATCACCCGCTCCAACTCCTCGAGTGAATGACCGGGCCGGGCGGTGGCCTGGATCTGGAACTGCGATCCGAGAATCAGCGACTGCTGCTGCACGTTGACGTCTTGGGCGATCTCCTTCTCGTACACCAGCTTCTTGTAGAGACGGCTGGACCGACCGCCGCCGAGGATGATCGAGGCAAGATCGGCATCGGCATCACCCGGCTTGAAGATGGGCGCGGTGAGCCACGCCATGTAGACCCGCGGCATCTCGATCCGATCCTGGACCACCGCGCGCCGCTCGGCGGTGATCGTCGGTGTCTCGACACGGATCGGCGGCACCGGCATGCCGCGCTCGAGCGTGCCGAAATATTTTTCGACCAGTGCGCGCGCCTGCGCGGGATCGAAGTCTCCGACGATTGCGAGACTGGCGTTATTCGGCGCGTAGTAGCGCTTGAAGAACTGCTTGACGTCCTCGAGTCTCACCGCCTGGATGTCCTCGTGCGAGCCGATCACGTTGCCGTAGTAGGGGTGACCCCGCGGATAGAGCAAATGCACGACCGCTTCTTCGGCGATGCCGTACGGCTGGTTCTCCACGCTTTGGCGCCGCTCGTTGCGCACGACATCCTGCTGGTTCGCGAGCGCGGCCTGGTCAACCGTGTCGAGCAGGTAGCCCATGCGATCGGACTCAATCCAGAGCGCCAGCTCGAGCTGATTTGCCGGGACAGTCTCGAAATAGTTCGTCCGGTCGTAGTCGGTGGTGCCGTTGATATCGGTAGCCCCCGCGGCTTCGAGCATCGGAAAGTGTGAATCCGCCGGCGTGTGTTTCGACCCCTGGAACATCAAGTGCTCGAACAGGTGCGCGAAACCGGTGCGGCCGGGCTCTTCGTTCGCTGGGCCCACGTGGTACCAGAGATTGACCGCCACGAGCGGCAGCCGCCGGTCCTGACTGAGGATCACCTTCAACCCGTTCGACAGCGTGATCTCCTGGTAGGACAGACGCGGGATATCCGTGCTCTGCGCGGCACGCGCAGCAGGCTGGCTCTGCGCCGATGGCTTGATGAACGCCGCAACGACGAGCACGGCGGTACAGGACAGGCGAAGCAAGACTTTGGTCATAGTCATGAGTCCTTCAGAGGGGCGTTCTTGAGGCTCGCCCACAAGTACCAGCATGCGACTGAACGGAACGGACGCCAGTTCTCCCCGATTTTGACGACGCGGTCGGCAGTCGGGATCCCGCGAAACCCGTAGTTTCTCTGTACAGCCTTGACAATGCCCAGATCACCCAACGGGAGGATGTCGGGACGGTGCAGGCGGAACATCAAGAACATCTCGGCGGTCCAGCGACCAATGCCCTTCACCTGCGTAAGGGCCTCGATGGCTGTCTCGTCGCTCATCTTCCCGATCGCCTTGAGCCGCAGCGAGCCGTCCTGGATTCGGCGGCAGAGGTCGCGAAGATAGCCGATCTTCTGATAGCTGAGGCCCACTCCGCGAAGCCGCGCGTCGCTCACCGCATCGACCTGCACCGGGGTCGGAAAACGGCCGCCGAAAAGCGCCTCAAAGCGCGCTGCAATGGTGGCGGCTGCCTTCACAGACAACTGCTGGGACATGATCGCGCGAACCAGCGCCTTGAATGGATTCGTGTGCTGGCTGCGGGCGAGACCGCAAGCACCATGAGCGCGCATGAGGTCGCGTAGCACCGGGTCGCGGCGTGCGAGCAGACGGCGAGCCCTCGCGTAGTCGGCCGTGGTCATAACGAGGGGAGCTTACTTGAGCGCCGCGGTCAGCGTCACCTGGGCCCGAGCCCCTGGTGCATGACGCCGGCACTACAATGTCGCCGTGGAAGTTTCACTGGTTCGCAAGCGCCTGCTCTCCGCGATCGAACGTGCCCGTGTCCGAGCCCAGCAGCGACGGCAACGCGCGGGCGAGGCCGAGCGCGCCTATGCGGTTTTTCTTGACGAGGTGGCCACCCCGGTCACGCGAATGATGGCGACGGCGCTCAAAGCGGAGGGATACCCCTTTACCGTGGCGGCGCCAAGCGGAGGGCTTCGCCTCGCGTCCGACCATGGACGCGACGACTACATCGAGTTCCTACTGGACATGGCGGGGGACGAGCCGCAGGTGCTGGGACGCGTCAGTCGCTCGCGGGGGTCGAGGACCCTGACGAGCGAACGGCCCGTAAAAGCCGGGACCGCCCCAGGTGCGCTGACCGACGAAGACGTGGCCGCGTTCCTCGCTGAGGCGCTGGAGCCCTGGCTGGAACGATGAAACAGCTGGATCGTGGGAGTGGGTAATTGGTAGTGGGTGGTGGACGACGAAGTGGCGCGGAGCGTCACCCCAGCTCAGATCACGGCACGCGCAGCAAGAGCACGGGAATCTTCACCAGATGACGCACGCGATCGACTGTCGTCCCGCGTAGCACGTCGTTCAGAAAGCGGTGACCGTGCGTGGACATCGCGATGAGATCCGCCTTCCGAGCGTCAGCGAGGCGAATCAGTTCGGTCGCGGGATCGCCCATCGCCAGCTCCGTGGTCACTGCTATCGACTGGCCGGCGAGCGAACGGGCGAGCTCGTCGAGGTACTCGCGGTCTTGTGTGATCTCCTCGGATTCGCGCAGGCCAAGGTCGCTGAAATGGCGAGCGGCCCAGCCGTCGGCCACGTGCACGAGCAGCAGCTCCGCGCCGGTCAGGGCGGCCAGCGGGACAACGTGCTTGAGAATCGTCTGGTCCGCAGGCGAGTTCTCCACCGCGACCAGGATGCGACGATACATGGCGTGTCAGCCCGCAAACGTCTGGTAGAGCAGCCAGGCGTTGAGTGTCGCAATGATAACCGCGACCGCCCATGCCAGGGCCTGCATCCACCCCGGCGCCACCAACGCCCCCATCTTTTGCCTGTTGCCTGTGAACATCACGAGGGGAAACACGGCAAAAGAGAGCTGAAGGCTGAGTACGACCTGACTCAGGACCAGCAGCGCGCCGGTGCCCTCCTCTCCGTAGAACACGATGGTGATGATGGCGGGAACGATGGCCACCAGGCGTGTGATGAGCCGGCGCAACCAGGGGCGCAGGCGGATGTTGACGAAACCTTCCATGACGATCTGGCCAGCGAGCGTGCCGGTCAGCGTGGCGTTCTGCCCCGAGCAGAGGAGCGCGACCGCAAACAGCACGCCGGCCGCACCCGTGCCCAGCAGGGGTGAGAGGAGCTGGTGGGCGTCGCCGATATCGGCGACCGATTCGTAATTCGTCCCGTGGAACACAGCGGCGGACATGATGAGGATGGCCCCGTTGATGAAGAGGGCCGACATCAGCGCGACAGACGAATCGATTGTGGCGAACCTGATGGCCTCAGTCTTTCCCGGAAGCGTATCCAGGTACCGCCGTGTCTGCACAATCGACGAGTGCAAGTAGAGATTGTGCGGCATGACCGTGGCGCCGAGGATGCCAAGCGCGATGTAGAGCATCGCGGGATCGCTCACCACCTGCCAACGTGGAACGAACCCGGCGCCAACGGCGGCCATGTCGGGTCTCGCCAGCAGCAGCTCGACACCAAAGCAAATGGCGATGACCACGATCAAGGCGACGACAAGTGCCTCGACATAACGGAACCCGCGGTGCTGGAGAAACAGCACGATGAGCACATCAAGAGCCGTGAGGCAGACGCCCCAAATGAGCGGCAATCCGAAGAGCAGGTTGAGCGCAATCGCCGCACCGATGACCTCCGCAAGGTCGCAGGCGGCGATGGCGATCTCACACAGGATCCAGAGGCCAATCGTGACCGGCCTGGAGTAGGAATCGCGGCAGGCCTGCGCGAGGTCGCGCCCGCTGGCGATGCCGAGCCGGACCGCCAGAGCCTGCAGCAGGATTGCCATCAGGTTGGAGATCAGAATCACGCTGAGCAGCGTGTAGCCGTAGCGCGCGCCGCCCGCAAGGTCGGTGGCCCAGTTGCCGGGATCCATGTAGCCGACGGCGACGAGATAGCCTGGGCCGGCAAAGGCGAACAGCTTTCGCCAGAACCCAGCGTCGTGCGGCACGGCAATCGACCCGTGCACCTCCGGCAGGCTCGCGGAACTCGTCGTTCGTATCCACCCGCCTGCACCCATATCTGAAGTCATTCCTCCACGTTGTTTAGCAACCTGAAATTTTGAACGTTCAAAAATAAGTCGTATTGAGGTAAGTAGTCAATGTTTCTTATATTCAAAATTAGGCTAAACTGCCCAAATGCTGCCGTCGAGCACCGTCGAGAACTACCTAAAAACAATCTATCTCGGAGTGGGGGCATTGACCCCACCACAGCGTCTGCTGCCCATGGGTCAACTCGCCTCGGCCCTTGGCGTCGCTCCTGGAACCGCCACGACGATGGTGAAGACGCTCGCGGAGTCCGGCCTCGCTGAATACGAGCCCTATGCCGGCGTGAGGCTCACATCCGCAGGAGATAGGCTCGCCGCTCTGGTCCTCCGCCGCCACCGCCTCATCGAGCTGTTCCTCGTGCAGGTGATGGGCCTCCGTTGGGATGAAGTCCATGACGACGCCGAACAGCTCGAACATGTCGTCTCCGAGCGGCTCATCGATCGGATGGACGAGATGCTCGGCCGGCCGGAAGCCGACCCGCATGGCGACCCAATTCCAGACCCGCAGGGGGTGGTGAAGCCGCAGGAAGCGCAGAACCTACTGACCTGCCCGCTGCACGAGAGAGTGACGGTCACGCGAGTGCTCGACCAGGACAGGTCGTTCCTTCGGTTCATCGAGAGCCATGATCTCAAGCCGGGTGAATCGATCGAGGTGGAGGATCGTGACACCGCGTCGGACAGTGTGCGCGTGAAAGGCAAGAACGACCAACGGATCACCATCGGGACGCGGGCAGCCTCGAAGCTGCTCGTCCACGTGGCGCACGTGATCCTGCTCTGCCTCCTGGCTTCACCGGTACTCGCGCAGAGCTCCCAGGCGAGACCCGAGCCGCCGCGCACGAATCTTTCTGGCTACATGGACTTTCATTTCAACAAACTGGAGTTTCAGGACGGACGCCTCGATCTGCATCGCTTCGTGCTGCTCGTCACGCACACCTTCACCGATCGCATCCGTTTTGTGGGGGAGCTCGAGCTGGAGCATGCGCTGGTCGAGGGACTCGAGGACGCTGGTGAGCTCGAGCTGGAGCAGGCATACGTCGACTTCTTGTTGTCGCGCTCCTTCAACGTCCGCGCCGGAATGATGCTGATGCCGATCGGCATCATCAACGAGCGGCACGAGCCACCGATGTACTACGGCGTTGAGCGGCCCTTCGTCGATACGGTCATCGTGCCGTCCACATGGTTCGAGACCGGCGTCGGCGTGCACGGCGAAGTTGGCCGCGGCTGGCGCTATCGCGCCTTTGTGACGGCGCCGCTGAATGCGGCCGAGTTCAACGCGGACGAGGGTCTGCGCGAAGGGCGCCAGAAAGGCGCGAACTCGAACGTTGGCCGGGTAGCCACGACCGGTCGTCTCGAGTACGTCGGGTACCGGGGGCTGACGCTCGGTGCCAGCGCGTGGTCAGGTCGTTCGGGCTTCGAGTTCCGGCCACGATTCGACGTCCCGGTCACGGTGGCGGAAGCCGACGCCCGCTACACGCGCGATCGGCTGGAGCTGCGCGGCCAGTTCGCGCAGGTCTGGATTGACAACGCCGGCCAGTTGAACGACGCGCTTGCGGTACGTGTGGGAGTGAATCCCAACATCGCACGTGCGATGCGTGGCATCTATGGTGAAGGCAGTTACCGCGTCGTCTCAGGCGCGTCGTTTGGCGACATCGGCACCTTCGTTCGTTATGAACAGTTCAACACGCAGCACCGCATGCCACCCGGCTATGTCGCGCTCCCAGAATTCGATCGTCACGCCTGGGTCGTCGGCGCCACGTACTGGCCGGATCCCGATGTGGCCGTCAAGGTTGACTATTCGATTGTCCGCAACCGGAGCGCCGTGATTCAGGCGCCAAATTCGTTCAATGTCGGTTTGGGATGGTGGTTCTGATGCGATATGCACTGGGTTCGTTCCTGCTCGTGACCATCGTCGCCGCTGCCGTTGTGGGCATTCCCGCGTTGCTGCCGGTCGCCGACGCGGCTCAAGGGACACAGGTCGTCGAGATCACCGCCGAGCGCTTCGCCTTCACGCCTTCGGAGATCCGAGTGAAGGCTGGCACCCGCATCGAGCTTCGGCTTCGCAGCGAGGACACCGCGCACGGGTTCCACATCGTCGGAACCGACATCGACATCGAGTTCCCGAAACGCGGGCGTGGCGTGGCAACCGTCGTATTCGAGCCGAAGCCCGGTCGTTACACGTTCGAGTGTTCGCAGCTGTGCGGGGCCGGCCACTCGTTCATGCGCGGCGCCATCATTGTCTCGGAGTAGATGGACCGTGGATGACCGACGACAGGCTCACGTGTTCCGTGGCCGCAGCACGTTGACTCGTGTCGTGTCCGTGCCTGCGTTGTTCGGCGCCGCATGGCTCATCGTCTCCCTGAGTGGCCTGCTCTATGCGCAGTTGAGGGAACCTGCACCGGGAGACCCGCTGACCGGCGTCACACCGGTGGAATTCGAGGAGTTTCGCCTGGGGCTCGACGATTTTCTCGAGGTCGAAACCGCGGACGAAGGTCTTGGCCCGGCGTTCAACGGCACGAGCTGCGCCGTGTGCCACAGCGTTCCCGCCGTGGGTGGTGCCGGCGTCATCGCGGAGGTTCGAGCCGGACGCCGCGGGCCGAGGGGCGAGTTCGTGGCGCTCTATGAAGGAAACGAGTCGCTCTTCCACCTGTTCTCCATTCCCAGTCACACGTGCCAGCCGGTGATTCCGCCCGAGGCGACGATCGTGGCCCGGCGTATTCCGATTCCTCTCTTCGGCGCCGGCCTGGTCGAGGCCGTTCCGGATGAGACGCTCATGCAACTCGAGGATCCGTTCGACACGAACCGGGATGGGGTCAGCGGTCGGGCGGCGATCGTGACGGACCGCGCGTCCGGCGCGCGGCGCGTCGGCCGCTTCGGCTGGAAGGCGCAACATGCCACCCTGCTGTCGTTTGGGGCAGACGCGTACCGCAACGAGATGGGGATTACCAATGATCTGTTTCCGCAGGAATTCGCTCTAGGTATCACGCGTGATCGGATGCGGGTCTGCGATCCGATCCCCGAACCCGAGGACGTGAAGGACCTGCGCACGGGCCGACGCGGCATCGACAACTTCGCCAGCTTCATGAAATTCCTGGCGCCTCCCGCTCGCGGTCCGATCGACACCGCGGCGAGGATCGGCGAGCAGGTGTTTGGGGCAATCGGGTGTGCCGCCTGTCACACGCCATCGTTGACGACGGGCCCGAGCGCGAACCCGCTGTTCAACCGTCGCCCGGTGCCGCTTTTCTCCGATCTGTTGCTGCATGACATCGGCACCGGTGACGGGATTCCGCAGGAAGCCGGCACGCCCGAGGAGATTCGCACGCCCGCGCTATGGGGACTCCGGTTCCGCCGGCCGCTGCTCCACGACGGATCGGCAACGACGACCGAGGACGCCATTCGACGTCATGCGCGAGAGGCCGAACTCTCGCGGCGGGGGTTTGAGGAACTGCGCGACGCCGATCGTGACGCGTTGCTGGCCTTCCTGCGATCGCTCTGACCTTCCGTCCCGGATGGCGTGATGTAACCGCGCCCCTCGACACTACCCGGTGACGAACTCCTCGATGACCCGCCGGAGGGACGCGGCGTTTCCGGCGGTCCATTCCTCACTCGTGAGCTGCGCTCTCCCGAAACCAAAGCCGTAGGTCACGAGGCAGCAGCGCGCCGACGCTCGCCGTGCGGTGTCGAGATCGACCGTCGAGTCGCCCACGAGCAAGGTGTCGGCGGGACCGGCGCCGGCACGTGTCATCAGGGCGACAAGCGACGTCGGGTCGGGCTTCCGCGGATGGGGACCATCGCCGCCAATCACCTCGTCGAAGAGGTCCCGAAGGCCAAAGGCCGCCAGGATGCGTTCGCTCGCGGCGAGCGGCTTGTTCGTCAGCACCGCCGCGCTCGCATGGCTGCGCGCCAGCCTGACGACCTCTTCAATGCCGTCGTAGACGAAGGTGTGATTGAGGAGCCGGGTGTCGTAGATCTCGAGGAATCTCCTCAGGGCCGAGCCGTCGTCCTCGCGAGAACCCTCGGTGGAAATCAGCCCGGCCGCGTCGAGCGCTCGCCGCACCAGGAGGCCCGCACCCTCCCCTACCATGCCGGCTATCGCGTCAACGGCCAACGGCTCGCCGCCGAGCTCGACGATCAGATCGTTGGCGGAGTCCGCGAGGTCGCGACGTGACTCGACGAGGGTACCGTCGAGATCGAAGGCGATCAGTCGCCGGTGTAGGTAGCGCACGACGTGGGCGTCTCCCAGACGGTGACGCGGACAACGGACAGCCCCAGTTCGCGGGCAACCTCGAACAACAGACGTGCGATGCGCTCGACGGTCGGATTGCTGTCGAGGATGTGAATGGGCTCGCCGAGCGCCCGCAGCGGGGCCACGAGCGGGTCGTCGTGCCGCAGGATCATCCGGTGATCGAGCTCACGGTCGATCCACCCCTTCATCAACTGCTTGATGTCCCTGAAATCCATCACCATGTTTCGGACGTCGAGCGCGTCCGTGCGGATCTCGATCTCCGCGACGGCATTGTGCCCGTGCGGGTGTTTGCACACGCCGTCGTAGTCGAGCAGGCGATGCCCGTAGCAGAAGTCGATCCGCTTGGTGACCGAGTACATTGCCAGGAATCTTACCCCTCGGCGAGCGATTGACGCCGCTTGGATCCAGCGAACTGCGTCTCGGGCACCAATCGCCCAGCGAAATCCTTGCTCGCCTGCGCCACGGGCGCGCCTTCGATTGCGATGTCGTCGGTAGGGCACCCGTCAGCTGAATTCAAAGTAGATCACACCCGCGTGATGGGTGATGATGTGCTGGACGCGTGGAGTTCCGCGCGCCGGAGCATTGTTTTGACACTGTCGCCTGGGGCGTGCCGCACATGATCCGATTCCTCATGATCGCTTTCTTCGGCTTCGCGGCGATCTCGCTCGTGCCGTCGCTCCTGACAGGTAATGGTCCTTGGGCACTCGGGCTCGGCATCATCCTGTTGTTTTTCGTCCTTCCGTACATTGGGAAATCGTTGCTCGGAACAGCTTTGGGAGGCGGCCTCGGGGGCTTGCTGCTGGTGGGTGGACTCTTGTTCTTCTTCCTCGGCAACGCGCGGTCCTGTGACACCGGCAGCGCACCCAGAGGATCCGTTGGCACGCCGCTCGACCTTAACCGGATCGGCTACTTGGCGGAGAGCGAATACGACACGTGTCTGGCCGGATACATCAACGCCGAGGCCGCACAGAACTCGCAGCTGAGGACCGCGGCCCAGCAATGCCAGGTGGCTGCCGATGCCTCGGTAAGCAGTTGCCTGACTCGTGTACAGGACCAGTGGTGGAACCTGGACAAGGCGGGTACCTGCCGCGACGAGGCGAGCGCAACTGCATGGAGGCCCTGTGCGATAAGGGCGCTACAGGGTCGCGCTGCCGACTCCGGGAATGTCGCGATTGGAATGTGCGAGGGAAGGACGGTAACGACCGGCCTGATGCGGCGTGTTGCCGGGCTCTTTTCCAAGCAGTCGCCGTCCACGGGCGCCACCCAATCATCGCCGCCGCCATCCGCCTACGACACGAACTGCCTTGGTAACGCGTTCAACAGCAATCTTGGCTCCATGCCGGACTTGCAATGCAACCAGTACACATCACGTGTCATCGATGGTCGGGGCCAGCGAATCGTGATCGACGATCTGCCGCGCTTTCAAGACTGCATGATTCAGTCCCTCGTCAAGGGCATGGGAGACAGGGGAACGCAGTTGGTCAATGCCTGCCGGGCGCCAACACCATAGCTGGAGCAACCACACGGCTCGGGGCCGCGTCTCGATTCTCATCGGCATCCCACCCTCAGGACGCAGCGTGATGAGCGTTCTCGGCTGCGGCTCGTAGTGCGGACGTACGAGACGCAACCGCCGCACGGTCTGCCTGTCCACGCTCCCTGCGGGCCCACTTGACCAAACGGACTTTTCACCGAGAATGAGTGGCACGTCCGTGACCACACTCCCCGCAGAAACCTTCGCATCACCCACGAGTGCTGTGGTCGTCGTCCCCACCTACAACGAACGCGAGAATCTGCCGGTGCTCGTTGGAGAGCTCCTGCGCATTCCGCACCTTCGAGTTCTCGTGGTGGACGACGATTCTCCTGACGGGACGGGCGCGATCGCCGACGGTCTTGCGTGCAACCACCCGACCCGCGTGTCGGTCTTGCACCGGACGGGTCGTCGCGGGCTCGGGCTCTCGTACATCGATGGTCTGAGACAAGCGCTGAGCGAGGACACCCCGCTCATCTGTCAGATGGACGCGGATCTCTCTCACAACCCCGCGGACGTGCCACGCCTGCTCGCCGCGGCGGAGCGTGCCGACCTGATCATTGGCTCGAGGTACGTGGACGGCGGGCGCATCGAGAACTGGCCGCTTCACCGTATGCTGCTCAGCGGGTTCGCGAACCGCTACATTCGGAGCGTCACCGGCCTCTCGGTTCACGACTGCACCAGCGGCTTTCGGTGCTGGCGCCGGTCCGCGCTCGCACGGATTCCCCTCGACCGAATACTGTCCGACGACTACGCCTTCCTCGTCGAACTGGCCTGGGAGGCCGTGTGCACGGGTTCGCGCGTCGCCGAGGTGCCCATCACCTTTGTCGAGCGACGGCAGGGCGTGTCGAAGCTCTCGACCCGTGCGATCGTCGAATCCGCGCGACTTCCGTGGCGACTGGCCGCGCGAGGCCGGATCCGATAACGAGCCGTAGAATGACCTCGTGGTTCCGCACGTGGTCGTCATCGGCGGAGGCTTCGGAGGGCTCGCTGCCGCCAGAGTGCTGACAGGCAAGCCGGTGCGCGTCACACTGGTCGATCGACGCAACCACCACGTATTCCAGCCGCTGCTGTACCAGGTGGCCACTGCCACGCTCTCACCCGGCGACATTGCCGCCCCTATCCGTTGGATTCTGCGGAAAGCGTCGAACGTGCGTGTGCTGCTAGGCGACGCTCGGACTGTGGATGTCGTCGGCCGCCGCGTGGTGCTGACCGACGGGGGCGTACTCGAGTACGACTTCCTCATCGTGGCGACGGGCGCCCGACACGCCTACTTCGGCCATCCGGAGTGGGAAGAGCACGCGCCCGGCCTGAAGACGCTCGACGATGCGCTGGTCATGCGCCGCCGCATCCTGCTCGCCTTCGAACGCGCCGAGCGCGAGGAGGACGGTGCGCGTCGTCTGGAACTGCTGACGTTCGTGTTGGTTGGCGGCGGCCCGACGGGCGTCGAACTGGCGGGCACGCTGGCCGAGATTACCCGACAGACGCTGCGTAACGAATTCAAGTCAATCGATACGACGCGGGCGCGTATCGTCGTTGTCGAGGCGGGGTCGTCCATTCTTGCGAGCTTTCCCGACGACTTGCGGGATGCGGCGCGCACCTCGCTCGGCCGGCTCGGGGTCGAGGTGCGTGAGAACACGATGGTCACGAGCATCGATGCGCACGGTGTGGACCTCATGTCTGGCGACGCCGTGGAGCGTGTGGCCGCGGGCACCACGCTGTGGGCGGCTGGCGTGGCCGCTTCGCCCCTCGTGAAAACCCTGGGCGTGCCGATCGACCGGGCCGGGCGCGCGGTGGTCGAGTCCGACCTTTCGATTCCCGGGCGTCCAGAAGTGTTCGTCGTGGGCGACGCTGCCGCATTTCTGCACAGGGGCGAGCCGCTGCCCGGTGTCGTACAACCGGCGACCCAGGGCGCGACGCATGCGGCGCAGACGATTCTGCGGCGTGTGCGCGGCGAAATGCCGAGACCGTTTGTCTACAGGGACCTCGGCAACATGGCCATCGTCGGCCGGGCATCGGCGATCGCGGACCTCGGCTGGATTCGATTCTCGGGGCTCATCGGCTGGCTGGCGTGGCTCTTCCTGCACATTGCCAAGCTCATTGGCTTTCGCAACCGTGTCGTCGTGCTCATCGAATGGGCAGTGGCTTACGTCACGTTTCAGCGCGGCGCGCGGCTCATCACCGGGAACGATCGGAGCACCAAGTGGCCGCAATAACCGAACGTGGCCTCGGAACCCGCACGGACTCACCTGGTGTCACATGAGGCTAGCCTGGCGAAGGTGTGGGGCTGCGAAGATCGTCGCCACGCAAGCCTAATCAACCAATGTCGTCCAAACCGCCCGCGCGCGGTTACCTCGGTCGCGAGCGGGCCCAGCACACGCTCCAGCCAACGGCGCTCGTCAACGAAGCGCGGCTGCGCCTGTATTCACGTAGACCTCGCGCCCGTCGATAAACGTCCGGACGACGCGGAGGGAACGGTCGAGCACGACGATGTCGGCGACGGCGCCCTCCGCGATCAGGCCCAACCCGGTCAACCCGAGCGCACGCGCCGGCGTGGTCGAGCACAGCGCCGCGGCATCCACCAAGGGCAGGCCGATGATGCCCACAAGCATCCTGAGCGCGCCATCCATGGTGAGGGTGCTGCCAGCCAGGGTTCCGTCCTCCAGCTCCGCTGCGCGTGGGCCCACGCGGATCGAGCGGCCGCCAAGCCACGCGGTGGAGCCCGGTGCCAGCCCGGATCCTCCCGTGCCGTCGGTAATCGCCATCACCCCCGTGATGCCTTTGGCCCCGATGGCGACACGGCACATCGCGGGATGTACGTGATAGCCGTCGCAGATCAACTCCGCGTGTACGTCTTCCCGCGCCAGAACGGCGCCCGGCAGACCAGGAGCCCTATGCGTCATCGGGGTCATTCGATTAAAGAGATGCGTGGCAAAACCGGCACCTGCCTCGATGGCCTCAATCGCCTCGTCAAAGGAGGCGCCCGAGTGACCAAGGGAGACGCGGTGTCCGGCGGACACGAGCGTGCGCACCAGGGCAAGCGCACCCGGAAGCTCTGGCGCCAGCGTCACGGTGCCGACATCGGTGCGCGCGGAAGCGATGACATTGAGGATGTCGTCGGCCGAGAAGTCGCCATCAGGCGCCCCGTAAAGAGGGGCCCTCCGTTCGTAGGCCGGGTCTCTAAGACCCGGCGGTAACCGGAGGCAGTCGAAGGGCTGTGCCCCTTGGTACTTGGGATTGATGAAATTACTCTCGAGGTGCGCCGGCAGAACGCGCGCGCTTCCCTCGGCCCGCGCCGCACGTGCACGACCCACCTGTTCCAGCGCACGAGCGAGCTCGCGCGGCCCGCAGGCGACGGTCGTGGGACAGAAAGCCGTCACGCCGTAGCGAGGCAGCCGTGCGGCGATCCCGGCAATCGGGTCACCGCCATCCAGCGTGTCAAACCCCTCCACGCCGTGCACGTGCGCATCGACAAACCCGGGGAGCACGTAGCAGTTGCGAACGTCAACCAGCGCGGCTCCGGAGGGTTCCGGCGTTGCGCCACCTTTCGACGGCTCCACGATGGCCTCAATACGCGGGCCGTCGAGCAATAGCGATCCCCGGGGCAGCACGCGACCGGGAAGGACGAGGTCACCGCCCGCAAGGACGATGCGGACAGTCACTGGCGGATTGTGTCGCCGCCGGGCCAATCAACGTGCACGTGCAGCTTGCGCCCCTTGAGAGGGAGCGGGGACGCTGCCGACGGATTCACTCCGGGCTCGGCGGACACGGACGAGCCAACGGCACGAAAGATCTCGGCGTCGAATCGCTTGAGCAGCCCGATGAGCCCACCTTCGGTAGGAGCGGTGAGCACGAGGACGCCACCGCTCTCGTCGAGTGGAAACTTGCGGTCGTCGAGATAGTCGCGGTCCAGGGTGATCAGCGTGCGGCAGAGCTGACGTGCCAGGCGGAAGTGCTCGCCGTCGTGCGCGCGTCGCAGATCATCGTGCTCGATCACGAAAAGCGCATCCCACCGGAGTTTGGTCCTCATGTACGCCACGAGGCCGGCAGGCACGTTCGCGTCGACGTAGATCCTGGGTTGTCCCGCGACCCCCCCGGCATGCGGCCCTAACTCGGAAGCCAACGTTCCCATGGCATTCAAGCGTCAAAGCGGATCTTTTCGCGCGCCCTTCGCTTCGTCCCGTAACCGGGCGACCAGCTCGTCGCGCTTGTGCACCAGCTCCTTGCGCGGACGTCGGTTGTTCGTCGAACCGACGGCATACTCGCAGAACAGCGGAAAGGCGATCGTCGAGTCGCAGTAGGCGACACAGGTGTCCGGCAGCACACCGGGATTGACCTTGCCCCAACTGACGGCTTCGGCCGGTGTCGCGCCAGACAATCCACCCCACACGACAGAATCCGTTGTGATCTGGATGAAGTACTCGTTGCCGCCCTTGGGAATCCCGTAGACCTCCCAGAGGGTCGGCTGTCCCTGGAGGTAGAAGTTCTTGGGCGAGCCGCCGCCGAGGATGACGCAGCCATTCCTCTTGCCGGCGAGGATGGTTGCGCAGACCTCGTTGACGTCCTTGTTCGGATCCACCATCAACCGGCTGTCGTTCATCAGCTCGTGAAAAGCCACGTTCATGCCGATCGAGCTGTCGCCTGGCGAGGATGTATAGATTGGCACGCCTGCCGCGGCGGCCGCCGCGAGCACGGAGTACGCCTCGCAGCCGGGCTGGCGCTCGAGCAGGTCGCGCCCAAGGGCGTAGTGGAGCTCCGCCGTCGATACCGGACCATCGACGCCCCACCTGACCAGGAACTCGCGCACGTAGGTGTCGGTATCGAGCAGCACCTGCGCGGGGAACAGCACGTCGTAAATCCGGATGACGCCCTTCTCGTACAGGTCCACGTCATCGACGAATGGCGACCCTCGATGCAGCGTGAAGTTCAGCGCGTAGTGGAGATCGTGATAGAGATTCGCTCCGGTACTGATGACGAAGTCCACGAGGCCACGCTCCATCAGCTCGATCATGCAGCCGCCAAGCCCGGCCGGCGTCAAAGCGCCTGCGACCGTGAGCGCAATCGTGGTGTCGTTCTCGGGCGCCAGCATCTTGTCGGAAAAGATGCGGCACGCCTCGCCGAGGCGCGCGGCGTTGAATGCCTGGAAGCCCTCGTCGATCAGGCGACGAATGTCGGCGCTGCCAGTCGGACGGTAGTAGCGAATGGGCTTGCCAGACAATATCTGCTTGCGGGACTTGCCGGGGGAACCAGGCGCGCGATAGGGCACGACTCCTCCGAGTCAGCTTGAGTAAGGGCTCGCGGCTAGCTTAGCATTGCGGCGTGCCACGCTGATGGAGAACTCCGCCGAACTCGACCTGCTGGTCTACGCCGCACTTGCCGCGGGGGCCATTGCGCTGCTCCTGCTCTTCGTCATCTGGCGGAAAGGGCGGCCGTTCGCCACTGGTCACGTCTTCCGCGCGAGCCGGCTCAGCTCGGGCAACCATCTGTTTCCAACGCAAGTGCAGGTCACCCCCACCACGGTGGTGCGCTTCACGCCGGAATGGTTCGGCAGGCGCGAGCATTCGATCCATATCGCGCACGTCTCTTCTGTGAAGATCGACACCAACCTGTTCTTTAGCGACGTCTTCATCGAAACGTCCGGGGGCGCAAGCCCCGTGGCCTGCCACGGCCACCGCAAACGAGACGCCGTTGCCATGAAGCGGCTGATCGAAGAGGTCCAGTCCGGCTACTACCGGCGGCAGCCCCAGGCGCCTGGCAGCCTGTCGGCTCCCCAATCTCCCACCGATAGGTAGAGCGGCTCACTCGTTTCGGGGCACCTCCTGGGCCCCTCTACGCGCGGGTCAGACCTGACCTATCTGTGAATGAATTAGCTTTTTCCGCCCGTCGTGCGACCGCCGTGCTCACCAGGCCGGAGGCGCCAATAGATGTGGAGAGCCGTTTCCGCAGCCTCGTGCAGTCGCCACTGCGCGCCGGCCTGCTGCGGTACCTCAGTGCCAGGCCGAATGAGAGTTTCGACGTCCCGTCGCTGATGTCCACCTTCGGCCGTTTGCCGCTCGACGTGGCCAACTGCCTTTCAGAGCTCGTGGAGTTCGGCCTTATCCGGCGTATTCCGGGCCCATCGGTGCGCTACGGCGGGGCTCGCCCCGAGCGCGAATCGATCGCCCAGCTCCTCGATGCCTTTCTCGAGCGCCGCGCCGTTATCACCACCGAGGACCAAGCGCCGTCGGTACAGCGGTTCCGCGAAATGATCGGGCGCGATGAAAAGATGCTCATCGTGTTCGAGTGGATCCGCACCGCGGCCAAGTCGGACATTTCGGTCCTGATTCTGGGGCCCACCGGCTCCGGCAAGGAAGTCGTGGCGCGCATGATCCACGAATTGAGCTGCCGTGGCCGCGAGAACTTTCAAGCGGTGAACTGTGCCGCGCTCCCGGACACGCTGTTTGAATCGGAGGTGTTTGGCTTTGAGAAGGGGGCGTTCACCGGCGCGCACGACCGCAAGCCCGGCCGCCTTGAACTGGCCGACCGCGGCACGCTCTTTCTCGACGAGATAGGCGACCTCTCCCTTGTCGCACAAGCCAAGCTCCTCCGCGTCCTCGAGGAACGACGCTTCGAGCGCCTGGGCGGACAGCGGCCGATCGACGTGGACTTCCGGCTGATCTCGGCCACCAACCGGCCGCTGGATCAGTTCGTTCGCGACAGCCGGTTCCGCGAGGACCTGTACTACCGCGTCAACGCCTTCTCCATCCGGCTGCCCTCGCTACGCGAGCGCCCAGTGGACATCCCGGTACTCGCGGGACGGTTTGTGGCGCGCTATTGCGCGATGAACGGGCTTCCGCTCGACGGGAAGAGGTTCTCGCCAGAAGCCCTGGCGCGGCTGCAGGCGTACCACTGGCCAGGAAACATCCGTGAGCTGGAAAGCACCGTCTCTCGCTCGGCCCTCTCGGCGCCGGGACATGTGATTCGGGACACGGACATCGAGTTCCTCCATGCTGACCTGACAGCCGCGAGGCCGGATGTCCTGCCGCGGCTTCCCACTCTTCGCGACGCCGAACGCGCGCACATCGTCCGCGTCCTCGAAGCGGTGTCTTGGAACAAGAAGGAAGCGGCCCGCGTGCTGGAGGTCAGCCGCGGCACCCTCTATCGGAAGATTCAGGACTACGGGCTTGAGCGCACGTCCCATAACAGGACAGCCCGTTAGGCCGGACACCCCTTTGAGGCCTGAATTTGAGGACCAGAATCGACTTGTCCCGTTTCAGCACAGGCGGATTTAGGTGCTTTGTCCAATTGGGTCAGCACTTTACGAAATCTGATCCTCAGGCCCTGTGTGCAGTAGCTGCACATAACCAGAGATCAGCTCCGGGATGGCAATTCGAGACAACTCACGATAAGTCATTCATTCACAACTAATTACACATTGCTCAAGCCGCTCGGACTCACCACGGCAGAACCCTTGCCCTTGTTGTGGTCGGTAACACTATGACCACACGAACTTTCAAGATTGGTATTTGGGCATCCGCGGCAATCACGATGGCCGCGCTGCTCTCCCCCTCACCCGTCCTGGCACAGGACAAACTCGACCCGGTCCTTCGCGTTAGAGCCAAGCAACTGCTGGGTCGGTCGCGGGTCATCGTCGACTATCACGGAGACGCCGATGTCCGGGCCATCACACAGCGTGGCGGCCGGGCGGGCCGACAACTCGAAGGCTTCCACGGCCAAGTCGCCGAGATCGACAACCGGGTACTAGCCCAGCTGGCCGCAGACCCGCGTGTTGCACACGTGCGGCCCGACCGGCCGGCGTTCGTCACGATGGAGCGCACGGGTGCCGCGATCGGAGCGGCTGTTGCCCGTGAGCAGTTCGATGTCACCGGCAAGGGCGTGGGCGTCGCCGTAATCGATTCCGGCATCACGGCCTGGCACGACGACCTGTACTACCGAGTGGGTAAGAGGGCGGGAGCCGCCAGCCGGGTCGTGCACTTCAAGGACTTCACGGGTCCGAGCGGTCCAAGCACATGGGTCGCCGACGTGCTCTCGGATGAGTTTGGCCACGGCACGCACGTCGCCGGTACCGTGGCCGGCTCAGGATATGACTCGGATGGTCGCCGAAGCGGGATTGCTCCGGGTGCGAACCTGATCGGACTCAAGGTTCTCGACGGTGAAGGGCACGGCTATGTCAGCGACGTCATCGCCGCGATCGATTATGCGATTGCAGTCCGGCGCCGCTACAACATCCGCGTCATCAATCTCTCGGTCGCCACCGGCGTGTTCGAGTCGTACCGTACCGACCCTCTCGCGCAGGCGGCGCGCCGGGCCGTGGACGCCGGGATCGTGGTCGTCACGTCAGCGGGCAACCTTGGTGTTGACGCGAACGGACGCCCGCAGTTCAGCGGCATCACATGCCCAGGCAACGCTCCCTGGGTGCTCACCGTCGGCGCGTCCAGTCACGAGGGTACGGCGGGACGCCGCGACGACATACTCGCGCGCTTCAGTTCGCGCGGCCCGACCTCGATCGATCGTGCCGCCAAGCCAGACATCGTGGCTTTCGGCGTCGGAACCGAGTCGCTGTCGGACCCGTACAGCAAGCTCTATTCAACCAACGCAGCGTATCTGCTGAGTGGGACCCGTAGGACCTGGTACAAGCCGTACCTCAGCCTCAGCGGAACGAGCATGGCCGCCCCGGTCGTGGCCGGCACGATCGCGCTGATGCTCGAGGCCAATCCGGACCTTACGCCGAACGCTGTAAAGGCGATTCTCGAATACACCGCTGAGGACCGAGCTGAAAGCGTGCTCGCTGAGGGCGCGGGCCTTCTCAACGCTCGTGGTGCCCTGCGCATGTCGCGCTTCTTCACCAACCCGCAGCGCGGCCTTGCCGCCCCGGGCGACACGATCGAAGGCCAGTGGACTCCCTGGAGCCAGAAGGTGCTTTGGGGCAACACGCTCGTTGCCGGCGGCGTACCACTGCCTGGCAGCAGCGCATGGAATCGAAACGTCGAGTGGGGCGCCGAGACAACCGCCACCGGACAGCCAGTGGTGTGGGGTGCAGCGTCACAGGACGACAACATCGTGTGGAGCACACGCGATGACGACAACATCGTGTGGAGTACCGGCGGCGACGACAACATCGTGTGGAGCACCGGCGGCGACGACAACATCGTGTGGAGCACCGGCGGCGACGACAACATCGTGTGGAGTACCGGCGGCGACGACAACATCGTGTGGAGCACTGGCGGCGACGACAACATCGTGTGGAGCACCGGCGGCGACGACAACATCGTGTGGAGCACTGGCGGCGACGACAACATCGTGTGGAGCACCGGCGGCGACGACAACATCGTGTGGAGCACTGGCGGCGACGACAACATCGTGTGGAGCACCGGAGCGGCGAACCAGGTGGTCTGGCCCGCTCCAGAGGACGAAACCCGAGAGAACCGGTTGCGGGCGACTCCCGCTAGCCACTGAGGACAACATGAAAGCCCGAATCACGATCATCTGGCTCCCGACCACGGCGAAGTAGGGTCCGGGGATGACCCCATCTGGTGCGTGGCTGGCGCTGCCAGCCACCGCACTGTTGTATCTGGCATACCGGACCTACCGCGTTTACCTCGAGCATCTCGACGCGGAGCGGCGCCAGTTACAGACGATGTCCGAGCTGCACCTCGCGACCATCGAGGCGCTGGCGCTGGCCATCGACGCGAAGAACCAGACAACAGAAAACCATGTCCGGCTGGTGCGGCACTATGCCAACGGCTTGGCACGGGCACTCGGCATGTCGGAGGGCGACGTCAGCGGCATCCGCACGGCGGCACTGTTACACGACATCGGCAAGCTCGCGGTCCCGGAACACATCATCGCGAAGCCTGGCCCGTTGACTCCCGAGGAACTTCTCAAGGTCCGGATCCACCCGCAGGTGGGGGCGGATATTCTTGCCTCAGTACCGTTTCCGTACCCTGTCGTGTCGCTCATCCTGAGCCACCATGAACGATGGGACGGACGCGGCTACCCCTCCGGCCTCCGGGAGAACGACATCCCTCTTGGCGCCCGGATACTGGCCATCAGCGACTACTACGAGGCCCTGACGTCCGAGCGTCCAGATCACGGGGCGATGTCCGGCGACGCCGCTGCGGCGCTACTGCAGCGGGAGGCGGGAAAGGCGCTCGATCCACACCTGGTCAAGATCTTTCTCCGCATCCTGCCCGGGCTGAGAGCTGAACTTCGCGCCGGCACCGAGGACTTGTCGCGCCCGCAGATTCCACTGACGGCGGGGAGCGTGTCGCCCTCCAGGGAAGCGCCGTCGGTCTTCGATGACATCGCGCTCGCTCACCGGGAGATCTACGCGCTGTACCAGATCGCTCAGACGATGGGCACGAGCCTTGGCGTGGCGGACACCATGGCGCTCATCTCGTCAAAGCTCGCCAATCTGGTGCCCTTTTCCGCCTGCACGTTGTTCCTGTACGTGGAGGCCAGTGACACTCTCCAATGCCGCTTCGCCACGGGCATTGAAGCGGGAGGCCTGGAGTCGCTCACCGTCCAGAACGGCCGGGGCTTGAACGGCTGGGTCGCGCGCAACCGAAGACCGCTCGTCAACGCGCGTCCAGGCGCGGACCTCGAGGCCGCCGGGGTGGAGCGCCAGACGTCGCTGCAATCGGCGCTCGTGTGCCCGCTCGTTTTCGGCGAGCGTCTCATCGGCACGCTGGCGGTCTACCACACGGCACTGAGCTACTACCGCGAAGATCATCGGAGGTTGCTCGATCGTGTGTGCGAGCAGGCCGCCGCGGTCATCCATAACGCCATCGTGTTCGAACAAACGCAGGAGGACTCGCTCACCGACCCGCTGACGGGTCTGCCGAACACTCGATTCATGCTCATCCACATGGCGAGCGAGCTCGCCCGAGCCGAACGACTCAAGGCCGAGGTGTCGGTACTCGTCATTGACCTCGACGACTTCAAGGCGATCAACGACCACCACGGGCATCACGTCGGCGACCGGGCACTTCGCGACGTCGCCGCCGCACTCCGCTCTACGATCCGGCCGTATGACGTCTGCGCCCGTTACGCGGGCGACGAGTTCATCGTGGTACTGTCCGGCTGCGGCCGCGAAGAAGCACGGCTCAGGCGCGATGAACTGCACATGGCAGTGGATCAGATCGTTCTCGAAACGCGCCCGGGCATGGTCATCCCAATCGCGATGAGCACCGGTGCCGCCGTCTTCCCGCATGACGGCGACAGCTATGAGACGTTGCTCGCGAAAGCCGACAGCCGCATGTACTCGGACAAGAGCGCTCGCAAGAGGGAGCGGACTCGCCCGGTCCCGATGCCAGCGATGTCTGGCGCTGTCGCCTCAGTCCCTTGAGAACTGAGTAAACTTCGGTGACGTGCCCCTCGTCACCGTCCCGCTCATCGGCAATGCCGCGTCATCGCCGCGTTCCAGGCTCTTGACGCTCGACCTTCGCGGACACGCATTCCCATTCGTCGCGGGGCAGGCGGTAGTCGTGGGCCGTCATGGCGACGCCGACGCGAAGCCCTATTCGATCGCCTGTTCACCGGAACACACCGCCGCCAGCGGCCGCCTCGAGCTGCTCATCGCCATCGATGTGCCTGGCGCTGCTCTTCTTGCGTCTGCCGAGCCCGGGGCCCTTGTGGACATCGACGGTCCCCACGGCACCTTCCTGTTTCCGGATACACCGGGAGATCATCGCCTGCTCTTCGTCGCCGGCGGCACGGGAATCGCGCCTCTGCGCGCGATGATCGACCACGCACTGCGCCGCCACGCGTCCCATCGTGTTTCCGTGCTTTACAGCGCCAGGCGTGCGGACGAGTTCGCCTTCATTGACGAGCTGCGGTTGCACGCCCTCGACCGGCGAATTGAGCTGCATCAGACGGTAACGCGCGATGAGGGCGCGGGATGGCAGGGCCTGCGAGGACGGATCGGCCGCCGTGAGTTCGAGACCGTCTTGCACGAGCCGGCGTCCACGCTCTGCTTCGTCTGCGGGCCGCCGTCGATGGTCGCGGAATCGGTCGCGGTCCTGAGGGCGCTCGGGGTACCCGACGCGCTCATCAGGACCGAACAGTGGTAATAATCGCCCGGACGGCCGGCGAACCCTGAAGAGGGCCGCGGCTCACATACCCGTGACGTGGAAGCCGGCGTCCACCATGAGCACTTCGCCCGTAATGCCTCTGGCGGCTGAGCTCAGGAGAAATGTCGCAGCCTCGCCCACTTCGATCGTGTCTACGTTGCGGCGCAACGGCGCGCGGTCGCGATAGACACCGAGGATGTTCGAAAACCCGCCTATCCCCATGGCGGAAATGGTCTTGATCGGACCCGCCGACACGGCGTTCACCCGGATGTTCTTCGGACCGAGATCTGCCGCCAAATACCGGACGTTCGCCTCCAGCGCGGCTTTGGCGACACCCATCACGTTGTAGTTGGGAAAGACCCGCTCGCTGCCCAGGTACGACAATGTCACGATGCTCCCGCCCCCGCGCTTCTCCATGAGTGGCGCGGCGCCACGGGCGAGCGCGATGAGTGAGTAGGCCGAAATGTCCATCGCCAGCCGGAATCCTTCACGCGACGTGTTGGAAAACGGTTCGGACAGCTCCTCCTTCCGAGCGAAGGCGGCGCCATGCACGACGAAGTCGAGCCCGCCGAACTCCTGGTCGAGCTTCGCAAAGACCGTGTCGATGTCGGCGTCTGACGCCACGTCGCAGGGCAGCACGAGGGGCGAATGGCCGAGTTCCTGGGAAAGATCGTTCACGTGCTCTTCGAAGCGGCCTTGATAAGTCAGCGCCAGCCGTGCGCCACGGAGGGCGGTCGCTTGCGCGATGGCCCAGACAATGGATCGCTTGTTGGCGACGCCGACTACGAGACCGTGCTTGCCGGCAAAGTCCATCAGCGCGGGCCGCGCTTGCGTCCAGGGCCGCGCTGGTCGCCGCCCTGACCTGGACGGCCGCCTCGCTGTCCGCCCGGGTGGCCGCCGGGACGATTACCCTTCGGTCCCTGTCCTTGCCCTTGACCATGGCCGGGGCGGGCATTGCGATCGCGCGGGCCTCCACTTCCGAAGCGCATGGGTCCCTGCGCATTCGTTTGCCCGGCATTCATTGGACGGCGATTCCTGCCGGGACGCTGGCCGCCGCCTGCTCCACCGCCAAACTCGCGGCCGCGGTTGCTGGTGGGCTGTCGGACGGTGAACTCGGGATCCTTCCATTCCGGTGCTTGCCCCTCTGGTCGCGGCAATGTCGCGCGTATCAGTGGCCTGTGCACGGGGCCGTCGTCCTCGAGCGCGAGCGACTCTTCGTTGTCGCCCGATTCCACATCGAACGGAACCGTGGCCGTAGCATCGGCGGCATCCATTTCGAAAGGGACTCGGTTGGTGACCTCAGGACTTGGATCCTCCTGTGGCGTGTCTTCCTCCCCGTCCACCTTTCGCGCGCGCGGCTGATCCGCCGCTTCTCCGGAAAGCGCCCGAGGATCCTTCTTCTTGCGCGTGCCTGGCACTTTTGCCTGCCTGTATTCGTGGTCGGCGTCGCACGTGGTGCAGCGTGTCTGCTCCACCCGCTCTTCGATCATCGCCACCACAGCATGATTGGTGATACGGCGCTCGCGCGGACAGTAGTCGTCGAGAATGTCACCGAGCCGTGGCCGGCGTTGCTGCATGAAACTCTCCCGGAGCCGTTCCTTCAGGTGGGGATAGTGAGAAAGAGATGATGAAGGAAGGTCGTCAAAGCTTAACAGAAAATCCCCGATTTGCCTCCAGCCAGTCGCGACACGCCGCCAGCGCGGCCGCGACTGCGTCCGGATTGGTGGACTGGGGGGTGCGCCGGGCCTGAACCGAGGCAAGCGCGGTGGCCGCCCCTGGCGCGTCGGCACCAAACATGGAGCTGGCCTCTCGCCACTCCGCCATGGTGAGACTACTGAAGTCGCGTCCCTCCGCCAGCAGCCGGCGAACCATCGCGCCCACGACCTCGTGTGCCCGGCGGAACGTCATCCCGCGTGACACGAGATAGTCGGCCACGTCAGTGGCAAGCAGGAGGCCGGATGATGCGCTGCCCGCACGCTCAGCGTTCAGGGCGAGCCTCGATATCACGGCATGGGCGGCCACGAGCGAGACCCCGAGCGTGGTCTCGGCGTCGAATACCGCCTCCTTGTCCTCCTGCAGGTCCTTGTTGTACCCGCTCGGGAGCCCCTTCATCGTGACGAGCCAGCCGGTGAGTCGCCCGATGGCGCGGCCGGACTTGCCGCGTACGAGCTCGAGCGGATCGGGGTTCTTCTTCTGCGGCATCATGCTGCTGCCCGTGGCCGACGCGTCGGCCAATTCAAAGAACCCGTGCTCCTCGCCGGTGAAGATGATCAGATCCTCGGCGAGCCGACTGAGATGCACCATCGCCAGCGAGACGGCGTACAAAAACGCGGCGACGAAATCGCGGTCCGACGACGCATCGATGCTGTTGAGCACGACGCGTGAAAAACCCAGCGTGCGGGCAAGGAGCACCGTGTCCACGGCGTAGCTCGTTCCGGCTACGGCGCCTGAACCGAGCGTCAGCGCGTCCGCTTCGGCGGCGGCCGCGGCAAGCCGGGCGTGATCGCGCTGCAGCGCGGCACAATGGGCGAGGAAGAAGTGCGCGACCAGCACCGGCTGCGCGCGCCTGAAGTGTGTGTAGGAGGGCATCAGGGCGTGCCCTGCCCGCTCCGCCTGATCCGCACACGCCGCCACGAGCTGGGCGAGCTGCGCCTGCAGGGCCGGAATACGGCGGCGCAGGTATAGACGGAGATCGAGGGAGACTTGTTCGTTTCTGGAGCGCCCCGTGTGGAGACGACGGCCTGCATCGCCGATGCGCTCGACAAGCTTGCGCTCGACAAAGCTGTGGACGTCTTCGTCTGGCCCGGACACGAAGCCCGCAGTACGTCGCCCCTCCTCGAGAATCGCCTGCAGACCGGCGATAATCGCGCTCGAGTCCTCGGGTGCGAGTACGCCTGCGGCGGCCAGCGCCGCGGCCCACGCCAGGCTGCCGGTGACATCGTCTTCAAACAGCGCCCGGTCGAAACCGAACGACACACCGAAATCAAACGCCGCGGGATCAGGCGCGCCGTCGAACCGTCCAGACCACAGCGTCATGACGTCCTTTACAGTCTCACTTCCCAAGATCCTGCCCGGTGCCTTCGCCCATGGCCGTCTGGAGCCGACCCGTGAGCATTTTGGCGCGCCTGGTGTCGGGTGCGATCACCAGCACGGTGTCTTCGCCAGCGACCGTCCCAACCACCTCCGGGAGCCGGGCGGCGTCAAGCGCCACGCAGAGCGGTTGCGCCTGACCCAGGCCCGTGTGTAACAGCACGAGCTGCTGTACACGGTCCACGCGCAACAGATACTCGGAGGCCGCGCGCAGCAGCAGCGACTCGGCGGTCTTCCCATTGGGTGCCACGCCACCCGGCGCGAGGTACGCGCCGCTGGCGCCTCCCTTCACGAGGCCGATTTCCCTGATGTCGCGGGAGAGCGTCGCCTGCGTCACGTCAAAGCCCGCGGCGCAGACGCGACGGCGAAGCTGCTCCTGGCTCCGGATCGACTCGCGCTGGACGACGTCGAGAATCACCGATTGGCGACGGGCCTTCATGGGTCGCTGAGGTGCCAGCATACACGATCCCTTGACTGTTTATGCATCGGTCTGTATAAATATTCTTTCCCTCGACCACGAGACAGAATGGCCATGGCAGTTCCCTTCATCTCACCCGATGACGCCGGCGATGCGGCGACCGGCGCCTCCGGTCACCGCACCCGTGTGGCGATCGCGGGCGCGACCGGCTACGCCGGCCAGGAACTGGTGCGACTGCTTGCCCGCCATCCAGCGGTCACGCTGACGGCGGCGATGTCTTCGGGGGCCAGCAGCGCGCCACGACCGCTGCCCGCGCTGGCGCGCATCTGGGACCAGGCCGTTGTGCCGCTCGACATCGACGCGCTCGTCGCCTCGGCGGAGATCGTGTTCCTCGCGCTGCCTGAAGTCGCATCCGCGGAGGTCGGAACGGCGCTCGTCGAGCGGGGACTCCGCGTCATCGATCTTTCCGGCGCGTTTCGGATCCGCAGCGCGGCGGATCGTTCTCGCTGGTACCCGGCCACGGCCACGTTGCCCGCCGGTACCGTGTACGGGCTGCCCGAACGCCACGCCGACGCCATCCGTGGCGCGCGCCTCATCTCCTGCCCTGGCTGCTACCCCACGGCCGCGCTGCTTCCTCTCGAGCCGCTCGCCGAGGCAGGCCTGATCGTGGGCCCCGTCGTCGTCGACGCCAAGTCCGGTGTCTCCGGCGCGGGCAAGACACCAAATGAGCGGACGCATTTCTCCGAGAACCACGGCAGTGTGGCGGCCTACAATATTTTCTCGCACCGCCACAATGCGGAGATCGAACAGGAGCTCGGGACTTCTGTCACCTTCGTTCCGCACCTGGTGCCGCTTGACCGCGGGATTCTCGAGACGATCTACGTGACGTTGAAGCCCGGTACGACAGAAGCCCAGGTGGCGGGCGCGCTGCAGGATGCCTACGCGTCGGCGCCCTTCGTCCGGCTCACCGGCGGGGCCCTGCCGGAGATCAAGCACGTCGCTCACACCAACTTCTGCGACATCGGCTGGAAGGTGGACGAGGCCGGCAATCGCGCCGTGCTCATCTCGGTACTGGACAACCTGCTCAAGGGCGCCGCAGGCCAGGCCGTGCAGAACCTCAACATCGTGCTCGGCCTCGACGAGCGCACCGGCCTTTTCTAGTGGCGTATCCGCTCGAAGGAGCAACTGCGCCGCGCCGCTCGTACCCCGCCGCGCAGAGACGCAAGGCAGGGATCCGACACTGATGGGACCTTCGACCACGCGGGGTTCCCGTGCACGGAGGCCCATCGGCACCGCGGCACCGGCTTTCGTACTAAAGCTTGGCGGCGAGTTGCTTGAGCAGCCGCGGGATCTCGTACGCATCGCACGGGGTATCGTGGCGCTGGCGAAGAAGTCGGCCCTGGTCGTAGTACACGGAGGCGGACGTGAGATCGATGCGGCACTGGCCGGAGCGGGGATTCCCAAACAGCAGGTTGACGGCCTGCGCATCACCGACGCCCGGACCCTGGACGTCGTGGTCTCGGTGTTGGCCGGGGCGATCAACACCCGGCTCGTGGCGGCCGTCCGGGCCCAAGGTGGGCGGCCGGTGGGCCTGACCGGAGCCGATGAATCGGTGGCCGTCGTCAAGCGCGCTGCGCCGATGCTGTCCACTCGGGGAGAGAAAGTCGATCTGGGCCTCGTCGGCACGCCGACGAGGAGCGGGGCCCCGCAACTGCTGTTCGACCTCCTCGACCGCGGCTATACCCCGGTCATCGCGTGCATCGGCTCCACGAAGAACGGACAGCTGCTCAACGTCAACGCCGATACGTTGGCGTCGCACCTGGCATCGGCGCTTGGAGCGCGGCGCCTGGTCATCGCCGGCGGGACTGCAGGCGTGCTCAACGAGGCCGGTAGGACGATCGGGCGGTTGACACACGCCGAGGCAGGCCGCCTCATCAAGACAGGAGCGGCGAACAAGGGGATGATCGCCAAGCTCGAAGCGTGCCGTGCGGCGGTGCGAAACGGGGTCGGCGACGTCATGATCGCCAACGGGCGGGACGTGAGATTCGAAGCGCTGGCCGACCTGCGCGCCGAGCTGGCCGGCTGCACGCACGTGGTCAAGTAGGGACGGAGAAGGACCATTGAACGCCACAGAGATGCTCTCTGTGACTCTGTGGCGCTCTTCGACGTGGAGGTACCGTGACGTTCGACGACATCCAGGCGCGGGAATCGCGCCACGTGCTGCAAACCTATCGGCGCCAGCCGGTGGCGTTCGTACGCGGCAATGGAACGCGACTCTATGATGTCGACGGACGCGAGTACCTCGATCTCGTGTCGGGCATCGGGGTCACCTCGTTGGGCCATGCCCATCCTGGACTCGCGGCGGTAATTGCAGAGCAGGCGTCCGCGCTTCTGCACACGTCGAACCTCTACTACCATCCGTTCCAGGCTGAGGCGGCCGCACGGCTCTCCCAGCTCTCTGGAATGCCGCGCGCGTTCTTCTGCAACAGCGGCACCGAAGCGGTGGAGGCGTGCCTGAAGTTCGCGCGCCGTTACTGGTACACCAAGGGCACGCCCCGCCCAGGGTTCGTCGCCGTCTCAAACGGATTTTCAGGCCGGACCTTCGGCGCGCTCTCCACGACTTCGGACGAGCACTACCGTACGCCTTTTGAGCCGCTGCTCGGACCAGTGACATGGGTGGATTTCGAGAAACCCGAGATGCTGGCCACGGCGGTCACCGACAAGACGGCAGCGATCATCGCGGAACCGATCCAGGGCGAGGGCGGCATCCGCCCGATGCCGCGGGCGTTCGCTCAGGCGATTACCGAGGCATCCCGCCGGACGGGCGCACTCTACATCGCCGACGAAGTGCAGTCAGGTCTGGGTCGAACCGGTCATGCGTTCCACTTTCAGCCACTCAACCTGCAACCGGACCTGGTATCGGTCGGGAAGGCGCTCGGCGCTGGTGTGCCGGTAGGCGCGGCCCTGGTTTCCGAGCGCGTGGCAGCGGCCATCTCGCCTGGCGACCACGGCAGCACATACGGCGGGAACCTGCTGGCCTGCCGCGCCGCCGCGTTCTTCCTCCAGCAGTTGATGGAGAACGGCCTGATTGACCATGTGAAGGAGGTTGGCGCACAGTTCGAGCGCATGCTGCGCGCGCTGGCGCTCAGGCACCCGGCAATTGTGGAGGTCCGAGGCGCTGGACTGATGTGGGGGCTGCAGCTCGCGACCGACGCCACGCCAATCGTGGACGGCGCCCGGCAGCGCGGCCTGCTCGTCAACCGAACTCATGAGAAGGTCGTGCGCATGCTGCCGCCATTGACGATCGACACGGCCGATCTCCAACGCGCAACGGACCTCCTCGACGAAGTGTTCGCCTCGGTGGCGACCGAGGTGCATGCGTGAGGACGGTCGTCACCGGCGGCGTCACGGCACCGGCGGGATTCCGCTCGGGTGCGGTCCACGCGGGCGTCAAGAAGGTCGCCGGAGCGCTCGACCTCGCGATCATCGCCGCGGATGGCCTCGCCTCGGCCGCGGGACTCTTCACCACGAACCTCGCGCAGGCCGCCCCGGTCCTCGTCTCGAAGCAACACCTCGAGCAGACCGGCGGAATCGCCCGCGCCATCGTGGTCAACAGCGGCTGCGCCAACGCCTGCACCGGTGCGGACGGCATGGCGAACGCCGCGCGAATGGCATCGGAAACGGCCGCGGCGGTCGGCTGCCTCCCCGAGGAAGTGCTGGTTGCCTCCACCGGAGTGATTGGCGTCGGCCTGCCAATGGCGAAGCTCGTGCCGGGCATCAGGGCTGCCGCCGCGGCGCTGGCCAGGGGCCACGGCGGCGACGCGGCCCGCGCGATCATGACGACGGACCCGTTTCCAAAGGAGCATGCGGTCTCGGTGCAGACAGCGGACGGCACGTTCATCATCGGCGGCATCGCCAAGGGATCCGGGATGATCGAGCCACACATGGCCACGATGCTTGGGTTCCTCACAACCGATGCGCGAGTGCCGCCGGCGCTGCTCCACCGCGCGCTGCAGGCGGCCGCGCTCGACACCTTCAACGCCATCACGGTGGACGGCGAATGCTCGACCAACGACTCGCTGTTCGCGCTCGCCTCCGGCGCCAGCGGCGTCACGATCGACGAGTCGGGCTACGCGGCGCTGCTCGACGGGCTCCTGGCAGTGTCCCGTGAGCTCGCCCTCGGCATTGTCCGCGGCGGCGAGGGCGCCACGAAGCTGATCGCCATTACTGTCCGCGACGCGCGCACGATAGTCGACGCGCGGCAGGTGGCGCGCACGATCGCGAATTCGCCCCTCGTGAAGACCGCCGTGCACGGCGCCGACCCCAACTGGGGCCGTATCGTCGCAGCCGCGGGGCGGGCGGGTGTGCACTTCGACGTGGCCAGAGCCACGGTGCGCGTGGGCGGCATTCTGCTCTTTGAGAACGGCCTGCCGCACGACGAGGCCGCACCCGAAGCGGCTGAGTACTTGACGCGCGACACCATCGAGATCGAAGTGCGGCTCGGCTCTGGAGGGGGTCATGAAGCCACGATCTGGGGCTGTGATTTGAGCGCAGAATATGTCCGCATCAATGGCGAGTACAGAACCTAAGGTCCGGCGGAGCTTTCTCTCGGTCCCCGATCTGACGCACGCGGATCTCGAGCGCCTGCTCACGCTCGCGGCCGAGATGAAGGCGGATCGGGGTCTGGGTCGTGGTGCGCCAACCGCCGACGCGCTCGGTGGGCAGCACGTTGCGTTGCTGTTCGAGAAGCCGTCGCTGCGAACGCGGTGCACGTTCGAGGTCGCCATCCATGAGCTCGGTGGTCACACCGTGCACCTCCCTGCCCAGTTCAGCGAAGCAGTACGTGAGCCGCTCGAGGACGTCGCGCGGAACCTGGAGCGGTGGATCGCGGCGCTCGTCATCCGGACCTACCGACAGGAGACGGCGGTGGCATGCTCGGCGGCCGCGCCCCGCCTGCGCGTGATCAACGCGCTCAGCGACGAGCACCATCCCTGCCAGGCCCTTGCCGATGTCCTGACGCTGCGTGAGCACTGGGGAACATTCCGTGGCCGAACGCTCGCATATGTCGGCGACGGCAACAACGTGGCGACCTCGCTGGCGCAGGCCGCGACGATGATGGGTGTCACCGTACACATCGCTACGCCGGCCGGCTACGAGCTGCCTCGCGGTGTAACGAAGGCTCTGACGGGGCTCACTCGCGATGGAGCGGAACTTCGGCTGTTCACCAACCCGCGAGAGGCGGTGGCCGGTGCCCACGCCGTCTATACCGATGTGTGGACCTCCATGGGCCAGGAACGCGAGGCGGTGAAGCGGCGAGGCATCTTCGCCGACTACCGGGTCGATCGCACCCTCATGGCCGCCGCTTCGCCTGGCGCCCTGTTCATGCACTGCCTCCCGGCTCACCGGGGTGAGGAAGTCACGGCGGAAGTCCTCGAATCACGCGCGTCGGTCGTATTCGACCAGGCCGAGAACCGACTCCACACGCAGAAGGCGCTCCTCGCAATGCTGCTCGGCGCCCCGTGATGGAGCGCCCTCGGGCACGATTGCGCTCGCGGGACAGGTCCTTGTCTCTCGAGCGCCCGCGCGAAGTGGTCTGGGCGAAGCCGAAATCGACGGCCCGGCGGATAGAATGACCGCCGTGAAGCCCTGGCTGCCTCACTACGATCCCGACGTTCTCCCTACGCTCGCGCCATATCCCGACAGGACGCTTGTCGACTACCTCGACGACCTCGCGCGCGACCACGGCGAAAGACCGGCACTCCTCTTCAAGGGCGCCTCACTCTCCTACGGGGAGCTGAACTCGCAGAGCGACGCGTGTGCCGCCGCACTGGCCGCGCTCGGCGTGCGGCCGGGCGTGCGCGTGGCGTTGGTTCTTCCCAACTGCCCCCAGTTCTTCGTCACGGAGTTCGGCATCTGGAAGGCCGGCGGGATCGTCGTTCCCCTGAATCCGACTTATAGCGAGCGCGAGCTCGAGCAGGCGCTCGAGTCCACCGGCGCCGAACTGGCGGTCACGCTGACTCCCTTCTACGAACGCGTGAAACGGGTGCAGGGGCGCACGTCCGTCCGCCACGTGGTCGCGACGAACATCAAGGAGTACCTGCCCGCTCTGCTCCGACTGCTCTTCACGATTGTCAAAGAGAAGAAGGAAGGCCATCGCATTTCGCTTGCGCCGGACGATTCGTGGCTGCAAGACAACTTGCAGCGGCATCGCGCGTCAGAGCGGCCCTCCGTCGCAGTCCGGCCCGCAGACCGAGCAGTCATTCTCTCGAGCGGCGGCACCACGGGCACGCCCAAGGGCGTCGTCGGCCTTCACGGCCACTACGTGGCCGCGGGGCTCCAGCTCCACCAATGGACCAAGTCGGCCAAGAGGCCCTGGACCGATGTCATCATGCTGCCGCTGCCACTGTTTCACGTGTACGGCAACGTCGGCGTGCAGCCGATGGCGTTTGTCGGTCCCAATCCGCTGTCGCTCGTACCCAACCCGCGAGACATCAGCGACCTGCTGAAGACAATTCGCCAGGTGAAGCCCGCGTTCTTCAACGGTGTGCCGACGTTGTACACCGCCATTCTGAATCACCCAGACGTACGAGCGGGAAAGGTGAACTTCCGTTCGATCCGAATCTGCTTCTCTGGCGCGGCGGCGCTGATGGCGGAGACAAAGAAGCGGTTCGAGGCGATGACCGGCTCGACAATCGTCGAAGGGTACTCGCTCACGGAAGGGATGATGGCGTGCTGCATCAACCCGGTCAAAGGCGTTCAGAAGCTCGGGTCCATCGGGATGCCGCTGCCGGACGTCGAGGTGCGCATCGTGGACGCCGAGAACGGCGTGCGGGAGATGCCCGTCGGCGAGGTTGGCGAGATGATCATGCGCGCGCCCCAGTACATGTCGGAGTACTGGAACAACCCGAGCGAAACCGCGGACACGCTGCGCCCGCACGGCGACGGCGACCCCTGGATCCATACCGGCGATCTCGCCAGCATGGACGCCGACGGATACATCTTCATCGTCGATCGCAAGAAGGACATGTTCAAGACGAGCGGCTTTCAGGTCTGGCCGCGCGAGATCGAGGAAGTGATCTCGGAGCATCCGGCGGTGATGGAAGTCGGCGTGGCCGGTGTACCCGATCCCGTGAAGGGTGAGGTTGCGAGGGCGTGGGTCGTGCTCAGGGCCGACAGGTCCGCAACCGAGGACGAGCTGCGCGCCTATTGCAAGGAGCGCCTCGCGCCCTACAAGGTCCCGGCACGCATCGAGTTCCGGAAAACGCTGCCAAAGACGCAGGTCGGAAAAGTGTTGCGGCGGATGCTCGCCGCCGAGGCGACGGCGGAACACGGGCAGAGCGTCGAAGGTGGACCTTCAGGCGGGACGGCCAACTGATCTGACGTCCACTCCCGCCTTCGCTAACGCCACCCGGATGGCCCGCGCGAGATCGGCCGCGCCTGGCGTGTCGCCATGGAGGCAGATCGTGTCGACGTCGAGGGTGACACGGGTGCCGTCGGTGGCAACGACGAAACGCTCGCGAACCATCGTCACGACGCGCTGAACGACACGAGCTTCCTCGACGATGACCGCGTCCGGAGCACCACGCGGCACCAACGTGCCGTCGCCGTGATATGCGCGATCTGCGAAGGCCTCGCGCGCAGTGGCAAGGCCTGCGCGCGCTCCCGCGGCAATCAACTCCGATCCAGACAGGCCGAAAAGGATGAGTGACCTATCGACCGTCGCCGCCGCTCGCGCCACCGCGTCTGCGAACCGCTGGTCGCGAGCCGCCATGTTGAACAACGCACCGTGTGGTTTCACATGCTGGAGTCGGACACCTTGCGCACCCGCGATGGCCGCCAGCGCACCGATCTGATACGTGACGATGTCTTCGACGTCGCCAGGCGCGAACGGCATCTCCCGCCGGCCGAAGCCCGACATATCGGGAAGGGCCGGATGGGCCCCGACGGCGACTCCATGCTTCCGTGCCAGCGCCACCGTCGCATGCATGACACCAGGGTCGCCAGCATGAAAGCCGCAGGCGACATTGGCGGAGGTGATGTGGGGTATCAGGGCTGGATCTTCACCGGGAGCATCAACCGCAGATCGCTCGCCGACGTCAGCGTTCAGATCAACGCGCATGTGAAGGCGTGATGCCGGCAAAGCCGCGCGAGGCGCCTGGGAGGCGCCTTTTGTCTAAACGCCTGCCCCCTCGGGATATTCCAGCGCCAGCTTCAGCTCACGGGCCAGGGATTCCACCGTCGTGCCGGTGCGCTTCCAGGCGCCTTCCGTTTCAAAGCGCAGATCACCGATGCGACGTCCCCATGGCGCGATCACGCGTCCGATCATCCGGAAATCCGTGCGATCGGCATGCTCCTGGTCGAGGCGGCGCACGACGTCCGGCGACACCCGCAGAAACGCCCGAAGCGCCGTCGCCGACTTGATGCTGTACTTCCGCCCGCCCCACGCCGCGCCGAACACGACGGATACCTGCTTCAGGTAGTTCACGAAGAACTTTTTTGATTCCTCGCGAAACTCAGCCGATTTGCGCGGTCCACCAAAGGCGTCGCTCCCGAAGAGCTTCTTGAGCTCCTGCGCCAGCGGCGCCTGGGCCACGCGGCCGTGGCCAACGCCCAGCAGCTTGATCTCGCCATGAAGCGGTGAGTCTTCCCGATCGTTGAGCGCTCGCACCACATCGTGTGCCGCCGCCAATGCCGCGTCACGATAGAGTTGGCGACCGGACAAGCTCACCAGATGCGACGCGTTGAGACGAGTGTGCTTCGCATTAATCGTGACAAACATCTGCACGACGTGATCTTCGGGCAAACGGTCAAAGATGATGGCCGGGACCGAAAAATCGGTGTCGCGAATGTTCTCGATGTCGGCATGCAGCGCGAGCAGGCGGTGCTGGCCGTCGATGGCGCGAAGTATCCCTTCTCGCTCTGGCACCTTCAGGCGCCCAACAACGGCCCCGTACTCCACGGGCTCGAACGAGAGCTTCTCATCGCATGAGATGATGACGGCGCCTGGGATCGAGGGCAGGTCCTTGGCCTGGCGGCACTGTTCGTAGTACTGGACGAGCTCGTCAATCTTTCGCCTGATAATCTGGCGCTGATAGGCCTTCTCGTTCGACGCGATACGTCGTTCGAGCAGGTCCCAGTTGACCTTCGACGGTGTCTTCTTCTTGCCACCACGGACGCCGGACTGCCCCGAATCCCCGTAGTTCAGGACCTCAAAGCGAACGAGCTTGTCGATGTCGCTGGCCGTCAACGAGGCCTGGTAGAACTGCACGCCAAATTGCTGCATTCGAATGGCAGCTACGCTTATCATCGAGGTCCTCTCCGGGCCAGCTCCTGCGAGCGTACGGAAAGGGCGAATTGTAGCGGTCAGTCGTCCACTTCGCCAACCCGTTTTTCTTGACGCACCCGTGTTCGCGAGCGTACAAGGGTCGAGTCAGAGCTGGTGCGGTAGCGGTATTCGTCAATGCTGCAAGGAGTTAGCTGTGATTAGAGCGGGCATTATCGGGCCTGTAAGCGTCTGGCGAGCAGGGGTGGCAACTCTGTGCACCTGTCTCATTATTGGGCAGACACCCGCAGAGGCACAGCAGGCCGTGAACTACGAAACCGCCCGTGCGAGCCGCGTCCTTCAGGCCGTCCGGACAGCAGGAGAGATCGTGCTCGACGGCATGCTCGACGAGCCCGCGTGGGCCTCCGCCCCGATGGCGCACGACTTCATTCAGAACGATCCGAAGGAAGGAGTGACCGCGACCTACGACACCGAGGTCCGCGTTCTCTACGACGACCAGGCGCTGTACTTGGGTGTGTTCGCGCGTGACGATGAGCCCGGTC
>JAKFXY010000016.1 GCA_021731165.1 Acidobacteriota bacterium | reverse complement strand
CAGCCTCGGCCATGCACGTCCGCAACGTGTCTCCGGTGCCCAGTTGAAAGAACATCGGGCACACCTCACTCCGCACGCGCCTGTCCACGATCGGGAAGATGTCGGCCCATCCGCAATGGGAGCGCGCTCCCCACACGGCCACGACCGCACGGCCGCCCGGCTTGAGCAGGCGCCTCATTTCGCGCAACGCGGCGAGTGGCTCCGGCACATACATCAGCCCCAGACCGCACAGGGCCGCGTCGAAGCTCTCGGGCTCGAACACCTGCTCTTCCGCATGGGCGCGCCGCGCCGTCACGTTGGCGAAGCCGCGACCGGCGGCGGCTGACTCGATGTGTTCGACCATCGTGCTCGAGATGTCGGTGGCCACCACCGTACCGCCGGGCCCAACCTCGTCCGCCGCGCGGAAGGTGACGAGCCCGGTGCCGCAGGCAATATCCAACACGCGCTCGCCCGGCCTGAGCGCCGCCAGATCGAGCAGCCGATCCTGCGCGGGCCTGAGCTGCTCGGACCAGTACGCCTCGTAGTGCGGCGCGGCCTTGTCCCACCCGTACCGCTGCACGCGGAGCTGCAGTCGCGGCTCCATCGACTACACCGTCCCGGCGTTGAGGCGCACCTCTCGTCGGAGGGGCAATCCGTTGGAATAAATGTCTCGGTACGAGCTGCACCTGTCGGCGGTGTCGAGCACACGCAACACATCGTCATCGGAGGCCGAGCTCGCCACGGTCACGATGTACCGGACCTCCAGGTACCCCGGCCGGACGTCATCCGCAACGCCCAGCTCCCCGCGCACGTCGTAGTCCGCCTGCACCTCCACTTCGAGCGCCTCGAATGACACGCCGAGCCGCGCGGCCCACATGCCGTACCCGATGGCGAGACACGAGGCGAGCGCGCCCCGGCCCAGCACCCCTGGATTCGGCCCACTGGAGGTTCCACCGTACTTCTCCGTCATGCCTACCTTCAGCTCGTACGGCCCCTCCGTCACCGTACAGTCGAGACCCGCTCGAAGCACGGCTTTGGTTCGAGCCGTCCCTCTGCCGACGGCTGGCCGCAGTGAAACGGCCTTCACGTTCCGCTCGATGGCCTCATGAATCTGTCTGTCACCCTGCATGGCTGTCCCCCGTCACATGTGTCCCGCCTTATCTTGGGTCTCCCGCCCCGCGCACCTCGACCAAGGCGCCGTCGATCACCCGGTCGCTTGGGTGCACCACCACTTGCCGGCCCGCGTCGAGGCCCGATCGAATCTCCGCCTCCTCGGCATTTCTCTGACCGACTTCCACCGTGACGCTCTGGATCCGATTGCCGTTGACGACAAACACGGACCAGCCGTCGCCCTGGCGCACGAGCGCGCTCGTAGGCACCTTCACCACCTCCGCCGCCTCCCACATGACGATGCGGACCTCGACGCGGTAGCCGTCGCCAAGCGCCTTCCACGCATCGGAGGGGTCCTCGAAGCCCATCAGCACGTTGACCCGCTGCTCCTCGACGCCGAGTGCGGAGATCTTCGTGAAGCCCGACGGCTCCACCCGGCGGACCCTGGCCATCAGCACGCGGTCCCCGCCCCATTGTTCGACACGCACTCTCGCCCCGGCCTTCACGCGCACGGCGTCAGTGGACAGCAGGTCGGACACGATCTCGAGGTCCTTCACCGGGTTGCCAATCTCCACCAGCGGCTCGCCGGCGGCGGCCACGCTCTCGCTTTCGCGCAGCCGCTTCAGCACGACACCGTCCACCGGCGACGTGACGGTCAGCACGCGACCGCTCGCGTCGATGGTGGGGACCATCAATCGCGCCTCAGCCAGCTCGAGCTGCGATCGACCGCTGGCCACCGCGAACTCCGCGGCCCTCACGCTCTCTTCCGCCGCGCGGGCGCTCGACTCCGCCGTGTCCACCGCCTGCGTCGTCGTCAACTGGGCCGCCGCCAGGTCGCGCTGGCGTCTCAGGTCGGCCCTTGCCAGCTCGACGGCGGCCGTGGCCCTGCGCAGATCCGCCTCCGCCCGTCCCACGGCCGCGCGCGCGGTTGAGACGCCGGCCTCGGCCTCCGCGCGTGAACGAGCGTCGAGCAATGTGGGCGCCTCCGCGCGAAGCCGCGCCACCACCGTGCGGCCGCGTACGACAGGGTCGCCGGGTTCGAGCTCGATGCGCAGCACGCGTCCGGCGAGCGGTGCCGAGACGACGTAGCGATAGCGGACGCGCGTTTCGCCTTCCTCGTCCACCGTCACGACAAGGGGCCCGCGCGTGCTCGGCATGACGTCCACCGGCACCGGGGTGGGCCACATGGCGATCGCCACCACCCCCGCGACGAGCAGCAGGACGATGAGCCAGCGTCGATACCGGGCGAAGGCGTGCACGGCTACTCCCGGGACTTGAGCACCGCCACCAGATCGAGCCGATCCAGCCGTCGCCGCACGGCCAGGGCCGACAGCGCCGCGGCCGAAATAATCGTGAGCCACCCCCACGCCACCGTGGCCGGCGTGACGATGAACGGAATGCGATACACCTCGTTCTGGAAGATCGTCATGATGAACTGGCCCAGCCCATAGCCAATGAGCGTGCCGCACGGCAGCGACAGCAGGGTCAGAATGGCCAGCTCCCCGAGCAGAATCGATGAGATCTCCCCGCGCGTGAAGCCCAGCACCCGAAGGCTGGCCAGCTCGCGCGCACGCTCCGACAGCGAGATCCGGGCCGCATTGTAGACGACACCCACCGCGATGATGGCGGCGAACACCACGTTGATCCCGATCGTCAGGTTCATGTTCTGCGCCATCACGTCGCGGAAGTTGGTGAGCGCCGCCTCGCGAATGGCCACGCCGGCCACGGCGGGCGTCAGCTTCAACCGGGCGTAGAGCGGCTCGAGCGCCGCCGGGTCCACCTGCAGATAGGCACCCGACACCGTGCGGCCCTCACGCATGAGCCGGCCCAGGGCGTCGATGTCCATGTACGCCTGCAGGCCCATGATGTCATCGATGATGCCTGCAATGCGCACCGGCGTCACCGGCCGCCGGCCCTCGAGTACCTCGACGTGCACGACGTCGCCGGGACCGACGCCGAGCACCACGCCAAGCATCCGCGACAGCACCAGCCCCTCGGGCGGCAGCACGCGCGGCCGGCCCTCCTGATCGATGACCCTGTTGAGATCCGGATCCGGCTCGAGTCCCGTCAGCGACAGCGTACGTGACCGCGCGCCCGCACGCAGGCGGGCGGGCACCGCCCGCATTGGCTCCACGGACATGACGCCGGGCAGGGCCGCGACGCCATGGATGGCCGAGGACGATCGCGGCTCGACGAAGGTGACCGTCACGTCCTGCCGCATCCCGTCGTTGAACTGCCGCGCGATCAGGACATCCATCGCGTCAACGAAGCCGAAGCCGACCAGCAGGATCGCACCGCCGAAGGCAATCCCCACCACCGAGGCCAGCGCGCGCATCGGCTGGCGCTCGAGGTTCCGGATGACCATCCGCGCGCCCTGGCCAAGCGATCGCTGAATCCGCGGCGTCTCGACGATGCTCGCGCGGTATCGCGCCGGCGATTCCGGCCGCATCGCTTCAGCCGGCGGCACGCGCACGGCGCGGCTCACGGCCGACGCCGCGCCGATCGCGGCCGACACGAACCCCAACGCCACTGCCGTTGCCGCGACGCCCGGCGACAACCGGTAGTCGAGCGAGGGAAAGCGGAAGTACTGGTTGTAGAGCTCGATCATCTGGGCCCCGAGCCACGTACCGACGATCACGCCGGCGATTGAACCGAGCGTGGCGATGATGAGCGCCCACTTGAAGTAGTGCCAGCCCAGCTCGCGGTTCGAGTACCCCAGCGCCTTGAGCGCCGCCAACTGCGGCCGCTGCAGTGCCAGCGCGCGCGCGAGCGCGACGTTCAGCACGAACGCCGCGACGGCCAGGAAGATCGCCGGCACGATGAACCCGAACGTGCTGAGCTGAACCAGCTCGTTGTCGAGCGTCCACGCCGACTGCTGCAGCCGCCGTGGAATCGCACCGAGGCCGCCGTACGGCTCCAGGAGCCGATCGACGTCCGCGATCACCTCCTCCACCGGGACGCCGGCCATCACGCGCAGGCTGATGTCGTTGAAGCCGCCTTCCATGTTGAACGCGCTGGCCAGGGCGCGGCGCTCCATCCAGAGCAGCGCAAAGCGGCGATTGTCCGGGATCATTTCGCCCGGGCGGATGCTGAAGACGTACTCCGGCGAGAGCGCCACGCCGACGATCGTCAACCTCCGCCGGCGGCCGTTGATGATCGCGGTGATCGAGTCGCCAGGCGCCATGCGGTTGGCTTCGGTGAAGACCTCGCTGGCCAGCACTTCGTCCGGCCTGCCCGCCTCGGGCCACCGGCCTTCGCGCAAAAACACGTCGTTCAAGAGCGGCCGGCCACGCGACGGTACCGAGATGAGCCGCCCCGTTGCCGGCTCCAGCAGGCCGGGTACGTCGAGCGTCACGTCGGCCACCACCCGCGTGTCCACGACGGATACGCCTCGGATGGCGCGAAGATCCGACTCGAGGCTCAGCGGGGCCCGCTTGAGCATCGCGAACACGTCGGCGAAGCGCTGCCGTTCGTAGTAGGTGTCCACGGTGCGCTGCAGCGAGTCGAAATTGGAAAGATAGGTGACGAACATCACCACGCCGGCCGCCATGACGGCGCCGATGGCTACTGCCTGGCCGCGCATCTCCCACAGATCCCGCAGCAGCTTGCGATCGAGCGCGGTGATCGGCAGGCGGCCTACCATTCGATCTCCCTCGCCCCGCGCCGCGTCTCGTTGCTGACGACGCCGGCGATGTTGCCGTCGGCCAGCCGCACCACGCGGTGCGCCATGCCGGCGATGGCCGCGTTGTGCGTGATGACGACCGTCGCCGTCCCCAGTTCGCGATTGACCTTCTCGATGGCTTCGAGCACGACCACGCCGGTCGTGATGTCGAGCGCACCCGTGGGTTCGTCACAGAGCAGCACGTCCGGCCGCTTGGCGATCGCGCGCGCGATCGCCACGCGCTGCTGTTCGCCACCAGACAACTGGGCGGGGAAGTGATCCAGGCGGTGCCCGAGCCCGACGAGCGCGAGCGCCTCCTCGGGCGTCATCGGGTGCTTCGTGATCTCGGTCACCAGCGCCACGTTCTCCCGGGCGGTAAGGCTGGGAATCAGGTTGTAGAACTGAAACACGAACCCGACGTGCTCGCGGCGGTACTCGGTCAGCGCCGCCTCGCCCGCGGTCGTCAGATCGTGGTCCCGGTAGACGACATGGCCGGACGTGGGAATGTCGAGTCCGCCGAGAATGTTCAAGAGCGTGGACTTGCCGCTGCCGGAGGGGCCAAGGAGCACGACGAACTCGCCCGGGAAGAGGTCGAAGTCCACGCCGCGCAGCGCGTGCACCTCCATTTCGCCCATGGGATAGACCTTGGTGATGCCACGCGCGGTGAACACAGGGGCGTCGGACGTGATGGCCTGATCATAGTCCCGGGGCCGGCAACCCCAATCTCCCCAGTGCCCACCCGTGATCGACTACGATGTCCCCGCGCCGGAGGGGTTGGCACCTGTGCCAACCGTCACTGTTGGTCCCCTGTCCCGTCCATGGCGCTCGTGTTTCCGTTCTTGGAGGAACGTATGGTCAGCATCGTCGTGCGGAGCCTTGGTCCCGGTGCGATGGCCTTGATTCTGTGTCTTGCGACGTCATTCCCGGCGACGGCGCAGACGGTGGCGCGCGCCGCGGAAGTGCCGGCCCTCACAGAAGGTCCGACCGTCGATCGAGACGGCAACGTCTACTTCACCGAAATACGGGGACAGCGAATCTACAAGCTGGGCACCGACGGCGAACTCTCCGTCTACCGCGAGAAGAGCCATGCGGCCAACGGGCTCGTGATCGATCCCCAGGGACGGCTCGTCGCGTGCGAGGGAATGGCGGACGGACAGTCGCCACGGATCACGCGGACCGATCTGCGCACGGGTGCCATGGAGGTTCTCGTTGACAACTATCAAGGCATGCCGCTCAAGGGGGCCAACGACGTCACGATCGACGGCAAGGGCCGGCTGTACTTCACCGACCCGGGGGCGGTCGCCGTCTATCGCATCGATGCGCCGGGCCAGATCGCGCGCGTCCTTGGGGCGCCGGACATCGAGCGCCCGAATGGCCTTCAGATTTCACCGGACGACAAGACGCTGTACATCATTGAATCCGGTGCGGCACCGGCCGGGCCGCGCATGATCCGCGCCTTCGACCTGCAGCCTGACGGTACCGCGCGCAACGGTCGCGTCTTCTTCGATTTTCCCGGCCGCAGCGCGGACGGCATGAGCGTCGATGTCCAGGGCAATCTGTACGTCTCCGCCGGCCTGAACGAGCTGGCGCCTCCCGGCGCGTCGCCCGCGGCACGCGTCTGGACCGCCGACGCGCTCAAGAGCAAGGGCGGCGTCTATGTCATTTCACCGGCGGGCACGTTGCTCACGTTCATTCCCATTCCGGAAGACGTGATCACCAACAACGCCTTTGGCGGCCCGGACATGAAGACGCTGTACGTGACGTCGGGCAGGACGCTCTTTCAGGTGCGAACCGAGATCGCCGGGCTGCCGCGGTAGGACTTCTTACACACCCGCGGACTTGAGTGCGGCGAGGACGCGCCCGTCCCTGAACGGCACGCGACGAAGCCGAACGCCGGTTGCGTCGTAGATGGCGTTGGCGACCGCCGCGAGCGTCGGTTTGCAGACGGTCTCGCCCGCTCCGTAGTGAGGGAGGTCGGGCCGGTTCGGATTGGGATCGCCGTTCACCAGCACGACGTCGATCCTGGCCGGCGTGTCGGCGTGCGTCAGCGTGGGATGGGAGTTCCAATCGACGCTCGTCACCTTCTCGGTGTCGAACGTGACCTCCTCGTGGAGCGCGCGACTGAGCGAGTGGAGCATGCCTCCCTCGATGGTGCGCCGCAACCCTTCGGGATTGATCACGAGCCCGCAGTCGTGCGCGCACACGAGCCGCTTGACCCAGACGTGACCGGTCCTGCGATTGACTTCGACCTCGGCGATCTCCGCGACGACCGTTTGCGAACGGAACGTGTAGGCGATGCCGCGGCCGGTGAGAATGTTTCCCGTGCCGCGGGCGTTCGGTGAAGGTCGAGCGTCCCACCCATACGCCTCCGCCGCCGCTTTGACCACGGCAATCGAACGCGCGCGCTTGAATCCGCTGTCATCCGTAGTGCTCGCGGCCAGGAGCCTCATGCGAAACTCGACGGGGTCCGCCTTCGCGGCAGCCGCCATTTCGTCGATGAACGATTCGGCGGCGAAGGTTGACTGCGGACCATTCGGATCGCGCAGATTGCCCGTCCGCAGCGGCGTCTCCCACACGAGGGGCAGACTCACGACCTGCGTGGCCGTGCGCGTGTTGGGAATGACGTACATGTCCGACGGCGTGGCGGAGCTGCCCGCGGCCGGCGTGGCGCGCCTCGTGCCCATGAGCTGAGCGATCAGCACTGTCTCCGCCTCGTTGTAGCCGAGGTGGCAATAGTCAGCAGCTCGAGCGTTGTAGTCCAAGGCGATCAGGTTGCCTCGCGTATCAAGGCCTCCGCGCATCTTGACGGTGAATGCCGGGCCCTTGGTATCCCAGGCCGTCTCCTCGTGCCTCATCCACTGCACGCGAACCGGCCGGCCAATCTCCTTGGCCAGGAACGCCGCCTCGAACCCCGCATCGTCCGCGGCTGTGCGGCCGTATCCCTGAGGGCCCTCCATCCAGACGACACGCACGTGCTCCCGGGGTATCCCGAGAAACTGAGCGACGCCTGCCCGCAGGCCGTAGGACTTCATGTCATTGGAATAGATCGTCATCTGGCCGTTCGACGGATCGGCCATGGCGTGGGCCGGAGCAAACGCCGTGTGACCCTGGAACGGGATCTCGTATTCGGCGTCGATGATCTGCGCCGCACCGGCCAGCGCCGTATCGGGGTTCCCGGTGACGTTGGGCCCCTGACTCGACGTGGGGGTCGCACCGCGCATGTAGTTGAAGAGATCCTCCGACTTCGGGAAGGCGGGCGTCGCCGGCTTTCGCCAGTTGACCTTGAGCCGCCTCGATGCGGCAATCGCCTGTTCTTCCCGCTCGCAGACCACGGCAACGTAGTTGCCCTTGCTCACCACCCGGAGAAACCCAGGAATGCCTCGAACGGAAGACTCGTCGATGCTGACGAGTGTTGCACCGGCCACCGGCGGTTTCACGTTGCGCGCATGAACCATCCCGGGAAGCTTCACGTCCACGGCCCATGTCAACGAGCCGTCCACCTTGGCGGGAATGTCATAGCGCTGGGGCGACAGGCCGACGATCGAGAGCGCCTGCACCGGCTTCACCCTGGCCACACCCGCTGTCGCGTTGACATCGCCACCGGTCAGCGCAACGTTGAACCTCTTGCCTCCGATCAATTCTCCGTACGTGACTCGTTTCGAGGGATCGGCGCTCACGGTAATCACGGCCTCTCTTACGGTGAGCTGGGCGACCGGCACGGCAAAGCGCGCGGAAGCCATGTCGAGCAGCACGCGACGAGCCTCGGCGGCCACACGCCGCATCGGCCAGCCATCGGTCTGGATGGCGTCTGAACCACCCGATCCACCCTGGTCCACGGTGACGTCCGTGCTGCCCATGATGCAGGTGGTCTTGTCGTAGGCGATGTCCAACTCGTCGGCCATCATCTGCCGGAAGGCCGTGCCGGTGCCCTGGCCGCAGTCGGTCTTCCCGACGTAGAAGGTCGCTGTGTTGTTTTCGTGAATGACGATCCACGAATCGAGCTGCCGGAAGTTGGGGTCCGGATACGGACCGGCGACCTGAGCATTCGCCCCAGGGGCGAACGGACCGGCGAGGGCCGCAACACTGACGCTCACGACGAGCATCCCGGAGGTCTTCAGGAAGTCACGGCGCGAAGTCGTCCCGAATCTCTCTTCCAGCAACTCTTCAATGTGCGCGGGAATCGGCGTGAAGGGAGTCATGCCACCCCCTTCGCCACGCGCTTGATGGCGGCCTGCACGCGGTAGTACGTCATGCAGCGGCACAAGGTCCTGGCCATGCCGTCGCGGATCTGCTCATCGGTAGGATTCGGGTTCTTGTCGAGCAGCGCCTTGGCCGTCATGATCTGCCCGTTCTGGCAGAAGCCGCACTGCGGGACCTGCTCGTCAATCCACGCCTGCTGCAACGGGTGCAGCGTGCCGTCCTTCGCGATGCCTTCAAGCGTCGTGATCTCGCCTTTCACGCTGGATGTCGGCGTGATGCACGAGCGAACCGCCGCACCGTTGACGATCACGGTGCAGGCGCCGCACTGGCCGAGCCCGCAACCGAACCGCGGACCTTGCAGGCCGAGATCGTTCCGAAGGATGTAGAGGAGCGGTGTCGAAGGGTCGATATCCACGGTGTGCGCGCCGCCGTTCACCCTCAATGTGACGCTGCTCATGCTCGACCTCCTGCTCCTTGCGAACTGGACATCCTGCCCATGCTGACTCGCCCCGGATAGTACACTTCCTCCCTGTTCAATGTCTGACGCACGGCCACGCCACGTACCCGCCACCTCGGAATCTCGGTCCCAGGCAGTGGAGCGCTCCGCCGCCAGGCCCGCCGACCTGCCAACTCGTACAGCTGGGCGACCCTCGGTCGGGACGATGTCGGGACAGGGTCTCGACATCGAACCAATCGCGGGAGACGGCAATGCGCCATCGCTCCTGCTCTCCTGGCAACCTGTCGAGCTCGGCGTTGGCGGCTCGTACGGTTGCACGATCACGGCGCCAGACGATCACGCGCTCACCGTGACCATCGATCAACCGCCGTACCACAAAGCGCTGACGGGAAGAGGATCGGTAACGATTGTCGCGATTCCTCTGGGATCCGTCGGCGCGAGCGGCAGGTTGATCGCGCGTGACGATGCGACCGGGGCGAGCGCGGAGTTTGCGTGGCGATGGCAGCCGCGCGACACGGGACGCGCTGCGAACACGGTGCCTGCAACTCGCTGGAGGAAGATGTCCGGGCTCGTGAAGAGACTCGCCGGGCTGGTCTCCGACAACACTGCGCCACGCGCAACGACGGATGCCTCGGCGAGCATCGAACCCCTCGGCAGGTCGCCAGTCAGCGCGTTCGACGGTGAGTGGATTTCCGCGGGATCGTTCAAGCCCTATGCCATCAGGATCACCGGGTCCGTAGGCATCTGCACCCTCTCGAACGCACCTGAGGTGTATGCGGCCGGCGACATTGCCTTGTACATCGATGCGCTGACGGAAACCTCATTGTCCGGGCGACATGTCTACGTCGATGGCAAGTTTCGACCGGTCACCGGCACCCTGACACAGCCCGGTTGCTTCGCGATGGCGCACACCGGACCGGACCGATTCGTCGTGCAGTCGTGGGAGCTGAGGCGAAGATAGCGTGTTCGATGTCCTTGGCGTGGGCGCCTGCTCCATCGACTACGTCTACCGCCTGCCCGACTACCCCAGGCCCGACGGCCCCTCGGCGAAACTGCGCATCTCGAGCCGGACGATCTCGCCCGGCGGGCAGACGGCCACGGTGCTGTGCACGTGCGCGGCCTTGGGGCTACGGACGAAGTACGTCGGCACGGTCGGCAACGACGACGGCGGCCGGCGAGTGCGCGAGGAACTGATGCGCCGTGGAGTGGACCTGGCCGATCTCGTCGAGCGCAACGGGCCGAATCCGTACGCCGTCGTACTCCTGGACGAGCGCCAGGGCGAGCGCATCGTCCTCTGGGACCGCGATGATGGCCTGCGGCTGCGGCCGGATGACATACGGCCCGAGGTCATCCGTTCCGCGAGGCTCGTCCATGTGGATGATGTCGATGCGGAGGCCGCACTGAGGGCCGCCTCGCTCGCGCGGAGCGCCGGAGTCCGCGTCACGAGCGACATCGAGCAGGTGACGGAACTCACCCAGCGACTCGTGGCCGCGGTGGATGTACCGATCCTCGCCGAGCACGTGCCCGCTGCGCTCACCGGCGAGCACGACATGGAGCGAGCGCTTCGAGCGATCCGCCGCGGACACGCGGGTCTGCTTTGCGTCACGCTCGGCGCACGGGGCGCGATGCTGCTCGAGGGCGACCACCTGTACCACGAGCCGGCCCCAAGGGTGAAGGTCGTGGACACCACCGGTGCCGGCGACGTCTTCCGCGGCGCGTTCATCCACGCGCTGCTGAGGGGCGACGCCCCGCGCGACATCCTGCGCTTCGCCACCACGGCCGCGGCCCTCAGCTGCACGAAGCCTGGAGCGATCGGCGGTGTGCCGACGCTCGAGGAGGCTACAAAGAGCATCGGGGCGATCTAGCGCCTGGGCGACCCGCGATCAGCGGGGAGCGGGTCCTGTCCGCGAGCGCTGACGTGGGACCTTTCTGACTACCGCTTCAGGAGCACGAACCCGAGCGGAGGGACGGTCAGCGACAGCGACTGCTCGTGGCCGTGCAGCGGGCGCGGCTCGGTGCGCACGCCTCCCTCATTGCCCACATTGCTGCCGCCGTACACTGCCGCATCGCTGTTGAGCAGCTCGTGGTACCAGCCGGCCTCGGGCACGCCGATGCGATAGTGGTGCCGTGGCACGGGGGTGAAGTTGGCCACCATCACGGTGAAGTCGTGCGGATCGCGGCCACGACGGATCATCGAGATGACGCTGTTCTCGTTGTCGTTGCAGTCAATCCAGCTGAAGCCCGAGCCGTCGAAGTCGATCTCGTAGAGCGACGGTTCGCGCCGATAGGCGTGGTTGAGATCCCGCACCCATCTTTGCAGGCCCTCGTGCGCCGGGTCCGCGAGCAGGTGCCAGTCCAGGCTCTCGTCGTGATTCCATTCCCGCCACTGGCCGAACTCGCATCCCATGAACATCAGCTTCTTGCCAGGATGGCCGAACATGTAGCCATACAGGGTGCGGAGCGAGGCGTGCTTCTGCCAGACGTCGCCCGGCATCTTGTCGAGCATCGCCCGCTTGCCGTGGACAACCTCGTCATGCGAGAGCGGCAGCACGAAATTCTCGGTGAAAGCGTAGAGCATCGAGAACGTGATCTGCCCGTGATGCCACGGGCGATGCACCGGGTCCTGCTGAATGAACGCCAGCACGTCGTGCATCCACCCCATGTTCCACTTGTAGCTGAAGCCCAGGCCGCCCGCGTAGACCGGCCGGCTGACAGCCGGCCACGCCGTGGACTCCTCCGCCACCGTCATCGTGCCGGCGACGCGGCCGTGCGTGAGCGTATTGAGCTGCTGGAGAAACGACACCGCCTCCAGGTTCTCGCGGCCGCCGAACTCGTTTGGAATCCACTGGCCGTGCTCACGGGAGTAGTCGAGATAGAGCATCGACGCCACCGCGTCCACGCGCAGGCCGTCCACGTGGAACTCCTCGAGCCAGAACAGCGCGTTGCTCAGGAGGAACGCGCGCACCTCGTTGCGGCCGTAGTTGAACACCAGCGTGCCCCAGTCCTGGTGCACACCCTTGCGTGGGTCCGCGTGCTCGTAGAGGGCCGTGCCGTCGAACTCCGCCAGCCCATGGCGATCCTTGGGGAAGTGGCCTGGCACCCAGTCGAGAATCACCCCGATGCCGTTTCGATGGCACTCGTCCACGAAATAACGAAAGTCGTCAGGCGTCCCGAAGCGGCTCGTCGGCGCGTAGAAGCCGATGACCTGATAGCCCCACGAGCCTGAAAACGGGTGCTCCATCACCGGCATGAGCTCGACGTGGGTGTAACCCATCTCGCACAAGTACGGGACGAGCGTGTCGGCAAGCTCGCGATACGTCTGGTACCGGTTGCCCTCGGAGACGATCCGCCGCCATGAGCCGGGATGGATCTCGTAGATCGACATCGGACGCTCGCGCCACGTGTCGAAGGAGGGACGATCGCGCATCCAGTCCTCGTCGCGCCAGCGGTACGACCCGTCCGACCAGATGACCGACGCGGTGTTTGGCGGCACCTCGAACAGCCGCGCATACGGATCGGCCTTGTGGAGGAGCTGGCCGGCAGACGTGCGGACCTCGAACTTGTAGCACGCGCCCTCCGGCAGGCCGGGGATGAACAGTTCCCAGATCCCGGACGGCACGAGCCGGCGCATCGCGTGCACGCGGCCGTCCCAGTGGTTGAAAGTGCCGATCACGCTCACGCGCTGCGCGTTCGGCGCCCATACAGCGAAGTGCACGCCGTCGATGCCGCCGATCGTGAGGCGGTGCGATCCGAGCTTCTCCCACGCGTGGTAGTGCGTCCCCTCCCCGAGCAGGTGCAGATCGAAGTCGGTCAGCACCTGGCCGAACTGGTACGGATCGACGATCTCCTGGACCTTCCCCAGTTCGTGTACCCGCAGGCGATAACCCAGCTCCTCCGTGCCGGTACCCGTCGTTGACGCCGCGCTTCCGAACACGGCGGCCTCGAACCGGGCTTCGAACATGCCGGTCGGATGACGGCGCTGCATCACGGTGATGCCATCGGCGGTGACGACGTCCACCCTGTCCGCCGCCGGCCGCACGGTTCTGATCACGAACCCGCGACGGCCGCGCACGGTGGACGCATGCCGGCCGAGCACGGCGAACGGATCGTCGCTCATGCCGTCCGCCACGGCATCGACGAGCGCATCCTCGAATGTCCGCACGGCGCCTTTCACGAGGGAATTGTACCGCGAGGCAGTGGTATCCTTGGGGTTTTGGGGGGAGCCATCGTTGCCAACACTCTTCGCGCACTTCGTCACCACCGAGGGTGACTTCACCATCCGTCTCTTCGACGAGGAAGCTCCGAAGACGGTGGACAACTTCGTCGGCCTCGCGGAAGGGACGCGTGAGTGGACCGACCCGCGGACCAGCCAGAAGGTGAAGAAGCCCTACTACGACAACGTGATCTTCCACCGGGTCATCGCCGGTTTCATGATTCAGGGCGGCGACCCGCTGGGCCAGGGAATCGGCGGTCCCGGCTACACCTTTGCCGATGAGTTCCATCCGAAGGCGCGGCACGACAAGGCTGGCGTCCTTTCGATGGCCAACCGGGGTCCAAACACCAACGGCGGCCAATTCTTCATCACGCTCGGACCGACGCCGCACCTCGACGATCGCCACACGGTATTCGGAGAAGTGGCGGACGGCATGGACGTGATCCGGAAGATCGGCGCGACGGCTACGGGGGAGCGCGATCGTCCCGTCAAGGACGTCATCGTCACCTCGGTGACGATAGAGAGGCGCTGACGGACTCGCCCGCTAAACCGTACCCACGGTGGGCGGCGGGCCACCCGCAGGAACGTCGGCGGCGTTGGCCGTGTCGAGAACCGCGCGCACGGAGCGAAGCAGCGTGTCTGGCGTGAACGGCTTCTTCAGAAACGAGCCAGGCGCGATCTGCGCCGTGCGAAGGATGGCGTGCTCGACATGTCCTGACATGTAGGCCACGTTGATGCCAGGCACCATCGCTCGCAGGTGCTCCGCCAGCGTCACGCCGTTCATGTGGGGCATGATGACGTCGGTGAGCACGAGATCGGGGCGCATCCCCTGCCGGACGATCTCCACCGCGTTGGCGCCGCAATCCGCCGCGACCACGGCGTAGCCGGCGCCGCGAAGCACGCGCTCGGTCAGCATCCGTACCGACCGCTCATCCTCGACGAGCAGCAGCGTTTCCGATCCGGCGTGTGCCTTCGCGCGCGGCGCGCGCTCCAGCGGCCTCGACGCCGCCGGCTCCACGACCGCGTCATGGATCCGTGGCAACAGAATCGAAACGTCGGTCCCCTTTCCGACAACCGACTCGCAGGCCAGAAAGCCCGCGCTCTGGCTCGTGATGCCATACACCGTGGCCAGCCCAAGTCCCGTACCGCGAGCACCCTTCGTTGTGAAGAAGGGCTCGCCCAGCCTCGCCCGCACCTCGGGCGGCATGCCGTGCCCTGAATCCCCTACAGTCAGCATGACGTAGTCGTCCGGCGGCACGGCAGCATAGCCGACCGGCGAGAGCGCCGCCGGCGCGCCCCTCCTCACGGTGAGATTCCTCGTTTCCAGTCGCAGTGTGCCGCCATGAGGCATGGCGTCTCGGGCATTGAGCACGAGGTTGAGAATGATCTGTTCGATCTGCGACGGGTCGGCGCGGATCACGCCAAGGTCCGGAGAGAGACGCTGCACCATCGCGATGTCAACGCCGATCACCTGGCGCAACATCGTCCCGACCTGAGTCAGGGTGTCGTTGAGCTGAATCGGCCGTACCTGCTGCACCTGCCGTCGGGCGAACGCCAGGAGCTGGCTCGTGAGGTTGCTCGCCCGCTCCGCGGCGCCGACGATTTCAGCCAGATTCTCCCGGCCCGAGGCCGACCTCACGTCTGACTCGAGCCCGTGGCTGAAGCCGAGGATCACCGTGAGCATGTTGTTCAGATCGTGCGCCAGGCCGCCGGCCAGCTGACCGATCGCGTCGAGGCGCTGCGCTTCGCGCGCGCTGCGTTCGCGCTCCTGCAGCGTGCCGGCCATTCTGTCGAAGGCCGCACCCAGCCTCTTGACTTCTTGCACCCCGTGCGTGAGCGACGCCCTCGCCGCGAGGTCTCCCTTCTCCATCTGCCGCGCCGCCTGCAGCAGGCGGACGAGCGGGCGCCGAATCTGCCGCTCGGCGATCATCAGGCTGACGGCAGAGGCAATCACACCCGCCGCGACAAGCGCGAACAGCGTCGTGATGATCTCGACGTTGGAGGTGTCCAGCGCTCGATTGTCGCGCTGCGCGATCTCGACGGCCTGCGTCTGGCTGGTCTCGCCGCGGAACCAGGCGAACAGGCCCAAGGCCGGTATCAGCACCAGCACGACGAAGAGGACCAGTCGGGAGCGGAGGCCGAGGGTAGTCACCATTCAGCTATGGATTCGCCTGCCTGGCCATTGAGGGCTCCGCCACGGGGAACGCGAGCCGCGCGCATCGCGCGCATCGTAGCACCCTAGGGCTCAGCCTGGACGAACTTCAGTGCCACTCCGTTGATACAGTACCGAAGACCCGTAGGCGGCGGTCCGTCGTCGAACACATGACCCAGATGGCCGCCGCAGTTGCCGCAGTGGACCTCCGTTCGGGTCATTCCGTAGGCGCGATCCACCGTGGTTTCGATCGTACCCTCGATCGGTGCGAAGAAACTGGGCCATCCCGTGCCGCTCTCGAACTTGCGGTCGGCCACGAACAACGGCCGGTCGCAGCCGGCGCACGAGAACGTGCCGGCCCGATGCTCGGCCAGGAGCGCGCACGAGCCCGGCCTTTCAGTGCCATGGCCCCGCAGCACGGCGTACTGCTCCGGCGTCAGCAGGCGCCGCCACTCCTCATCCGATCTCTCAACCGCAAATCGCTTGGTCGTCATGCGTGTCCACTGACTATAAGATCTGGACCGAGGCTCCGTCACCCCTGATTACACGCCGCGCCTGTCTTCTGCTGCTGCCGGTGGTCGCACTCCTCGTGGGCTGTCGCCGCCAGGCACACGTTGAATCCGAGGTCGAGGAGACCGTCGTGGCGGTTGCCGCTAGACCTGCCCAGGTCGGCAGTCTTCGCACCGTCTTGCACCTCAGCGGCGTCGTCACCACGGCTCCGGGAGGAGAACTTCTCGTGGTCGCACCCGAACCCGCGCAGGTCCTCGAGGTCCTCAAGGCCCAGGGGGACATGGTGAGCCCCGGTGAAGCCCTGGTGCGCTTCGACCTGCCCGGCGCCACGCAGGAAGTCGCCCGCCAACGGGCGGAAGTGGCGCAACTGCAGGCGCAGCTGGAGAATGCCCGCGCCGCGCAGGCCCGCATGCGCGACCTCGTGGACCGCGGGTTCGTACCACGCCGTGACATGGACGGCGTGGACCGCGAGCACGCCGATACACTGGCCTCCCTGACCCGGGCGAATACGGCGATGGCTGCCGCCGACGCCTCTGCCGGACGCGCGATCGTCCGGGCCTCGTTCGCCGGCGTGGTCGCCCAGCGACTTCACAATCCGGGCGATGTCGTCAGGGGTATCGGCGATCCGGTCCTGCGGATTGTCGATCCACGTCGGCTGGAGATCGACGCCGCGGTGCCGGCCGCCGACATGGTGCGCGTCCAGCCCGGCGCAACCGCGCGGCTGGCTGGCGCCGTCCCGATCCGGCTCAGCGTCCTCGCGAGGGAGGCCGTGTCCGGAGGACCCTCGGGCACGGCTCGGGTGCGACTGGCGTTTGCGGACACTGCGGGAGCCACGGCGTCTGCCACGGCGGCGCTCGCGGTTGACACGCCGGTGCAGGTGGACATCGACGCGGAGGAGCGCCTCGACATCGTCTTCGTACCGGCAGAGTCGATCGTACGCAATGGACAGGATGCGGCAGTCCTCGTGGCGGTCGGGACGATGGCGCAGCGTCGGAGCGTGACGACCGGAGTCGAGAACGAAGATCGCGTGGAGATCGTGAGCGGTGTGAAGGCCGGGGAATTGGTCGTGGTCCGGGGGCAGGCCGGGCTCGCCGACGGCGCCGCGATCAGTGTCGAGGTCGAGCGGTAGGCCACAGTACAATTCAGCGAAGTGACCAGCGAACCGATCGTCCTCGCCTCGCGCGTGCACCTCCTGCACCGCCGCCGCTTCAAGTGGCGAGGCGCGGCCGGAGTCTTGGTGCTCGGCCCGCCGTTTGTCTTCACGATTCTGGCCACACCGCTGGTGACGCCTCGCTCGTGGGCCGACGTGGCAATCAATTCGGCCGCCTGGATCACATTCATCGCCGGCGCGGGCATCCGGTTCTGGGCCACTCTCTATATCGGCGGCCGCAAGAACGACGTCGCCGTGACCGAAGGGCCATATTCGCTCTGCCGGCATCCGCTCTACTTCGGATCGCTCCTCGTGGCGGTTTCCGCCGGTCTGTTCCTCAAGAGCATCGTCTTTGCCGCGGCGCTGGCGATTCTGACAGTGCTCTACATGCAAGGAACGGTGCGCGTGGAAGAGGCGTCGCTCGCCGAGCGCCTGGGCGACGCGTACCGGGAGTACTGCCGCCGCACGAACCGCTTCTGGCCGTCATTCCGACATTTTCAGGCCGCGCCCAGGCTGACCGTGGACCTGCACTCCCTGTATCTCGAATGCGCGAGAGCGTCGCGGTGGATCTGGATCCCGCTGGTCGGCGAAGTCATCGGGGCACTCCGCGACGCACCCTGGTGGCCGCGGCTGTTCACCATACCCTGACCGCGCGCGGCGGTGATTGGCGGCATGCGCTCCTGCGAGCGAGACGTCACTGACGAGGGAACGGGATGGGAAATGAGGACGCGACGAAGGTGAGCGTTATCGATGCCCGTCGCGGCCATCGGCCCGCTGCTCGGACACCCACTGCGTACTCACCGTGCCCATGTCGGGTTCCGCGCCACGCCGGAACCAGAACGTGACACAACCGGCAATGACGCCGACAATACCAATTCCGACTCCGATGACTATCCAGACGTTATTCATGTCACGTCAAGGGGCATGGCGAAGGCGGGTTGACGAGGCGCCGGGGCTGGCAATCCATGGTGAGGCTCCTCCGACACACGACGCGCTGACGAGGAACCCGCCGCGTGCGGATGGCTCAGGAAACGTCGCCACAGTATAGCCGATAATCTACCGAGTGCTGCCTCACCTGACACGATTCGCGCGTTGGTGCGTCCCCGCTCTGGTCAAAGCCGCGGTCGCGATCGCTGTCACGTCCGCGATGACCGCCTGGCCGGCCGCGGCGCAGTCGCCGGCACCCGCGGGGCGAAGTTTCTTGTGGCGAGTGCAATCGGCCACAGGGGTCCTCTATCTGGCTGGTTCGGTTCATGCGCTCGGCGCGAGCGCGTACCCGCTGAGCGCCGCCTTCGAGCAGGCGTTCGATGCCTCCCGCACTCTGGTCGAGGAAATCGATCTCGCGGAGGCGGACATGCTCACGACCGGACCACTCCTGCTCAGCAAGGGCATGTACCAGGATGGCCGGACGTTCGACCTGGTCGTCTCGGCCGACACCGCCAAACTCATCGCCGATCGTCTGAAGGACTCGCCGCTCTCCATGGATCTCCTCCGTCCCATGAAACCGTGGATGGTGAACCTCATGCTGAGCGCCATCGAGATGCAGAAGGCCGGGCTGGACCCTGCCATGGGGCTGGACAAGCACTTCTTCGACCGCGCCACGGCCGGCGGAAAGACGGTGGTCGGGCTCGAAACGGCAGCCTCGCAGATCGACCGGCTGGATCGGATGCCGGAGGCGGTTCAGGAACAGATGCTGCTCGGCACCATCCGGGATTCCGACGCCGCGCGCGGCAGCCTCTCGACGCTCGTCACGGCGTGGCAGCGTGGAGACGCCGTCGCCATGGAGAAGATCGTGCTCGCCGGCTTCAGCGAATTCCCCGGCGCCTATACGTCGCTCATCGTGGAGCGCAACCGCAACTGGATGCCGCGGCTCGAGGCCTGCCTCACCCAGGGGTCCGCCTGCTTCGTCGTGGTGGGCGCCGCCCATCTCGTCGGCCCCGACGGCCTGCTGGCGAACCTCGAGCGTCGCGGCTACCGCCTCGAACAGCGATAGCACACAGCGTAGAGAGCGTAGCGAGGGCACCGATGAAACTTCTGGCCGCGTACCTCAAGCACTACTGGCCGCTGGTCACGCTCGCGCTCGTCCTGGCGGCGATCAATCAGGTGTTCTCGCTGCTGGATCCGCTGATCTTCCGGCACGTGATCGACGACTACGCCACGAGGTTCCAGGAGTACACGACCGGCGAGTTCTTCCGCGGCGTCAGCGTGCTGCTGGCGGCGGCGGTGGGCGTGGCGTTTGTCTCGCGAGTGGCGAAGAACTTCCAGGACTATTTCATCAACGTCATCACACAGCGACTGGGCGCACGGCTCTACTCAGACGGCATCCGGCACTCGCTCGAGCTGCCCTATGCCGTCTTCGAGGATCAGCGCAGCGGCGAGACCCTGGGCAAGCTGCAGAAGGTCAGAACCGATGTCGAGAAGCTCATCTCGGCCTCGATCAACGTGCTCTTCACGTCGCTCGTCGGGATCATCTTCGTGATGGTGTACGCGTTCAGCGTCCACTGGATCATCGCACCGGCCTATTTCCTGACGGTGCCGCTGCTCGGCATCCTCAGTTCGGTGCTCAGCAGGAAGATCAAGGTGATCCAGAAGGTGATCGTGGCCGAAACCACGGCGCTGGCGGGCTCGACCACCGAGTCGCTGCGCAACATCGAGCTGGTCAAGAGCCTCGGGCTCGCGCAACAGGAGATCGCACGCCTCAATTCGACCACCGACAAGATTCTGCAGCTCGAGCTGAAGAAGGTGCGCTACATCCGCAGCCTCAGCTTCGTTCAGGGGACGGCGGTGAACTTCCTGCGAACGAGCATCCTGTTTCTGATGCTTTACCTGATCTTCACGCGGGCGATCACGGTCGGGCAGTTCTTCTCGCTCTTCATCTATTCGTTTTTCATCTTCGGACCGCTCCAGGAACTGGGAAACATCATCAACATCTACCGGGAAGCGGAGGTCTCGCTGAAGAACTTCTAGGACATCCTGGACATCCCGAAGGAACCGCGCCCACCGAATCCGGTGCCGGTCCCCGCCCTTCACCGGCTGGCGTTCGACCGGGTCAGCTTCAGACACCAGTCGGCCTCGTCGCCGGCGCTGACCGACATCTCCTTCGAGGTCGGCCGCGGCGACACGATTGCCTTCGTCGGGCCGTCGGGTGCGGGAAAGACAACGCTCGTGAAGCTGCTGGTGGGCCTCTACCCACCGCAGACCGGCGACATCCTCTACAACGGGCATCCGGCGAGGACGATCGACCTGGACGAACTGCGCGAGCGCATCGGGTTCGTGACGCAGGACACCCAGCTCTTCTCCGGCACGATCCGCGAGAACCTGCTGTTCGTGAACCCCAAGGCGAGCGACGCGGAATGCCTGGATGTGCTGCGCAAGGCGGCGTGCACCAGTCTCCTCGCGCGGGCGGACCGCGGACTCGACACGGTCATCGGAGAGGGCGGGGTCAAGGTGTCTGGCGGCGAGAAGCAGCGGCTGTCGATCGCGCGGGCGCTGTTGCGTCACCCGCACCTGCTCGTGTTCGACGAGGCGACCTCGTCACTCGATTCGCTGACCGAGGAGGAGATCGGCGAAACGATCCGCGACGTGGCCACCAGTCAGGACGTGATCACGATCCTCATCGCGCATCGGCTTTCCACAATCATGCACGCGGACCGGATCTTCGTCCTCGAGCGCGGGCGGGTCATCGAATCAGGTTCGCACGCCGGGCTGCTCGAGCAGAAGGGTCTCTACTTCGCGATGTGGCGGCAGCAGATCGGTGAGCGACGACCGGCACCTCCGGCGATAGCGCCGCAGCCGGTGATGTCGAGCCGCTAGTCGCTCGTCACCTTCTCGTCGCACCGAGACACAGAGCAATGTCTTCCGATGTGTCCTCAGTGTCTCGGTGTCTCCGGCGTCAGGCCCCGGCCAGTCGGTCGGCGAGTTCGGGAAACAGGAGCTGCGGAAGAGATCTGTGTTCCCGGACCTGGCAGTCGAAGCCCGTGGCGCGTTCGAACCGTTCGACGATCGCCAGCGCCTCGGCCACCGACGTCCCACCTCTCGCTTCGAACTCGACACAGCGGATCGACCGCGAATCGGTCCACGCGCGGTAGTACACGACTTCGCAGTCGGGGAAGTACCAGACCTCCACGTCCTTGTGGACCGTGCCGCGCCACGAGATGCCAAGACACGCCATGAATGCCTCGACCTGCGCCCCCTGATCGCCGGCCTGCTGCCCGAGGTCGAGGTTCACCTCGTCGCGAACCTCGGCATCGACCTCGAGTGTCTTGATCGTCAGCTGGTGCAGCTCTGCATCGAAGCGGTGCCGGACGAGGAATCGGCGGCGCTGGCCGCCCTCGGTCAGGTAGTAGTCGTCCCTCACCCGAATCGACGTGGTCCTGACAAGGCCGAGCGTCGCCAGCACGGTGCGACACGACTCGAGATCGAACTCGTCGCCGACCACGTACTTGTGTTCGATCTCCTTGAAGCGAAGGCCTGCTGTTGACACGCGATATCCCTTCTACTTGGACCGGGTTCACATCCACCGCTTGAAGGGGCCGAGAATCGCCTGCTTCGCCCTCAGCCGCGGCGGCAGTCCGCGCAGCACCAGCGGCGTCACCCGGACATTGTCCGGATGCTGGCGCAGCTCCGCGAAGATCGCCACGGCGGGTTCGATGGCTCTGGGATCGCGGGTAGCGAGCATGGCCTCCGCCAGCCGGTCGTGCGCGGCGTGCTCACAGTTGTAGCTGCCGAATGCCACCCAGGTGCGATCGACGAGCACGATCTTCGAGTGCTCGCCGTGCCGGTTCTCGTATACCTCCACGCCCGCGCGAAGGAGCCGTTCGTAGTGGGCGGCCGCCGCGATCCACGCCAGCTCGGTTGCCGGCAACGCATCCCGGTGCGAGTGATGGACTTCCACCTTCACGCCTCGCCGCGCGGCGTCGATGAGCGCCGTCAGCAGCGGTTTCACCGGTTTGAAATAGAAACTCGTGACGGCGATCGACTCCCGCGCCGTCGCGATCATCTGGATGAGGCGATCGGTGACGATATTGGACCCACGCCACCCGAGCGGGCCGAACACGCCCTGATGCAAGTTGGGATTACACAGCCAATAGTCGAGCTCGACATCTCCTGTCGCGGCGGGAACCGCCGCCGAGGCTGGACCGACGGCAGGGACGCCGGCCGTGACGGTACTCAGGTGTCGGAGGTGCGATGCCTCCACCGACCCACCGATTGCCGCGTAGCTGTCGAGCAGTGCCAGAACCACGGGCCCCCGAAGCCACACGGAGTACTCATTCCAGCCTTCGAACGAGGTCCGGGTCACGTTGCTGCTGCCGAAGATAGCCTCGCCCGCGTCCGAGACCTGGATCTTGACGTGATGGCCGCCTCCCAGCCACCGCTGCAGCCGCTGCCGCGGACGATAGATCGTCACGACCGCTCCCCCGCGCCGCAGGTCGTCCAACCGGGATGCCAGTGCCGACGTGCTCTCGGCGGACATGAGTACGCCGCCAAGCTGTTGACCGAAGCCGTCGACGAGGAGATTCACCGCCACCCCGCGCCGCTGGGCCGCACCGAGCAGATCCAGCAGCTCGACGCCGTACTGATCGTGTTCGATGTAGTACGTGGAGAGATACAGGAACGATCTCGCCTCGCGGATCATGGCGAGGCGGCGCTCCCATTCAGCGGCGCGGCTCCAGAGCGGCACGAGCGCGCTGGCGGTGACCCTCACGGCGCGGAGCTTACAGCCGGTAGCCGCCGGCGACGTTGATGTTGACGCCGGTGACGTAGCCGGCGTCGAGCAGGTACTCAACCGCCTGGGCGACATCCTGCAGCGTGCCGGCGCGGCCGAGCGGCACCGAGCGCCCGATGTCTTCGGGAGACGGCAGGTCGATGGAGTTCTCCAACTGGCCCGGCGACACCATGTTCACGCGGATGTGCTCTTTCGCGTACGCGGCCGCGAGCGCGCGCGTCAGCACCAGGAGGCCCGTCTTGCTGACGTAGTAGTCGGTGCCGTGCACGTTGGCGCGGATGCCTTCGAGGCCCGCCATCCCGATGTTGACGATATTGCCGCCATGGACCATCAGCTTGAGCGCGTGGAACGAGCAGTAGTACGCGCCCGAGAGATTGGTGGCCAGCGTCGCATCCCACACCGAGGGATCGAGCCTGCTGACGTGCTGCGGGTTGTAGTTGCCGACGTTGTTCAGGAGGAGATCGACGCGCCCTTCCTGCGCCGCGATGTCCTCGAACACGGCGGTCACCTGCGTGTTCACCCCCACGTCAACCGCCAGCGCCCTCGCGCGCCGGCCGATGGCGCCGATCTCCTCGACCAGCGTGCGCGCATCGGCTTCCGAGTCGCGATACAACACCACCAGGTCGTAGCCGCGACGAGCCAGCGTGGCGCACAGATGACGACCCAGCCGGCGGGCACCGCCGGTCACGACGGCCACCGGACCCGAACCCGAACGCTCACCCGACTCGCTCATGAACGCGTGCGCTCCACCCGCACGAACGAACACTCGGCCGCGGGCACGGCGGCCGGCTTGCGAATCTCCAGCCTGACCGTCCGCACCTGCCGAAGGCTTGCCAGCAGCATTGCGGCCGTCTCCTCCGCCATCGTTTCAATGAGTTGAAAGGCGCGGCGCTGGACGAGCTCGGTGACGCCGCGTGCCACGCCGTCGTAATCCACGGCGTCGCCAATCGCATCCGAGCCCGCGGCGGCGGCAAAGTCGTAGTCCAGCGAGATATCCATGATCACGGTCTGCCGCGTCCGCCGCTCGTGCTCATAAATGCCGACAATGCAGTCAACCTGGAGGTTCTTGAGACCCGTCGTTCCGATCATCGCGTTGTCTCCCGTAGGTCGCGCAACCTTCGACGCTTGACCTGGGCATTCCCGTTGGGTTCACCCGCTCGTCGTCACGCCGGCTTGCGCGCCACCCATATCTGCTCGCGCGCCGTCCTGTCCGAGAAGGGCGTGCGGTCGAAGTCACCGTAGCATGCTTCGATGGTGAAGCCGGCCTCCGTGAGCATCGCGCGCGCCTGGGATGGCTCGACCCAACTGAGGCTCAAGCGGCGGTAGCGACGCCGCGCGAGCCCGCCCTCGGCGTCGAGCTCGTCCTCCCACGTCACCACGCGAATCGACCGCGCCGGCTCGTTCACGAGCGACGTGACCCAGAGCAGCACATCCGCGCCGGCCGCGGTTCGATACTCCGCACGCAGCTCGACCCGCCGCATGTGCGCGACGAGCGCGGGCGTCATCAGAAAATCGTCGAAGATGAACCGGCCCCCCGGCCGGATCTGGGAATAGATGTGGCTGATCAGGCGACCCTTGTCCTCGAGCGTCAGCAGATGGCCGAGGCTGTGGTACGGCAGCGCGACGAGCGCGGCGGGCGTGTCCAGCTCGAACTTCCTGAAATCGGCGTGTATCAGCGTGAGTCGGTCGAGCACCCCCGCTTGCCGGGCCCGGCGGCGGCAGAGATCGAGCATCGCCTCCGAGAGATCCACCCCGACCACGGCGCGCCCCCGCTCGGCGGCGGGTACCGCGATGCGGCCGTCCCCGACGCCAAGCTCGACGACCGGCCCGTCGGCCCGTGCATAGGCATCAAGGTAGAACCCCAGGTTGGCACGCGCGGACCCGGCGGTGTCGGTCCACACGGAGTAGATGTCGGCGAAGCTGTCGTACTCAGAGGCGGGCGGTGTCAGAGCTCAGCCTACCTGGAGCAGACGAAGCTGCTCGCCTGGTCGATACTCCCGGTGCCCTTGTATTTCGCGACCTGGGGGTACGCGCACAGGGGACGCGTCCGGTCGGCGGCGCCGGTAGCCGTCAGATGCGACGCGATGATCTCCGTGGGCGCCTGGCTCTGTTCGCGCCACCGCTCGAGCGCGGTCAGCGCGTCGAAGGTGTTTGGCCCTTCGCCGCCGCCGCAGTGCGCCATCCCTGGCGCAAGGAACAGCCGAACCGAATCCTCTACCTGCTTCTGGCCCAGCGTCTCGACCAGCCTCGCGTGATAGTTCACCGACGATCGTGGCGCGATGTTCTGATCGGCCCACCCGTGATACATGAGCAGCGTGCCGCCGCGCGCGGTGAAGGCCCTGAGATCCGGAGACGTCGGACTCAGGTCAAGGCTGTCAATGGCATGCACGGCGTCGTAGTCCCTCGCCAGATCGAACGTCCTGAAGTCCCACTGTGGATTCTTGAACACGACGAACTTGAACAGATCCCCGCCGACCGCCAGGGGCGCCGGCCCTCCGACCGGACCACCCCACGCCAGCTCACTCCCCGGTTCCAGTCCCGGAAAGATCTCCACACCGGTCTTCGGGTGCTTCACTCCGGCGTAGATCTGCTTCGCGGCGCCGACCTGCGCCGTGGTGAGACAATCGGCGGCGTCGGTGCCCTTGCACTGCAGCACCGCGGGATCGAAGCGGCACTGCAGCGGATTGCTGATCAGGCCGTCCTTCAGTCCATCGCCTGCATCGCACGCGTTGAGCGCCGCGCGGTGAATGACGGGGTACTTGCTCGAGGGAATCATGCTCTCGGGACGGTCGAGCGTGGCCTTGGCGTTCATCAGCATCTGCACGCTCTGGTTCACGCGGTCGTAGCCTGGGGCACCGGCGAGGATGGCGTCGAAGTCGGCGGGAAACCGCTGTGCCTCCTGGAAGGCCATCCGACCGCCTCCAGAGCAGCCGTTGAAGTAGGACAACCGCGCCGGCCTGCCATAGAAGGCGGCAATCGTGGCCTTGCTCTGCACGGCGGTCTCGTGCATCGCGCGATAGCCGAAGTCAGCCAGCTTCTCGGGATGGCCAAGCGCGAAGCTCGCGTCCGTTCCTGAATGTCCGGCATCGCTCGACGCCGCGGCGTAGCCGCGCCGGAGCGCCTCGGCAATCGCGCCGTACTGGATCGATCCGGCCCAGGATCCATTGCCGACCTGCTGGAACTTGCCGTTCCAGCCTGACTGCGGCAGCCAGACCTCTGACCTGATGTCCGAATCAGGGGATGGCGTGAGCTTCAGCTCCACGCGGCAGAACGCAGGAAGGTCGGCGTATACCCGCGACCCTTCGGCCGCACCTGGCGCCACGAATCGTCCCGCCGCGACCGCACGGGTTGCCATCACCGTCGTATTCGGCAGCTTCAATGTACCGGCGAGACGATCGCACGCCGCCGCATCGGCGGACGGTTGCTGGGCGTAGGCCATGGCGGGCAGCCACATGGCGACGACAACGGCGGTCGGAATTCTCATGCTGTTCCCCATGCTCACACTCATGGCGCCGAGCCCACCGGCTTTCGTGACGATCACGATGGCGCCCCTGAGCAACGCCGGCCGACGGGCGCCGGCCGCGCTTCGGCACGGATTCTAACGGAAATATTCCCTGCGAGTGACCGTATTCCTCCGGTGGGTCTCACGGAACACGGGTCAGGAGACAATCTGCAGCGCGTGATGGCGATGCCCGCGACGCACTCGATACGTCTCGAAGTCGCTCCGATCGATCGTGAACACCCGTCGGGTTCCGAGCGCCTCCGCGGCAGTCACGAGCGACGCGTCCGCCAGATCCATTGGATGATCCGCGTACGATTCCATGAGCTCGAACGCTCGCGTCAGTGCGGGTCGGTCAAAGAACCACACCGACAGTCCCCCGCTTTCGATGAACTCCCTCAAGCGGTCCGACCCCATGCTCGCCGGGCCCAACATGTGAAACGCCTCGGTGAGCACGGCCGTCGTGGTGAGAATCGGCTCCCGGATCTCCTTGAGGGTTCTTACGCACTCGTCGTGCCGCCCGTCTTGGGGATCGAACAGGGCGACAAGGGGCCCCGTGTCCACGAGGATCATCGCCGAAATTTCTTGCGAAGCGCGGTGGCAACGCCGCCGCGCGTATCCGTTGACGGCGCGATCGCGTAACCGCCCGCGCCGAGATCAAGCTGCTGGTAGAGGTCGTAGGGCCTTCGCCCGGATTCCTCCCCGACGCGTCGCCTCAAGGACTGCAGCCCCTGCTTCAGCGCCTCCGAAATCGGCAACCCCGTGGCATCGCGAATCTGCTGGAGTGCCGCCTCCGCCTCTTCGTCGAGTCTCACCGTCCGAGTGGCCACCATCCACCTCCTGTATTACAAAGTGTATTACCTGCGTCATCCCTGGTCAACCCTTCGCGCTCCGGGTGAACTGCGCAGCGGCCTCGAGGCACTGGTTGAACTCGGCCGTGGCGCAAGTCGATCAGACGAACGTCCACACCGTCCAATGTGGCGTGCACCGCGCGCGCATGACACGCGAGGCCCACTGGCGGGCAAGGGGAACCGCGGGTTCGCGCGCCACCGCGTTAAGATTCCGCCACGCCCCGATGCGGACTGATGACGGACGCGCCCACGGCCGCTCCCCCGCGACAGCCCTGTGGCTGGGGTTGCTGATTACCCTTGCCACCGTCGTCGCCTATTCCGGGTACATCACTAACCAGATCTCGGGGTTGCAACGGCTTCAAACGGACCTGGCCGATCGCAACCGCAAGGACTCGCTGCAACTGCTTCGCATCCAGAACGATCTGAACCAGCTCGGCCTCGCGATGCGCGACATGCTGGACACCGAGGAGCCCTACCCGCTCACCGCCTGGTCGGCGCAATTCGATCGCATCCGGACGGATCTGGACGATGCGCTGCGGCGCGAGGGGGAGGTGGCCGTCGCGCGTCGAACACCCGAACAAACGCAGTATCTCGCGAGCGCGGTGGCGCAGTTCTGGGATGCCTCCAACCGGATCTTCGACCTTGCCCGCGCCGGGCAGACCGAGGAAGCGCGCGCTCAGATCCGGCTGTCCCTTCAGGCGCGGCAGGCGGCGCTCGGCACCGCCGTCGCACGGCTGCTCGTCCAGAACAACGAGAGCGAGGAGCAGACCGCCGGGCAGGTACAGAACATCTACGAACAGGTACAACGGAATGTCTATTGGTTCCTGGCCGCGACGCTCGGAGCGATCGCCGCGACGAGCCTGTACTTAATCCGCTCAAACCGCCGCCTCTTTGCGCGACTCGCGGCCCTTTCGGAACAGCGGGGCGAGCTGGCCCAGCGGCTCATCGCCACGCGCGACCTGACGCTGCGCGAGATCTCCCGCGAGCTGCACGACGACCTGGGGCAGCTCCTCACGGCGATGGGATCGATGCTCGGGCGCGCGCGACGGCAGGCGCCGGAAAACTCCCCACTCCACTCCGACCTGCGCGAGATCGGCGAGGTGGCGCAATCCGCCCTCGAGAACGTGCGCGGGCTGTCGCAGACGCTCCATCCGTCGATTCTCGAAGAGCTCGGCCTGCCGAGTACCGCGGAGTGGTATCTCTCGACGGTGGAGAAGCAGCTCGGCATTCATGTCTCATACGAGAACGCCCACGCGCCAAAGGCTGTCGATGGAACGATCGGCATCCATGTCTACCGCGTGCTCCAGGAGGCGGTGAACAACGTGGCGCGCCACTCCGGCGCGACCCGCGCCTGGGTCCGTCTGCGCGCCGACGCCGGGTGGCTGGAGCTGGAGATTGAGGATCACGGAAAGGGTTTGGAGCCCGGCCGCCTGCGCCGCGGGCTCGGCCTCGTCACGATGCGTGAGCGGGCCGAGCTGCTTGGCGGCACGCTTCGGTTCACGCGGCCGCCCGAGGGAGGCACGCTGGTGCAGCTGCGGGTGCCGATGACGCCAGGCAGGACGGCATCGTGACTGAATCGATCACGGTCCTGCTCGTGGACGACCACACGCTGGTACGCCGCGGCTTTCGCCGGCTGCTCGAAGATGACCCGTCGATTGTCGTGGTTGGCGAGGCCGGGGACGGAGACGCGGCTATTCGACTGGTCGCGGAGTTGAAGCCGCGCGTCGTGGTGATGGATGCCGCCATGCCTGGCACCAGCGGGCTTGCGGCCATCCGCGCGATTCTGGCCAGCGTGCCCGACACGGCGGTGCTGATGCTCAGCATGCACGCGGAGGAAACACTCGTCCAACAGGCCATGGCGGCCGGCGCACGCGGGTACATCCTCAAGAACGCTCTTGATCTCGACCTGGCGGCCGCCGTCAGACGCGTGGCGGCGGGTGAGCAGGTGCTCGACCCGGCGCTGATTCGTCCGGCGCCCTTGGCCGGCGAGCGCACGCGCGGCCTGACCTCGAGGGAACTTGAAGTTCTGCGGCTCATCTGCGACGGCCTGTCGAATCCGGCTATCGCGGAACAGCTCGGGCTCAGCGTGAACACGGTTGCCGTGCATCGCGCCAACGTCATGAATACCCTGGGCGTGCACAAGACCGCGGAGCTCGTGGTGTATGCCATCCGAAACGGGCTGGTGAACCCGCTGTGAGACGCCGGGACTTCCTGAGAAATTGCGGCAGAGGGCTGGCGGCCTCGGCTTTTCGGCCGGACCTCCTCGCGCAATCACCGGCGTCGGGCTTCAGGCTCGTTGACGTCACCGGCGCGGCTGGTCTCACGTTTCGCCACAACAACGGTGCCTACGGCGGGACGCTCTTGCCCGAAACGCTCGGGTCGGGCTGTGCGTTTCTCGACTACGACAACGACGGCTGGCAGGACATCCTGCTCGTCAACGGGATGGACTGGCCCGGCCACAAACGGCAGCGCTCCACGCTCCGCTTGTACCGGAACAACAGGAACGGGACCTTCACCGACGTCACGCGCGCGGCGGGCCTCGACGTCGAGCTCTACGGCATGGGCGTGGCGGTAGGCGACGTCACCAACGACGGGTTTCCGGATCTCCTGGTCACCTGCGTTGGTCAGAACAGGTTCTTTCGCAACACCGGCAAGGGGACGTTCGTGGATGCGACGCGCACGAGCGGCCTTGGCGGGCGGCTCGCCTTCAGCGCATCCGCCATGTGGGTGGACTTCGACCGCGACGGGCTCCTTGATCTGTTCGTGTGCAACTACGTCCGCTGGTCTGCTGAACACGACGTCTTCTGCAGCCTCGACGGCAAGCAGAAGTCCTACTGCACGCCGGAAGCCTATCGGGGCGAGACCTGCTGGCTCTTCCGGAACCGCGGTAATGGAACCTTCGAGGACGTCACGGCGACCTGCGGGATCTTCGACTCGAGCTCCAAGTCGCTCGGCGTGGCGACGATCGACTACGACCAGGACGGCTGGCCCGACCTGTTCGTGGCCAACGACACGCAGCCCAACAAGCTCTATCGCAACCTCCGCAACGGCACCTTCAGGGACGTCGCGCTCCAGGCGGGCGTCGCGCTGAGCGAGGACGGCAAGGCGCGGGCCGGCATGGGGGTGGACATCGCCGACTTCGACAACTCAGGCGCGGCGGGCATCGCCATCACCAATTTCGAGGGAGAAATGCTCGGGCTCTATCACGCGCGGGAGGCTGGCGTGTATCGCGACGTCGCCACGGGCGCGGGCGTTGGCCTCCCGTCACGCAACCGGCTCGGGTTCGGTTGCGTCTTCGCCGACCTCAACCTCGACGGCGCGCTCGATCTCGTCGTCGCCAACGGCCACATCGACGACACCGTCAGAAACATTCGGGGCAACCAGGGTTACGCGCAGCCGCCACTCCTCTTCCTGAATGAAGGCGGCGGCCGTTTTCGAGATATCGCGCCCGCGCTCGGACGCGGGTTCGCACAGCCGCGGGTCGCCCGGGGGCTGGCGTATGGAGACTTCGATCGGGATGGCGACGTCGATCTCCTCATGACCACCAACAACGGCCCGGCGGTCCTGTTCCGAAACGACCAGGTTGGCGGCAACCGGAGTCTGCGGCTGCGCCTCGTCGGCACACGCTCGAATCGCGACGCCATTGGCGCAACCGTTCGCGTCTTTCACGGTGGGACCACGCAGACGCGAACCGTCAAGAGCGGGTCCAGCTATCTCTCCCAGTCGGAGCTGCCAGTGACCTTCGGCGTCGGCACCCGCGACCGGGTGGACCGCATGGTCATCAGTTGGCCAAGCGGGAGAACCGAGGAGTTCACGAACGTGGCGTCGGGCCGCGCCTACGAGTGCACGGAAGGCAAGGGGATCGCGCCGGCCCTCCCCTAGCGCTCCTCGGTGTCGGGAAACGGCTCGGCCAGGCACCCGAGCGTCCGGCGATCGTGTCTCCACGCCAGGCGGAGCAGCCGGAGAAACACCTGCGCGGTCATGAACGCATCGCCGCTCGCGGTGTGACGATCGTGCGGAACCACGCCAAAGAGCTCACACAGCGCGTCGAGCGTGAAGTGGCGGATACGCGGATGCCCCGCGAACGCCCCGTCGCGCTCGAGATGCAGTGTCAGGTCCATCGTGTCGATGCTGCGGTTGCCAAGGTGGAAGCCCCAGTGACGCTCGTATCCCGCGTCGAGCATGCCGATGTCATGGCCGATGTGATGTCCCACGATCACGCCGTCCGCGAGGTAGGCGAGGAACCGTTCGAGCGCCTCGGGTTCCCGCACGCCGCGCCGGCTCTCGTCCCGGGTGATGCCGTGCACGGTCACCGCCGGCGTGTTCTGATCCACCGCGATAAGCGCGTCGAACGCGTCGTCGAGCCGGATTTCACCGCCTTCGACCGCGACGGCGCCAAGGGTGATGAGTCGATCGGTCGCCGGATTGAGTCCCGTGGTTTCCGAGTCCAGCACGACGAAGCGCACGCGATCGATGGCCGTGTCGTCGTGCCAGGTGGTGTCGAAACGCGCCCGGTACCGGTCGATGAACGCCGGGGCCGCTACCGAGTCGCGATCCATGCCGGATTGGCGGTGAACTGCAGGAGGCGCAGAATCGAGCGGAAGCCGCCCTTCAGAATCTGCCGGTCATGGCGGCTGAGAAGCGCGGGGGGCAAATCGATGCCGCTGGTGCCCTCGCTGATGCCAATGCGGCCCTGTTGCCAGAGCACCACGCGAAACGTGTCGGCCGCCTCCCGGAACAGCTCCTGCTGGTCCGGCAGCAACGTCCTCGTGGTGGCCAGCCGTTCGATGGTCGAGTGGCCGAAGACGGTTCCGGCTGCCATGCCGAACACCCGTCCGACGTCCACGAGCGGGCGCAGCGCGCTCTCCTCGAGGTGGAAGATGGCGGTCTGCTCCCCGGACTTGTCCACCACCGCATCCTGAAAGAACGTGAGCGGGGGCAGGCTCGCGAGGCAGTCGTTGGCGATGACGTGCAGGAAGTCGGTATCGACCCGCTCCGTCACCGTGGTGCCGATCTCCTCCCACAACGAGCTGCGGCCGTGGATGGGACGCAGATCGAAGAGCGTGCGCGACCGGTACATCTCCTCACGGACCGGCTCGCTCACCCATCGGCGGTAGCGATCCTTCCATTCGTCCAGCGTCGCGACATAGAACGACGACGTGAACGGGAGATTCAGCCGAGGAATGTAGTCGCACTCCGGCAGGGATGCGATCACGCGATTGTACGCATCGAGCGCCGGACCACGAGCCTGTCCGTTGTCGAGCACGAGGACGATCTGCGGTGCGAGCCGCGTGAGGGACTCGGCGCGTCCCGACGATCCAGCGAAGCACCAGCACGCCGCGAGCTGGCCGCCGCCGGCCATCGCCACGATCCGCCTCAGGATGCTGGCATCGGTCAGCTGGGTGAATTGCGCCAGCCAGTCAACGGAGGCGGCGCTGGTGAGGTACTGCAGCGTGAAGGCCCGGGCACGATGATTCAGGTCCCGCAACGCCTGTGTGTCGGCGGCGCCCCGAATCTCGTGAAGGAGCGTCACGGGCTGTTCGCCGAAGACCGCTCCCAGGTCGCGACTGCTGACCACGGCGCTCACCCGGCCGTGCGCGGTGCCATCGTGGGTGATGGCCAATGCCTGCGCATCCGCACGACTCATCGCCAGCACGCCTTCGGGAACTGTCGCGTTCGCGCCAAGCACCACCGGAGCGGCATCGACCAGGCGCTCGACGGGCTCATCCGCGCTGCCACCGCCCTGGGCGACCCACTCGACAAAGTCGGTGGCGGTCAGAATCGCGCGCGCGCGGTGCTCGGCATCGACGACGGCCAGCGCGTCAGCGCCCGCAGTTATCATGCGCCGCGCCGCGTCGCGGATACTGTCGCGCGTGTCGCACCGGACGAGCGTTTTGTGCGCCACGAGCTGCTGCAGGAAGACGCCGCTCAGGTCGCGGCGTTCGCCGGTGGCGTGGTAGTCAACCGTGACGCGGCCCTCCGCGTTCACGTACTCGCGGGCGCGCGGATATTTCGAGAACAGCTCTTCGAGGTCTTCCGACGGGAACGCGTAGACCACCACGTCGCTTTCCGAGCGCGCGGAGTACAGGCACGCGTGGACGTCGTTGAAGCGCTCGATCCCCAGCATGTCGCCCGCGCCGCGAACGTCTCGCAGCTCCGCGAGCGTGCTCGATTCGTCCCACAGCGAGACGGTACCCTGCTGGATGACGAAGACTTGAGGACGGTGCGGCTCCCCTTGCCACAGGAGATACTCGTTCGGCTCGTAAAATCTGACGCGGCCGCGCGCCGCAAGGGCGAGCAGATCCTCGTCGGCCACCGAGTGAAACGGCGGGTGCTTTTTGAGAAAATCCGCGACGCGATAGCTGATGGTGGCCGTCTCCACGAGGGCCATGATTGTAGTGTGACTCGCACGACGACGCCACGCCGCACTACAATCGCCGCACAGACACGCCCACTTGATCCGGAGGAGCCATGCAGTTGGACGACCGCATTGTCGGCGACGTCACCGTCGTCACCGTCGCCGGCGAGTTGACATTGAACAAGAGCGGCGATCTCGTGCTGAAAGACAAGATCGTCAGTCTGCTGCAGCAGGGGCGGCGCAGGCTGGTGCTGGCTGTCGGCGGAGTGTCGTATGTGGACAGCTGGGGCCTCGGGCAGTTGCTGCAGGTGCAGACCGCCGTCACCAAGGGCGGCGGGGCCCTCAAGCTCGCCAATCCCGACAAGCGGCTGCGCGATCTGCTGGGTTTCGCCAAGCTGCTGAGCATCTTTGACATTCACGAGAGCGAGGCGGCCGCGATCGCGAGCTTCGACGGCCACAAGACGTAGCGAACGTGCCTGACGGTCCTTGCCGGCGTTCACGTCACAAATGGCGGTCTTTCGTGTCGATCGGACAATGGTGTCTGCCGGCATCGGCACTCCCCTGTCGTTCATCTACCGCTAACGTCAATGCCGCCATCGACTTGTCGATTCGGGCGCTCGACACCACCGAGGCACGGTTGTTGCGACTGCCACCGCGCCCTTGCACATCGAACCCATGACGACCCCCTCGACCACGCACGAGCTGCAGGTCCTGATCGATCGGCTTCACGCTGAGTATGCCTCGCTCAACCAGGGCAACGTCGCCACCTACATTCCCGAGCTGGCTCTCGTGAAGCCCGACGAGTTCGGCATCTGCCTGGTGACGTCCGAGGGCCAGATGTTCGAAGCCGGAGACTGCGACAGGCAATTCACGATTCAGTCGATCTCGAAGCCGTTCACCTTCGGCATGGCGCTCGAGGCCCTGGGGCACGAGGCGGTCTCGCAGCACGTAGGCGTCGAGCCCAGCGGGGAACCGTTCAACGCGATCGAGCTGCAGTCTGGCACCAACCGGCCGCACAACCCCATGATCAATTCCGGCGCGATCACCGTCACGGCCCTCCTTCATGGGCAGCACGGCGGGGCGGCGATCGATCGCGTGGTGGAGCGACTGAGTGCGCTGGCGGGCCGCCCGTTGTCGATTGACATGAACGTGTACGAGTCGGAGCGCCGCACCGGGCACCGCAACCGCGCGATCGCGCATCTGCTGGTGAACTTCGGGATGCTGCAAGGCGAGGCGGAAGCCGCGCTCGACGTCTATTTCCGGCAGTGCGCGATCCAGGTGACGTGCCGCGACCTGGCGATGATGGCCGCGACGCTGTCGAACATGGGCCGCAATCCAGTCACCGGCCAGAGCGCGTTCGACATCCGTGAGGTGAAGGACATGCTGTCGATCATGTTCACATGCGGGATGTACGACTATTCCGGGCAATGGGCGTACCGGGTCGGGGTGCCGGCCAAGAGCGGCGTGGGCGGCGGCGTCATCGCCGTCGTGAACCGCCAGCTTGGGATCGGCACGTATTCACCGCGCCTCGACGTCTACGGGAACAGCTGCCGCGGCGTCGCCGTCTGCGAGGAGCTGGCGTCACGGCTCGGCCTGCACGTCTTCGACTGCCTCAATGTCGGATCGAGCTATCTGAACGCGATCCTCTAGACTCCGCTCGCGGACGGTTCTCGTGCCTCGATGTCGCGTGGAGCGGATCGCCACCCCGCTCAATCAAGGCGGAGACCGGCGCATCCGTTGATCAGATGGACGTTTCCGACGGCCCCGGCTAACCTCCTCAGATGCCATCAGCCTTCGAACAACTGCCCTGGTTGAGCCCGCTGCTCGGGTCGATGCTGACGATGGCCGGCGCCTATCTGGCGGGCCGCCTGCTGAACGTCGTCATCGTCAGCCGTATTGCCCGACTGGCGAAGCGCACGCCCGGTGAGTGGGACGACATCCTGGTCGGCGAGCTCACGTCGCGGGTTCCGCTGTGGAGCACGCTCGTCGGCATCTGGCTGTCGCTGGGTTATTGGCCCATCACCGACCGCTGGCTGCTCCTTGTCTCAGGCGCGATTGCCGTTGCCGCTTTCGCGTCGGTGACCTTTGCGCTGGCGGCCGTCGCCACACGGCTCGTCGCCGTCTACGGTTCGCGCGCGGTTCCCGGCGTTCCGGTGTCAGGTCTCACCCAGAACATCGTCCGCCTGATCGTCATCGTCTTCGGCCTGCTCGTCATGCTGAATCAGTTCGGCATCGAGATCCGTCCGATGCTCGCCGCGCTGGGCGTCGGCGGCCTCGCGGTCGCACTCGCGCTGCAGGATCCGCTCTCGAATCTCTTTGCCGGGCTCTTCATCTCCATGGCTGGCCAGGTGCGCATTGGCGATCACGTACGGCTCGACTCCGGCATCGAAGGACGCATCGTGGACTTCAACTGGCGCTCCACGTGGCTCGAAATGCCGAGCGGCAGCATCGCCGTCGTCCCGAACGCGAAGCTGTCACAGGCCGTCGTGACGAACTTCAATTTGCCAACGCCGGAGGTCTCCGTGCCGATTGAGATCGTCGTGGATCGCAGGAGCGACGCCGCCCAGGTCGAGCTCGTCGCCATGGATGTCGCGCGCGGCGTCCTTCACGAGGTCGAGGGCGCCGTGAGCGACTTCGAGCCTGTCGTGCACTTTCACACCTTCGCGGACACGGTCCTCCGAGGAACCGTCGTGCTGCGCGCGCGTGCACTCGCCGACCTGTCAGGAGTACGCCATGCCTTCATCATGCGGCTGCAGGCGCGGCTCCGCGAGGCGGGTATTGCGCTGCCGGCGGCCGTGCCGCCCGCGCCCGCGGCCCCGCCAGGCCCCCCTCCGTCACATTGAACGGCGCCGCTGTAGACGGCAACGGCGCCGGCGACCTTCCGCTCTCGGCCCGCATCCTCTGTATCGCGGACATCTGTGATGCGTTGCGAGCGTCGCGGCCGTATCGAGCGGGCCTTCCAATCGAGCGCGTTCTCGACATCATGAAACGCGACGTCGGAACAGGTATCGATCCCGACTGCTTTCAGGCGCTGGAGCACGTCCTCGACCGCACGCCCGCACTCTCCGGCGCCGAAGCACCGGCCGTACAGGTCGTGCCCGCTCTGTCGGAAGACTACGAACAGGCGGCCTGACGCCGCCCAGAGGCAGCACGGACACAACGCCCGACGACAGGGGCCGAATAAAGGCCGCGATGCTCCTACCGCTTGCGCCGAGGCGTGCGAGACGTCCGGCTCTCTAGCAGCCCGGCCAGGCGTTCGGCGATGATCGCGTTGCTGCTGAGCGCCTCTTCGAACATCATTCGCGACTGGCTCGCCGTCTCGACGATCTGCTGACCCAACTCTGTCGTGATCGAGATGAATCCCTCGCGCATCTCGTGTCGAAGGTCATGCATCTCCTGACGCACGGCAGAAAACTCCATGCGCATCTCGCCGCGGAGTTGCGAAATCTGCGTCTCCACCGAGCCCACCCGCTCGCCGAGCGCGGCGACCTCCGCCGGCAGTGTGTCGAGTCCCTGCACCGTAAGCTCCAACTGCTCAACGCGTTCCACGAGTGTTCCCCTCGCCATCACGCCTCCAATGCCCGTGACGCCCGCATCTGCGGCGAGCGTTCGTCCATTGGCTATAGAGTGCGACGGTCGTACCGATTCCGGCGACGGTTACTCCCCTCGTCCCTGTGTGTACAGCGGACGACGACGTTACCATCGTCGCCATGCGCCGGCAACGGCCGAGACGATTCGGCGACAGGTCCAGGGGCTCCTCGCCGCGAAGCACGCGGTAGCGAGCGCGGTCGATGAGAAACGGTCCGGCACGAGACACCTCCTGTCGCCACGGCCTACGGTTTCAAGGCCGCGCACATGCGGCGGACTAGTGGTTTCAGGTTATTGAGTCGCCACTCGGGCGCCGGCTAGAGTTGCCGGGCTCGTGCCGCACATCGCCTTACCCGAGGATCTTCCTGGCATCACCAGTGCCTTTGCCTTCCGGCCCGCCACGGCCGTGCCGATGCGTGCCCTGGCGGAAGTGCTGCTCAGGGGACCGAACACTCTGACCAGCGGTGAACGGGAGATGATCGCCACCTTCGTTTCCTCCCGGAACGACTGCGACTTCTGCCAGGCCAGCCACCGTGCCGCGGCGGCTCACCATCTCGAAGGCGACTACGACCTGGTCGATGCCGTGAGACGCGACTACGAGAGCGCCCCGATCTCATCGAAGCTGAAGGCGCTCCTGGCCGTCGCTGACAAGGTCCGCGAAGGTGGAAAGCAGGTCACGAGCGTCCACATCGAGCGCGCGCGGTCGGAAGGCGCGACCGACACGGAGATTCACGACACGGTGCTGATTGCCGCGGCGTTCTGCATGTTCAACCGGTACGTTGATGGCCTCGCGACGTGGACACCCACCGACCCACAGGCCTATCACCAGATGGGTGAGCGTATGGCCAGACAAGGCTATGTGCGTCCGGGCCAGGGATGACTCCGCCAGACATGGCACAGCTCCATCTGCCCGGCGTCGAATCTAGTGCGCGGCCCGGTCCGTACCGGGCGCTGATTGAAAACGCCAAGGGTCGCCATGTGGAGTACTCGAAGATCTGGGACCTGTTTGCCTTCCAGGACTTCACGACCCACATGGGCCGGTTCACGCATGGCGTCCTTCGGGAGCCTGCGTCGATCAGTCCTGGGTTCCGTGAATTGATCGCGGCCTATACATCCTTCCAGAACGACTGCGGTTTCTGCACGAAGGCGCACGCGGCAGCCGCCGGCGAATTGCTCGGGAATCACGAGCTGGTCTGGGAGGTGCTGCGACACCTTGACGAGTCCCCCATCGACGAGAAGGAGAAGCTGCTCCTCCGATTCGTCGGCAAGGTCACCAGGGATATTCCGGCGGTGCGGGCGGCGGACGTGCACGCCCTCCAGGCGGCGGGCTGGGATGACGAAGCGATTTACTACGCGATCACGACCTGCGCGCTCTTCAACTTCTACAACCGCTGGATCACCGCGACGGGTGTTCCCGAAATGTCGGACCAGGCCCATCGGCAGCAGGGCCAGACGCTGGCATCGCGCGGCTACATCCGCGACTGAACCGAGCCCACCACATATGCCACACATCGACTTTCCACCTGAACTGCCCGGTATCCGCGGCCCCATGGCGTTCAGGCCCGACACCGCGCGGCCGCTGAATGAGCTGGTGGACATCCTGCTGCGCGGGCCGAACACGCTGTCGCCCGGCGAGCGCGAGCTGATCGCCACCTACGTGTCATCGCGGAACGACTGCCGGTACTGCCAGACGATTCATGGGGCCGTCGCCGCCCATCACCTCCACGGTGACGAGGCGCTCGTCGTATGCGTGAAGGACGACTTCGAGCGGGCGGCGGTCTCCGACAAGTTGAAGGCGTTGCTGGCGATCGCGGGCAATACGGCCCAAGGCGGGAGATATGTCACGGCGGCCGACATCGCACTGGCTCGCCAGCATGGCGCCAGCGACCTCGAGATCCACGACACGATCCTGATCGCGGCGGTGTTCTGCATGTGCAACCGCTACGTAGATGGCCTCGCCACCTGGGCCCCGGACGATCCGGAGTTCTATCGCCGGCGCGCCGCGCTCATCGCCGAGCACGGCTACTCCGCCTTGACCATCCAGGGTGCCGCGCGATGACTCCAGGAACAGCGTGGCGATTGGCCACTCGGGCGGCGTTGATCTGTTTGCTGACGGCTTCGAGCCTCTTTGCACAGGATCCGACGGGAACGATTGAAGGATCGGTTTCCGATCGCACCGCACATCTCCTCGCGGGCGCGCACGTCGTCGTAACCAACATCGAGACTGGGTTCACGCGCGAGACGGCGGCCGAGGCGGACGGCTTCTTCCGGCTGCTGGCGCTGCCGGTGGGTCAGTACAGGCTGACGGTGGGCGCTCCCTCGTTCGCGACGCTCGTACAAGAGCCCATCCCGGTCGGCGTGAGCCAGACGTCGCGCGTCAACGTGCAGCTCGATCTCGCGTCGGTGAGCGAGAGCGTAACCGTGGCCGGACGCGCGGGCCTCGTGGACACGTCCACCAACGTGCTCGGTGCGATCGTGACCGGGCGCGAGCTGGTCGATCTGCCCTTGAACGGGCGCAACTTCACGCAGCTCGGGCTGCTGCAGACCGGCGTCGCGCCGCTGACGGCAGGCGTGGCGACAGCAGGCGGAAGCCTCCGGCAAGGCCAGGCGTATGCGGTCAACGGGATGCGTCCCGAACAGAACGTGTACCTGGTCGATGGCGCGCAGAACATGAACCGGATGGACGGGGGCTACGCGCTCAGGCTTCCAGTCGATGCCATCGCCGAGTTCCGGATCCTCACGCAGAGCGCGCCGCCCGAGTTCGGCGGCACCGGTGGCGCCACGACGAGCGTGGTCACCCGGTCGGGCGGCAATCAGCTTCGCGGAAGCGTCTACGAGTTCCTCCGGAACGACCGATTCGACGCGAGGAACTTCTTCTCCGACACGGTCGAACCGCTCAAGCAGCACCAGTTCGGCGGCACAATCGGCGGGGCGCTCAGAAAGGATCGTCTGTTTGCGTTTGGCTACTACGAGGGGCTGCGCAACACGCAGGGCATCACGACGAGCGCGACCGTGCCGACCGCCGCGGAACGCGGCGGCGACTTCTCGGGGCTAGGCACCCCGCTGTTGAACCTGGCGGCGGGGGGTGTCCCGTTTCCAGGGAACCAGATTCCACAGGCCGCGATCAATCCACTCGCAAGCGCCGTGCTCGGCCTCTATCCGTTGGGCAACGTCTCGCCTTCCATCTATCGAGCCACGCTCGTCGCAAAGAACGTCGTGGATCAGGCCGGCGCACGCTTCGATGTCAACGCGTCGGGCAACGATCAGCTCTTCGCGCGGTATTCCTACTCGGGCGGGAACAACGTCAATCCCATCTCCGTGCGCGGGAGCGACGCGCCTGGCTTCCCGACGCGCGACGATATCTCGACGCATTCGGCCCTGGCGTCGAACACGCACATCCTGTCGCCTTCGATGACCAATTCGCTGCGGGCGACCGTGCTGCGCCATGAGTTCCTCTTCGATCAGCGGTTGAACCAGACACCGCCGAGCGCGCTCGGCTTCGGGTATGCCTCCTCCAACGCGGTCGGCCAGGGTCCTCCATTCTTCAACATCAGCGGCTACACGCCAATCGGCGGTGCGATCACTGGGCCGCGAAACACGACACAAAATACGTTCGAAGTACAGGACGGCCTGGCATGGACCAACCGTTCTCATCTGGTCAAGGTCGGTGGTGAATTCCGGCACACCGGCATCGACATGGTCCAGGCCATCGCCCCGAACGCCTTCTACGTGTTCGCCGGGACCTTCCCGACCAACAACGCGATCGCGAACCTGCTGCTCGGCTCGCCGGTCACCTTCTATCAGGGGCTTGGCGACTTCAGCCGGGGCGTTCGGCTCTGGAGCATCGGGTCGTATGCCCAGGACGAGTGGCGGGCGACGAGCACCCTTACCGTGAACTACGGCATTCGCTACGAGCGCATCAACCCCTTCACCGAGATCGAGGACCGCCTGAACGGCTTCGTTCCCGGCCAGCAGTCCGTCGTGAGACCTGACGCGCCGAGGGGTCTGCTCTTTCCGGGCGATGAGGGCGTGGGCAGCGGTATCGCGCACAGCGCCAACGCGTTCATGCCGCGGGTTGGGTTTGCCTGGGATCCGACCGGAGACGGGACCTGGTCGATCCGTTCGAGCTATGGCCTCTTCTACGAGCCGTTCCAGAACGGCGCGGGCACCGCCTCCCAGGTGGCCATCAGCGCCACTCCGGCGGCGCAGTTCAACCAGTACAGCGGCGCCGGGCTCAACTTCCAGAACCCGTATCTCGGGCGCACCATCCCGGAGCCGAACACGTTCGTCCGGCCGTCAACCGTGTTCGCGCTCGACGTCGATGCCACGCCGCCGTCGGTGCAGAACTGGAACGTGAGCGTCCAACGCTCCCTCTTCGACCGGTACCTTGTCGAAGTTCGGTACGTCGGTGCGGCAGGACGGAACCTGCCGCGCAATGTCGAGGCGAACCCGGCGGTGTTTGGCCCAGGCGCAACGGCGCAGAACGCGGATCGGCGGCGCCTCTACGCCAACTGCCCGGCGGACGGCAGCGCGTGTGACTTCTCCACGGTCGCCATGCTGAGGAACATCGCTTCGTCCAGGTACGACGCCGGTCAGGCCAGTGTGTCGCGACGTTTCGGTTCGGGCGTAGGGTTCAGCGTCTCGTACTGGCTTTCGCGATCGATGGACCATCTGTCGGCGATGAATCTGTCAGGCGCCGCGGCCAAGCCGCTCGCGGGGGAAAACGACCTGGCGCAGAACCCCTTCGATCTCGAGGCCGAATGGGGGCCCTCGCTCTTCGACGCGCGCCACCGCATGGTCGCCAGCGTGAGCTGGCAGCCGCAAGTCGCTGACCGTGCACCGGTCGCGGTCCGGACGCTCTTCAACAAATGGCAGCTCAATGCCATCGCCACGCACAACTCAGGGACACCCTTCACCGTCTCCGACTCGGCCAACGTGGCACTGCAAGCGAACAGCCCTCCGATCTCCGGCTTCCCCGCCAGCCGGCCGGACCTGGTCGGCGACCCCAATGCCGGGCCGCACACGGTCAACGAGTGGCTCAGTCGATCGGCGTTCGAGCGCCTGAACATCCAGACCGAGGCCGGGCAGTTCGGCAACGCCGGCCGCAACATCGCGCGCGGGCCGGCCTATACCAACGTGGACGTGTCGATGGTGCGTGACTTCACGCTCCGCGGCGAAACCCGTCTCCAGTTCAGGGCGGAAGTATTCAACGTGACAAACCACGTGAACCTCGGCCTCCCGGTTGCCGATCTAAACTCCGCGAACTTCGGCCGCATCTTCTCGGCCGGCCCGCCTCGCCTGGTGCAGTTCGCCCTCAAGCTCATGTTCTAGCGGTGCATCACGCGTGACGCTGGACGAAGCGAGTCCCCGTTACGACGGATGGCGCGTGGCGGCGGCATCCGCCGTCGGCGTCTTCGTGGGCTTCGCCTCGCTACTCGTCTACACGTTCGGCATCTTCCTCAAGCCACTCGCCGAGGAATTCTCCTGGTCGCGTGAGGCGGTGTCAGCCGCGTTCGGTATCGCCGCCATGACCGTGGCCGTGTGCTCGCCGCCGCTCGGCTACCTCCTCGACCGATTCCCGCCGAGGCGGATCATCCTTCCCTGCGTGGCGGTCTTCGGATGCGCCTTCGCCTCACTGTCTCTGTTGACGCCTCACCTGTGGCACCTCTACGTCGTGTTCTTCGTGCTCGGCTTCGTCGGCAACGGCACGGCCCAGATGGCCTACTCCCGCGCGGTCTCGACCTGGTTTGATCGACGGCGCGGCATGGCGTTATCGCTGGTCATGGCTGGCGGCGCGGTGGGGGCGATCGTGCTCCCGCCAGTCGCTGAAGCTCTGGTCCTGCGCGTCGGCTGGCGCGGCGCCTGCCTCCTACTCGGAGGGATGGTCCTCGCGATTGGCGTACCCGTGGCGGCACGGTTCATCGTCGAGCGACCGCAACGGGCAACGGCGGAAGTGCCCGTACCTGCGGCCGGTGCATCGGTTCGCGAGGGGCTGACGTCGCGCGTGTTCTGGATCCTGGTCGTGGTGCTCTTCTGCAGTTCCATCGCTCAGAACGGCGCGCTGACGCACCTCGCCGCACTCCTCACCGATCGCGGCGTCGGTCCGGGCGGAGCAGCGGTGGCGTTGTCGGCGATGGGTGCGGCAAGCCTGGTGGGCCGGCTGCTGACGGGATGGCTGCTCGATCGGTTCGCCGCGCCTCGCGTGTCGTTCGTGCTGCTCGCCGTCGCGGCGCTCGGCACGTTTCTCCTCGCCAGCGCCGGTTCGCTCGCGATGGGCGCGCTGGCCTCCGCGCTCATCGGATTCGGCATGGGAGGAGAAGCCGACATCACGCCCTACATGCTGTCGCGGCACTTCGGGCTCCGGGCGTTCTCGACGCTCTACGGTTTCACGTGGACGGCCTACGCCGCCGCCGGAGCCCTCGGGCCGGTGCTGATGGGACGGGCCTTCGACGCCACGGGCTCGTACGAGGCGCTGCTCGTCCGGCTGGCCATCGGGACGCTCGGCGTCGCGGCGCTGATGTTGCTCGTCCCCAACCTTCGCTCGTCCGAACCCGAGCGAGCGTGATCGACCCAGCTACCTGCGTACCTACTTGGCAAGCCTTGCCAGAATGGTTTTCTGATTCGCGAGGATCCTATCCAGCTTCTTCTGATTCGCCTCGATCCGCTTCTGGTTGGCGAGGATCGTCCGCTGGTTGGTGAGAATCTGCTTCTGGTTCGCGACGGTGGCTTCCTTCGACATTCGGTCCTCCTGACCTATCCCAATTCGAGTGTTCTTCCTGTCCGATATCGCCCGGAGTGTCACTCGCGGAGATGCATTTGGCAAGTGTCCGCGGGCAGGTCAGTCCGACGTGTCGATTCGGCAACGCTGCGAAAGCGACGCTTTCTTTCCATGCGCCCTGTGCGATGATCGTCGCGCCCAAGACGCGCGGGCGAGTCGGTAAACGTCTCAGGCCCTGGGAGCGTAGGAGCCGGCAGTGACTGAACGCACCGCAGACAAGGGCTTTCTAAGCCGGCTCGTGTCGATGCAGCCGGGCGAGGGGCGGCTGGTCGCCTGGGCGTTTCTCTATCTCTTCTCCGTCTTCAGCGCCTACTACGTCATCCGTCCGATACGCGACGAAGCCGGCGTCGCGGGCGGCGTGAACAACCTGTCGTGGCTCTTCACCGGCACCCTGCTGACGATGATGGCGGTGAACGCGCCGTTCGCCGCGCTCGTGAAGCGGCTGCCGCGCAGCCGGTTCATCGGCATTACGTACCGCTTTTTCATGGCCAACCTGGTCGCGTTTCTGCTGCTGTTCCAGTACGCGAGCGGCGACGCGAACGTCTGGATAGGCCGCGCGTTCTTCATCTGGGTGTCGGTCTTCAACCTGTTCGTCGTGTCGGTCTTCTGGGCCTTCATGGTGGACGTGTTCAGCACCGAGCAGGGCAAGCGTCTCTTCGGGTTCATCGCGGCCGCGGCGACGCTTGGCGGCATTCTCGGCGCCAGCATCACGGCGGGAACGGTGGAGGCCCTGGGCGTGCCCGTCCTGCTGCTCTTCGCCATCGCGCTCCTCGAGCTCGGCGTTCAGGCCTCGAAGCGGCTGGGTGCACTCACCACCGCGTTCAACACGCCGGCGAATGCCGCAGAAGCCCCGGCCGGCGTTGGGTCCGCAGGGGCCAGCGCGCAGGCCCCGATTGGAGGAAGCGCGTTCGCAGGGCTGACACACGCGCTCTCGTCGCCCTACCTGCTGAACATCGCCGTCTACATGCTGCTCTACAGCGTGCTCTCGACGTTTCTCTACTTCCAGCAGGCCGCGATCGTGGATCGCACGTTTGTCGATCGTGCCGCGCGCACGGTGTTCTTCGCGCGCATCGACCTGCTCGTCAACGCGCTCACCCTCGGCTGCCAGCTCTTCCTCACCGGTCGAGTGATGAGGGCCGCGGGCGTCGCGCTGACGCTGACGTTCGTGCCCACCCTCACGGCGGTCGGGTTCCTGTTGCTGGGGCTGATGCCGACGGCCGCGATCGTGGTTGGCTTTACCGTGCTGCGCCGGGCGAGCAACTTCTCGTTTGCGCGGCCGACCCGGGAAGTGCTCTTCACCGTGGTGAGCCGCGAGGACAAGTACAAAGCGAAGAGCCTGATTGATACCGTGGTGTATCGGCTCGGCGATCAGGTCGGCGCCTGGGCATCGAGCGGGATTGCCATGGCCGGACTCGGCGCCGGCGCCATCGCGTGGGCGGCGGTGCCGCTCGGCGTGGCCTGGGTTGGCAACGCCTGGTGGCTGGGCCGGCGCCAGGACCGCATGTCGAAGAGTGGTCCCGAAATCACTGCATCAGGGACGGTCGCCACTGTCGGCGCGCCGATCACCGCTTCACCGTAGGCAACCGATCCCGCAATCAGTCTGAGGAGGATTCCGTGTCCACAATCACCCGCCGTGAATGGCTCAATCTGACGCTTGGCGCCGGTGCGGCGCTGACGTTCGATCCCGAGGATCTCTTCGGCCAGCAGCGCCTGATCACGCGCGTCATCCCATCGTCTGGTGAGCGCCTGCCCGTGATCGGTCTCGGCAGCTCCGCGACGTTCGCGCAGGTCGCGCGCACGGAGGACATCACCGCCCTTCGAGAGGTCTTCAAGACGCTGCTCGACAACGGCGCCACGCTCTTCGACACGGCGCCTCAGTACGGGGCGTCGGAAGAGGTGGCCGCCAAGATCGTGCGTGACGCGGGTTGGAGCGACCGTCTGTTCTGGGCGACGAAGGTCAACGTGGCGGGTCGGGGCAACGCCGTCGCCAATCCATCGGCGGCGCGCGCGCAGATCGACACGTCGCTCGAGCGCATCGGCAGGGCGAGGATCGATCTGATTCAGGTCCACAACCTGGGAGACGTGCCGACGCAGCTGTCGATCCTGCGCGAGTACAAGCAGCAGGGGAAAATCAAGTACCTCGGCGTCACCACGACATTCGACCAGCAGTACGACGAGCTCGTCGCGATCCTGAAGCGTGAACAGCTCGACTTCATCGGCGTGGACTATGCCATTGACAGCCGCGAGGTCGAGGAGACGATCCTGCCGCTCGCGCGGGATCGCGGCGTGGCGGTGCTGGCGTACGCGCCTTTCGGACGCACGCGCCTCTTCCGTCGCGTCGGCGATCGACCGCTGCCCGACTGGGCCGCCGAGTTCGACGCGAAGACCTGGGCGCAGTTCTTCCTGAAGTGGGTGCTCGGCAACACCACCGTCACCGCGACGACGCCGGCAACGAGCCAGGCTCGCAACATGCTCGACAACATCGGGGGCGGCATCGGACGAGTGCCGGATCAGGCCATGCGGAGGCGGATGTCGGCTTTCATCGATGCCCTTCCGAACGTCTAGCCTCCGACGGTTCGGTATCCGGCCGCAAGAGGCAGCGGCCGTCGGCTGGTCGTGGCTGTTCTTCTTCTGCGTCCTCTCGGCGTACTACGTCATCCGGCCGATTCGCGACGACATGGGCGTCGCGGGCGGCGTCGATAACCTGCCCTGGCTCTTCACGGGTTCGCTCGTCGGCATGCTGGCGGCGAACCCGCCCTTCGCCTTCATCGCGTCCAGGCTCCCTCGCGCACGGTTCGTATCACTGGCGTACCGGTTCTTCGCGCTGAACCTGCTGCTCTTCTTCGCCATTCTTCACCTCGCATCGGCGGAGCAGCAGATCTGGGTCGGCCGGCTCTTCTTCATCTGGACGTCGGTCTTCAACATGTTCGTCGTCTCGATCTTCTGGTCGGTGATGGCGGACGTGTTCTCCAGCGAACAGGGCAAACGCCTGTTCGGGCTCGTCGGCGCCGCGGGCACGATTGGCGGCATCACGGGCTCGGCCGTGACATCGTTCCTCGTTGGCCCACTGGGAACGGCAAACCTGCTGCTCGTGTCGGTGGTCCTTCTGGAACTGGCGGCGCTCTCGGCACGCCGTCTCTTCGGCTTTGCCGCGCGGTCGTCCGAGGCGGACGGCGGCGAGGCTCCCCGTGTCTCCGCCGGCGAGCAGGCGATCGGGATGGGCGGCAGCGTCTGGGAGGGCATGCGACGGGCGTTCACGAGCGCGTACTTCCTGAACATCACCGTGCAGATGCTGCTTTTCACGGTGCTCACGTCGTTTCTCTATTTCCAGCAGGCCGCCGTGGTCGACGCCGCCATCGCGGACCGCGTCGCGCGCACACGTTTCTTCGCGACCGTTGATCTCGCCGTCAATCTGCTCACGCTGGTCACGCAGACCTTCGCCACCGGCTGGTTCCTTCGCGCGTTCGGAATCGTGTCAGGGCTGGCTTTTCTGCCGGTGCTGAGCGTGCTGGGCTTCGGTGTTCTTGGCATGGTGCCCACGGTCACCGTGCTGGTGGTGTTTCAGGTCATCCGGCGTGCCGGCAACTTCGCCGTCAACCGGCCCGCGCGGGAAGTGCTCTTCACCGTGGTCTCGCCCGAGGATCGCTATAAGACCAAGGGCTTCATCGACACCTTCGTCTATCGCGCCGGCGATCAGATTGGCGCCTGGGCGTACGTGCCGATGGCGGCGTTCGGCTTCGGCATCGCGGGGGCGTCTTCGGTGGCCGTCGTGCTGGCGCTCGTCTCGGTGGCCAACGCCGTCTGGCTGGGCCGCCGGTGGCAAAGCTTTGGGGCGCCTGTGACCCCGGCGGTGCCGCTGGCCCTCAGGCCTGAAGAGAGATAGCGAAGAGCTGCGCGTCCGAATCAGATTAAAGAACATGAAGTCCGCCTTCGCCTGGCCTGCCCAGCCGAAGCTCACGCTTCGGCGTGAGCTCGCGTGAGCGAAGGATGGCGGAGACGGAGGGATTCGTTCCGGTCGATTCAGCAACTGTCAACAATTAGGCCTGAAATCAATCGCGCAAAACGCTCAATCCACTCAAAATCGCCGGTTCAGGTACAAATCAGGTACAGCAACACATGCGGGTGGAAGCACGAATCTTCGCAGTCCTCAACCTTGGGGATTAGTATCTCCGACGTGACCGGCTGCCGTAATAGCGCCTGCGACGCGGCGCAACGACGCTAAGCATCGCGTCTTTCCCGTCCGTGCTCCCTCATCCGTAGTCGCCACGCAGCCCGGAGAGCCGCGTTGGATCCGCGCCCTGATCGACCGCGCCGGACCAAGGCCGACAGCCCGTGCAAAGCTCGGGACCTATGTGCTGAAAGTTGTGGTTAGAGAGTTTGGATGAAGCGGGCGTGGAGGTGAGAATCTGTCGCTAGTAGCCGAGGTCTTCCGGCTTGACCCACTCGATCTTGCCATCGCGTTCAATAACAACCGGGAGTCCGGCTGCCTTGTGTCGAAGCATGGCTTGTCGAATGCCCCGCTGGAGCGCTTCGTCGATCACGTGCCGCTGCTCGCGCATGATGCGGCTGATGTCCTTCTTCGGTTCGGGTTCCAAGGTCGAATCCTGCGACGGCCGTTCAGATGACCGCGGCCTCGACAGGCACGACCGTCACATCCCTGGCCTCGTTCGCCGAAAGATAGTTCAGGACTTCAAACCCGATCACCTTCCCGTCCTTGTCCTTGACGAGCACGACCTCCTCCGATGTCTCCTCGGAGACGTGCTCCTTCTCGGGATCGTCGAACCAGACGTTGAGCGTGTTGCCGACTCTGTCGAAGAACACTTTGATAGGCTTCATACGACCACCTCGCCAGCTTTGATCTTGTCAGTCAGATACGCCGTGACGATGAATCCATCGCCGTTCAGATGCTTGGCGACAACGCAACAAAACCGGCCGTCCTCCTGGCGATAGTACAGGTAAACGGCGGGGTCTTTCGTGCTTCGGCGAATCGGCATGAGCTCGCGTGAGCGAAGGATGGCGGAGAGGGAGGGATTCGAACCCCCGTGCCGGTTACCCGACAAGACGCTTTCGAGGCGCCCCCGTTACGACCACTTCGGTACCTCTCCGGTCGTTGCGCATCGGCGAGTCGCTCGGACAGAACCCGCCCCGGTGCAAGAACACTCCATTATAACGTCGTGCGTCCCCAGGGCCGCACGCGCACGGAGGCCCCGCAGGATGTACCTTCGTAGCACCCAATGCGAATCCCGTTCGTCATGCTCGCTGCAACCGCTATCACTCTCGGAGCCCTTGCGCCGGCCTCCGCCGAAACGCCCACGATCGAGGAGGCTCAACGGCTCTTCTACAACGGACGCTACCAAGCCGCTGCCGAAGCGACCGCCGACGGGTGCGTTACGGAAACCGTGGACCTGGCCGCTTGCGAGCTGCGGACCTCGGCGCTGCTCTTTCAGATCAAGCGGGCGTTCGGCGAACCGGCGGACAAAGACAAGGCCTGGCCGCTGTGCGCGGTCTGCCAGGAACTGATGCCCACGTTCCTCGCCGACATTGCCAAGGGCCAGGTCGCTGCCCGCGCGAAACTCATGGCCGCACCCAGCGATACGGATGCGCTCTTCATGCTCGGCAAGCTCGACTTGAACTACGTGTGGCTGCAGCTCGGCACGCTCGGTCGCAAGACGGGCTGGAGCGAGTACTGGGAAGCGCGAAAGTCGCTCGACAAGGTGCTCAAGCAGGATCCGGCGCACATCCGCGCCCGCGTCGCCCGCGCCTGGATCGACTACATCGTCGGTGCGCGCGTGCCGAGGGGCACGCGCTGGCTGCTCGGCGGCGGTAACAAGAAGAAGGGAGTATCGGCTGTACGGGAAGCGGCCACGATCGAAGGCGACCCGTTCAGCCGCGCCGAAGCAGGGTTCGCGCTCTGGGATATGCAAGTGAGGGAGAAGGACATCGGCGGCGCCGTGTCCACGGCGCGAGGCCTGGCCTACGACTTCCCCGACAACGAGGAGCTGCGCAAGTTCCTCGCGCTGCACGACACGCCGGCAGGACGCTGAGCGTCAGGCGCGTCGCTTCTCCTTGAAGAACCGCACCATGAGGTCACGGCACGGCTCCTCGAGCACCCCGGCCGTGACGGCGAACTGGTGATTGAGGCCCGGGATGTCGAGCGCCCTGACGGCGGAAATCAGGGCCCCCGCCCGCGGCTCCGCGGCACCGTACACGACTTCACGCACCCGGGCGTGCACCAGCGCGCCGACGCACATCAGGCACGGCTCGACGGTGACGTAGACGACGGCGCCGGTGAGCCGATAGTTGCCGATCGTCCGCGCGGCCTCACGCAGAACGAGCACCTCGGCATGGGCCGTGGGATCGACGGTCCCGATAGGCTGGTTGAACGCCCGAGCGACGATCGTTCCGTCGAGAACAAGCACTGCGCCAACCGGCACCTCGCCGGCCGCGAGACCTCGGCGCGCCTCGTCGAGCGCGGCGGTCATGAAGACTTCGTGGGTCATGCGCAGGTTGAAAGCCAAGGGTACCCGACTGCCTACGCTCGCGCGTACGTAATAATCCACTTATGAGATCACGATCGATTCGAGGTTCGCGCCTGTTGTCCGTCGCCGGGGTTCTGTTGATGGCCTTGTTCGCGAGGGCGGCCGCGCAATCGCCGCCCGCGGCGGCAGCCACGCCACCGCGCGCCGTGGTGTTGCCGCCGGGCAACGTGGAGCATGGCCGCTACATCGCCGAGCGAGTGGCGATGTGCGTGGAGTGCCATTCCGGACGCGACCGGGAAGGCAACATCATCGACGCCGAGCGGTACCAGGGCGCGTCGATCCCATTCATCCCGCCCGCATGGAGCCAGGCGTGGGCGACACGCGTGCCGCGAAACAAGGGGCTCGCGGGCTACACCGACGCCATGGCGCTGCGGCTGCTCACCGAAGGATCGATCGGCCGCGACGGTACGCCGCTCAAGCCTCCCATGCCGCGCTTCCGCATGACGACGCAGGATGCGGCGGACGTCATCGCCTTCATGCGCTCGGGATCCTGATCGGCGCGCGCGGGAGCTACGCGAGCAGCCGTGGTTACGAGAGAAAGTACCGGTAGGCCGGGTTGTCGTCCTCGACGACGTAGGGATAGCCGAGGGCGTCGAGGAAAGCCTTGAAGGCCGGGAGATCCGGGTCTTCCACTTCGATACCGGCGAGAACTCGGCCGAAGTCGGCGCCATGGTTGCGGTAGTGGAAGAGGCTGATGTTCCAGCGGCCGGCGAGCTTGTCGAGAAAGCCGGTCAGGGCTCCCGGACGCTCGGGAAACTCGAAGCGGCAGAGCCGCTCGTGGCGTACGTCGGGAGCACGGCCGCCGACCATGTGGCGTACGTGCAGTTTGGCCATCTCGTTGTCGGTGAGATCCACCGTCTCGTAGCCGCGTGAGTTGAGCAGGGCGGCGAGCGCCAAGCCATCCTGGCGTGACTCGGTGGCGAGCCCCACGAAGATGTGCGCCTGCTGCCGGCCGGCCAGGCGGTAGTTGAATTCAGTGACGACGCGGCGGCCGAGCTCGGCGCAGAACTCGCGGAAAGCGCCAGGGCGCTCGGGAATCGTGACCGCCAGCAGTGCTTCGCGCGCCTCGCCAACCTCCGCCCGTTCCGCCACGAAGCGCAACCGATCGAAGTTCATGTTGGCGCCGCTCAGCACGGCCACGAGTGCACCGTCGGACACGCCCGCGCCTCCTCCCGTGCTCCCGCCCGCGCGCTCGACCCACGATTTCAACCCCGCCACGGCCAGCGCGCCGGCCGGCTCCATGATCGAGCGCGTGTCGTCGAAGATGTCCTTGATGGCGCCGCAGATCTCGTCGTTGCTGACGCGGACGATCTCGTCCACCGTCTCGCGCACGATCGGGAACGTCAGCTCGCCGACCTCTCGCACGGCCACGCCGTCCGCAAACAAGCCGACATGGTCGAGCCGGACGCGTTCGCCCGCCGCCATCGATCGGTACATCGCGTCGGCCTCGAACGGCTCGACGCCGACGATCCGCACCTCGGGCCGCAGGGCCTTGATGTAGCCGGCAATGCCCGCGATCAATCCGCCTCCGCCCACCGGCACGAAGACCGCCGAGAGCGTCTCCTGGCTGTGGCGCAGGATCTCCGCGCCGATCGTCCCCTGCCCCGCGATCACGAGCGGATCGTCGAACGGGTGGATGAACGTCATCCCGGTGTCAGCCACAAGGCTCCGGCACACCGCTGCCGCCTCGAAGTAGCTGTCACCGGCCAGCACGACCTCGGCCCCCATGCCCTTCACGGCCTCCACCTTAATCGTCGGTGTGGTCTGCGGCATGACGATCACCGCGCGGAGCCCGAGCTTACGCGCCGAGAAGGCCACGCCCTGGGCATGGTTGCCTGCGCTCGACGTGATGACACCCTTGCGGCGCTCCTCGGCGGTCAAGTGCGCGATCTTGTTGTAGGCGCCGCGCAGCTTGAAGCTGAAGACCGGCTGCAGATCCTCGCGCTTGAAGAGCACCGTGCGACCGAGCCGGCGCGAGAGCGAAGCGGCCGGGTCGAGCGGCGTTTCCCGGGCCACATCGTACACGCGGCTGGTCAGGACGTTGTGAAGGAGCGTGGTCAGGATTGGATTCACGGGGACATGTCAGTCTACCCAAAGAGCGCCACGGAGACACAGAGGCCTTCTCCGTGTCTCCGTGGCGTCCCTAGGCGAACGCGCGCACGGCCAGGTAGGCGTAAAGGGCCAGCGCCGAGCCGAGGATCGTGTTGATTCGCACGCCGCTGCGCGTGCCGGCCGGCATGAGCGTGGAGTTATTGAGATAGAGGAGCGTGGCGACCACAAACGGAAAGAACATCGACCCGACGAGCGTGTACATGAACACCATCCAGACGGGGCGCTGAATCAGGAGCGCCGAGATCGATGCCAACGTGAGATACAGCGCCCAGCTTCGATACGCCCTACCCTGCTGCCCGCCCGGCTTCCGCCGCTGCCAGAGGTGAACGAAGTCGTCGAACAGAAACGGCACGCCGTGCCAGACGCCAAGCACCGATCCGAACGCGGCACCCCAGAAGCCCAGCAGGAACACGCCGCGGCCTATCGGCCCGATCTCGGCGCCGATGCGATCGGCGAGCTGCAGGCAGATCCTCGGCCCCGCGTCGAGGATCGCCCCCTCCCACGTAATCTGCGTGGAGAGGAACATCATGGCGAGCGAGAACACGAAGACCAGCGCGAAGGACACGGTAAGGTCGGCGTGTGCCGTGGGCAGGCGTTCCTTTCCCGCCCATCCCTCCTCGCGCATCCAGTAGCCGTAGGAGAGCAGCGTGACCGTGCCGCCGACGCCACCGATGAGCGAGAGCGTGTAGGAGGTGGAGAATGGCTCTCGGGCGGCGGCCGCCGACCAGTCGGCTCCAGACCAGAGCACGATCAGGAGGGCGGAGGCAATCACCGCGACGAGCTTCAGTCCGATGAACCATTTGATGACCGCGAGGAATCGCTCGTAGCGCCCGAAGTACACGAGGATGAATGCCACGACCGCATGAAGTGCGCCCCAGTACGGCAGAGGCACCGAGGGCACCACGGCGGCAGGTACCAGGGCACTCGCGGCCACCAGCGCGCTCGACACCATGTAGCTCCAGATGACGAAGTAGATGAAGAAGGCGAGGAGCATCCCGCGCGGGAGATGATCCCGCCATCCTTCCACGAGCGTGGCGCCGGTGGCGAGCTGCCACCGCGCGCTCCCTTCGGTGATGGCGAACTTGATAATGACCCCGGCCGCCAGCGCCCAGAGCAGCGTCATCCCATACTGGGCGCCGGCAATCGTGGCCGAGACCATGTCGCCGACGCCGATCCCGGTGGCGGCAAGGAGGAGGCCAGGGCCAAGATCTGAAATCTTCATCGCGGGTATTCTTATGCGCAATCCATGGAAGTCGCAAAAGCCCGCATTACCGTGACTCGAAATGCGCCGAACGACATCGGGCAGCGGGAGTTGTTCGTCGCGCTCGACGGGCAGGAGCTGGCCATCATTCGTTTCGGCGAGTCTGTGAGCCGGGACGTCGAACCCGGCCCCCACCTTCTGCGCGTCCACAACACCCTGATCTGGAAGAAGGTCGAGCTGGTACTGCAGCCGGGGGAGCACGCCCGCTTTGCCGCCGTCAACCGCGCCGGATGGGGCACCTATGCCATCGCCTCGGTGCTTGGCGCGGGGCCGATCTACCTGAATCTTGACCGCCTTCGTGACGACGAGCCCGCATACGACTAGCGCTTCCGTGCCAGCGGGCCACGCCCCTCGACGTCCCTCGGGGCGTCCCGAGCAAGAGTCGAAGAACTAGGGGCACGGAGGCGGCCTTCCTGTAGAATCACGGCGTTGCGTTTGGAGACAACTATGAAGAGACGGATTGTGCTCGGCACGCTCGTGGCCGTAGGCGCGCTCACGATGACGCTGGCGGCATTTCAACAACCGGCGGCGCCGCCCGCGATGGTCATCGAAGTGGACAAGGTGCGGGACAACCTCTACGTGATGAAGGGCGGCGGCGGCAACAGCGCCGTGTTCGTCACCGCCACTGGGATCACGGTCGTAGACACAAAACTGCCTGGCTGGGGCCAGCCGCTGCTCGACAAGATCAAGACGGTGACCAACAAGCCGGTGACGCGGATCATCAACACGCACACTCACTTCGATCACGTGAGCGGCAACGTCGAGTTCCCAGCCAACATCGAGATCGTCACCCACGAGAACACCAAGACGCTGATGGGCCAGGCCAACCCGGTCTATGGCCTGCAGACCGGGCCGCAGACCAATCTCTTCACGCAGCACGGCGGCCACGGCATGCCGACCAGGACCTACAAGGATTCGCTGACGCTCGGCAGCGGCGCCGACCAAATCGTTCTGCGCTACTTCGGGCGGGCGCACACGGGCGGCGACACCTTCGTCATCTTCCCCGCCCTGCGCGTGATGCACGTGGGCGACACGATGCCGACCCGCGACATGCCGATCATGGACATGAACAACGGCGGCAGCGCGGTCCAGTTCTCCGCGACGGTCGCCAAGGCAGCCGCGACACCGAACATCGACACGATCGTCAACGGCCACAACCCCACGACAACGACTCCGGCCGATCTGAAGCTCTACTCGGAGTTCATCGCCGACTTCGTCAAGTTCGCGCAAGACGCCAAGAGAGCCGGCAAGACCGTTGACGAGGTGGCGAGCAGTTGGAAGGTGCCGGCGAAGTACGCCGGCTATGCGACACCAAACCCAGCGCGGGTCAAGGCAGACGCGCAGGTCGCATTCGAGGAGACACGATGAAGGCCGCCGCGATCGCTACGCTCACCGCAATCCTCGGAGTCGTTCTCGGATTCCAACTCTCAGGACCGCCTGCGTTAGAGCCACAGGCGCCCCAGGCACCAGGGTTCGCGGCCGTGGCCGGGCAGAAAGGTGGCCAGGACCAGACAGGTCCGTATGAGATCGTGGCCGACTGGCCGAAGCCGCTGTCGCAGCTGTCGGGTCACGAGGCGTGGACGTGGGGCGCGGTGCAGAGCATCTTCGCCGAGAGCCCGAACCGCGTCTTCATCCTGATGCGCGGCGAGCTGCCGAAGCTGGCGCGGCCCATGGAGGTACCGTATCCGGGCGTCGGGCCAAGCCTCTCATTCCCGGTATCGCAGACGCCCTTCCGCAACGCCTCGGTCGGCCCCGTGAGCAGCCCGGGGAACGCCGGCAGCGACGGCTGGAACGGCTGGAAGGGCAAGCTCGGCGTCGATGCCCGGTGGGA